>JAUSPO010000017.1 GCA_030656575.1 Bacillota bacterium
CCGGGTGCTTTCTTGGGATGTGCCGTAATAAACAGATGCACATGATCCGGCATAATCTCTATCTCAGCAATCCGGAACTCAAACTCATCAGCAATCTCATTAAATAGTTTTTGACAATACTCAGCCACCTGGCCGGTCAATCCTCTTTTCCGATATTTCGTTGACCAGACAACATGATACCATATGTTATAAACGCACGTTCTCGCATGTATGTTTGGCATACATATAGTATAACAAATATATGCTATTAATGCAAGTATTAATCTTCGTATATACCATAACATATAGTTGCTTTTAATCGGCTTTCATCTCGGGGTCAACAGACCCCGGGGATTCCCGCCGAAGATCCTAAAATGGGCCAGAGTTCCTCTTTCCTGGCCCACTTTTCAGGTTTACTGTTCATCGTACAACAATATTAAGGAGTTTCCCGGGAACTATGATTGTTTTAATAATATCTTTTCCTTCCAGAAACGGCCTGACTTTTTCATGTTTCCATGCTTCCTCCAATAGTTCCTTCTCTGAGGAATTTACCTGCACAAAAACCCGACCTCTTACCTTTCCGTTTACCTGAATAACAAGATCCGCCTCTTCCACCTGCAGTGCGCCGGGATCATAAGACGGCCACTTTTGCACGTGCACACTGTCTTCATGCCCGCAAAGATGCCAGAGTTCTTCGCTGATATGGGGAGCAAAAGGCGCAAGAATGATAATCGTCGTTTCAATCACCTCGCAGAGAAGGTCCCTGTACTGCACCCTGCGCTCATCACCTGCTTCATTCATATAACCGTAGATTGCATTGACAAGTTCCATGATCGAGCTAATCGCCGTATTAAAATTAAAACGCTCTTCAATATCCACGGTAACCTTTTTTATGGAAGCGTGCAAATTCCTCTTTAGTTTTTCTTCCTCTTTTCCGGGAGAAGGTAGATCCGAAAGGGGGCTTTTTGGGGAATGGTTCTCCCTGAAAAGGTCCACGTTCAGCTGAAAGATACGCCAGACCCGGCGTAAAAAACGATAGCAGCCTTCTACGCCACGATCGTTCCAGTCCAGATCTTTTTCAGGAGGAGAGGCAAAAAGAATAAAGAGCCTTCCCGTATCGGCCCCGTAACGATCAATGATCTCGTCAGGTGAAACCACGTTGCCCTTGGACTTGGACATTTTTGCGCCGTCTTTATAAACCATGCCCTGGGCCAAAAGACGCTTGAATGGCTCATTCATTTCCACAAGGCCCTGGTCATGGAGAAACTTAGTGAAAAAACGCGAATAGAGGAGGTGCAGCACCGCATGCTCAATACCACCGATATACTGATCAACCGGCAGCCAGTAATCCACATCTTCCTTTTTAAACGGAGCTTTATCTTCACAAGGATCAGCATAGCGCATATAATACCAGGAAGAACAGAAAAAGGTATCCATTGTATCAGTTTCCCGCCGTGCTTCACTGCCACAACGGGGACAAGTCGTTTCATAGAAATCAACACATTCGGCCAAAGGTGACTGCTTTAGATCTGTTAAATTAATACCTTTGGGCAGCATGACAGGAAGTTCCTCTTCGGGAACAGGAAGGGGACCGCAGCCTTCACAATAGATGATTGGAATGGGAGTGCCCCAATAGCGCTGGCGTGAAACCAGCCAATCCCGCAGGCGATATCTGACACGGTATCCTCCTTTTCCTTCTTCCACAAGCCGCTGCGTGATAGCCTCTTTGGCCTCTTCGTTTGACAAACCGTTAAACTTCCCTGAATTAACCATATGTCCAGGTTCTTCGTAAGCCTCTGTCAGGGGTCCGACCGTTAAATCCTGAGTTGGCGAATTAACAACAACACGAATAGGGAGGTTGTACTTCTGAGCAAAAAGAAAGTCTCTCTGATCATGGGAAGGCACTCCCATGACAGCGCCAGTCCCGTAGCTCATAAGCACATAATTCCCCACAAGAATCGGAACATCTTCTCCGTTAACAGGGTTAACAGCATGGGCGCCTGTAAATAGCCCTATTTTTTCAGTCTCAGCAGAAGTCCTGGTAATTTCGCTCTCCCGTCGTATCTGCCGTACGAATGCTTTAATTTCCTCACTTTTGGGGTTACCTTCTATCAGTTTGTCAAGCATCGGATGTTCCGGCGCAAGAACCATATAGGTAACACCAAAAAGTGTATCCGGTCTCGTAGTAAAGACCGTTAAGTCTTCGCCTGTTTCCCTGACATTAAAAACAATATCAGTTCCCCGGCTGCGTCCAATCCAATTTTCCTGCATGGTTTTTACTCTCTCGGGCCATCCATCCAGAAGTTTAAGGTCTTCCAGAAGACGATCAGCATAATCTGTTATTTTAAGAAACCACTGTTCCAATTCCCTCGGGGAAACTTCCGTGCCGCAGCGCCAGCATCCTCCGTCAACAACCTGTTCATTAGCCAAAACCGTATTACACGAGGAGCACCAGTTAACAGGCGCTTTCCTCTTATAGGCCAGTCCCTTTTCATAGAATAGAAGAAAAAGCCACTGGTTCCAGCGGTAGTAATCGGGATAACATGTTGTAACTTCACGCTCCCAGTCATAACTAAGCCCCAATGCATCCTGCTGTTTTTTCATAGCAGCAATATTTAAATCAGTCCACTCTGCAGGGTCAGCACCATGCTGAATGGCAGCATTCTCTGCAGGTAAACCAAAAGCATCCCATCCCATGGGATGGAGGACATTAAAACCACGCATTCTTAAAAAACGGGCGAGGACATCTCCAATGGAATAGACTCTCATATGTCCCATATGTAGTTTCCCGGATGGATAAGGAAACATTTCCAGGACGTAGTACTTCTCCTTGGAAGAGTCCTTCACCGTCTTATGAAAACCACTTTCCATCCAGTAAGATTGCCATTTAGGTTCAAGCTCTTTAGCATTATAATCCTCCATAAACCTCATACCCCCACAAAATTTGATTTAAACATTTTTCAGATGATCAGATAATTTTCTTGTTCTGATTCTTCTTTTCACTTCTTATTTTACCCAAATAGATACATATAGCAATACTTTTAGAAAATAGACAAAACCTACTTACAAAAATAAAAATCCCGTCGCTTACCTTACGGCTAAGGGACGAGATTATTTGCATACCATGGTGGAACTGGCGGAAGTCGAACCCGCGCCCTTTTTATTATAGCTACTCTACTTTCTTCTGTCAACTCCCGCTACCGTAATTTTGTTTAATCTGTGATATTGTCACCTTGTTATTTATCTTGATAAAATATCACTTTGATGTGAGGCAAGGTGCCCCGGAACCTGATTAGTCTTTACGTGGATTATATTGTGCTGGTTTGATCTCGGATACCGGCACTTTTCGAATGGTCATCTCTTGATTCATATTCTTAATCTCCTTCGTTTCTTGGCATTAAAAAAGCCCGAGACCTCCGTCATCGAGCGAAAAACATGGATGCAAAGGAAAGATCAAAGGCTTCCTCCCATCCCTTTGCTTTGAGGTCTATCTCCTGCCAACGGGCTTGAACAGTATGTAGATTATTTATTCCTTTCTCTCTGGCTTTTTCCTGGAGAATTGTCAGCATCTTAACAGCAGGGTCCAGGGCATAAACCTCTCCTGCCGTTTCTGCAAGCAGCATGGTAACAGAACCCGGCCCGGATCCCACATCAATAATTTTCATGCCTGGATAGAGTGCCCCTTCTTCCCGGAGAAATTTTAAGATAGTGTTTGTTCTGGCAGAACCGTCCTCTCCACTGACCTTGCGGTTAAAATGCCCTGCCCTTTTGTCCCAGGCAGAAGTCCCTTTACTGTCATCAACGCTTCTTTTGCCGCGACGCAATAATCCCGCTTCCAACCATATTTTTTCCCAGAATCCACCGCTGAATATTTTATTGATTGTGCTCATCCAATCCCTCCCCATTTCATAAAAAAATAGGAATCCATATTCAGGATTCCTATTTTTACTATTCGCATTTTTCATCAAATAATACAGGATTATTTACCGGTTGCATCCTTGACTGCTGCTTTAATCCCTTCAGATGTCTTGGTAGCCCCTGAGACTGCATCCACATTGGTGCTCTGAGCATCAATGATTGCCTGGGGAATTTTTTCGAATGCAGGATCGCTGATTCCTGCTGTTTCTTCATGCTCCAAAATTTCTATAGCAGTAATTTTACCTTCCTCCAGGGTTACTTCCACTTTTATAGGAGAACCTTCTTTAAATCCCTGACCCTCTCCCTGTAGCTTTTCAGTTCCGCCACCACCTGCAGGCGCAGGTGCAGCGCCTTGTGAACAACCCGCAAATAAGATAGCCACCAGTACCATAGCTACTAATAGTATTAAACCTTTGTTCCTACGCAACATATTTTCACCTCCTTACTTTAAAACTTTTAGAAAATAGACAAAACCTACTTACAAAAGTAAAAAAATCCCGTCACTTCCTTTACGGCTAAGGGACTAGATTATTTGCATACCATGGTGGAACTGGCGGAAGTCGAACCCGCTCCCTTTTTATTATAGCTACTCTACTTTCTTCTGTCAACTCCCGCTACCGTAATTTCAACAGTAAATTTTCTAAGTCATATCCCCCTATTAAATCTTCTATTATGCTGAAATTAGCCGTTAAAACCTTATCATTATTGCATTAGTTAAGTTAATCTTACATAAGGTGTTCGGCCCAAAGATTTCAATAAGATAAGGCAGTTAGTTCGGATAACCGGGTAGGAGAATTGTGTTGAAAAAAGCATAGAAAAGGGTGTCAGAAGAACCGTCCCCTGACACCCTTCTGACACCCTTCTGAACTAATGATAAAGTTTTCTAAATAAATCCATACTGTAATCCTTAATATCAAATATATTCAGCATGTTGTATTTTGATTTGAGCTTGCTGAAGTAGTCGGCAAGCAGTTCTTTATGGATAATCCTATCAGATCCTTCGTGTTCACCGAGTCCTTTCCTCGTAACCATCCATGGAGTTTCAGTGTGAATCATCCTCTTCAACGTCTTACCACTATAGCATCCAAAATTCGTAATGACACTATTGAGTATCTCTTCCTCGGTTTCAGTAAGTTCGATGGATCCATATTCAGTAGTATTCTCTTCGATAGGATTGTATCCATGATCTTTATATCTGTAATAAATATTTCTGTAAACAGGGCCATGCACCCATGCTTCACAATCGTCTTTAAACAGATATTCTCCATTAAAAACCTTATAGAATCCCTGGGCATAATAAAGAAGCTTCTGCAATGCCATCGGTGTGATCTCCGAGCAATGGATCAATAAATATTTCACAACACTGTCGATCTTATCTTCATTTTCAAGTTCAAATGTATTCTGAGCAATCTCTTGATCAATTTTTCCCAGAGCCTGTTCACAAAGGCCATAAGCGTGCGCTGTAATTTGTTCTTTATTCTGTTCTAATATTTGGGTCATATACTTTTCATCAATAAGAATTCTCTTAAGTGTATCAGAATACAGTTTGGTGGGAATATCACCATTTAGATATCTAGTAAGAGTACCTTCTCCCCAACCTAATAGTAAAGATAGTGGCCTTTTACCGATATTGTATTTTTTCAGGATGCGTTCGATGTCAGACACTGAAATAAGTTTTTCTTGCTCCCTAAAAGCCTTATCAAGCATCTGCAAATTATAATCACGAACCTCAGCAACAAATATTTCATTGCCGCATTCACTGCAATATGCTTCTTTGCCAGAGTACTGAATCTCCTTTCCTTTTATGCTTTTAGTTTTTTTCCTTTCGCTAACCGTATATTCCGCCATATCATGGCATTTTTCGCAAAAACTCATCATTTTAATCCCCCTTATTTTAATTACTATTGTTGATTGGTTTATAAGTGACAACATTTATTTAAAGAGATACGTGATTGGCTTATTTCTTTTATGGAAAGATACAACAATGATAAAATCATCACCTCGTCTTGTTTGGGTCATATTGGTTTTCATATATATTTCAACAGGCTCCAAATATCCCCAATGGTCCAATTTATAATCTTTACAGAATATGTATAAACGCTCGTGGGCAAAGGCTTCTTTTTCGTTATCAACAGCATAGCAAAAATCATCATGCTGCAGGCTTAAAAAGATTTCTGTTTCTTTTTTTGAATCAATTTTATATTCTTCGATAAAATCAATGTTTTCTTGCCTGTTCTCATTAATCGATATGGAATATTTGCCATCAAGGAATGCTCTCCTCAGATATTTAAGGTATTCTTTTATATCATCCGGAGTAAAAACTGTATATTTCTTTGTCTCTCGTTTCTCCGAACTCAAATTCTAATCGCTCCTTTAGTTATATTATATTCAAATGATACAATAATAATACGAAAAATACAAGGAAAATGTATTAATAAATACTTTTAAAAATTAAAATGGGCCAATTATTATATGCAGTAAGCTTATTTTGCACATCGCTAAGCCACGGGAACAGTTCCTTCGTCGAAACTGCAGACACCCAAAATATATATAACGCTATATTAAAAATAAGCGAACCCATAACGGTTATGGATCCGCTTTAAAAAACGATTTACTATTTGGTCGTCTCTATTGTTCATAAATATCAACAACCTTATTAATTTTAATTAAAGAATTCTCATCTACTGGAGCATGGATCAAATCTACTTCTCTGTTCAATTTAGATTCAATCTCATCTTTTATTTCAATCGCGGTAGGAACGCCCGTTGCCGGGCGCCCCCCGCACAGATCCGTACTTGAGGAACTACCTCATACGGCTCCTACTTCGGGTATGTGACGTGAAAGCCTTTCGTTTGGGTACGGGTGCCTTACTTTTGCTGTAGGAAC
>JAUSPO010000027.1 GCA_030656575.1 Bacillota bacterium
CCGTTTCAAAAGGTGAATTACTTATAATTGGTAAATGATTCTGGGGAGTAAACCAGTAGTGAGGATCTATTTATGAGATTAAAAGGTAAGGTTGCTTTGGTAACCGGAGGGCGTAAGGGCATTGGACGTTCGGTGGCATTAACCCTGGCACGGGAAGGCGCTGATCTTGTAATTGTCAGTCGGACAATTACAGCCGATGACAGTGTAGTTTTAGATACAGAAAAATTAGGCCGGTGTGTTATGCCCAGGCAGGTTGATGTTGGTGAAAGATCACAGGTATTCAAACTTGTAGAGGATGTGCTGGGTCACTTTGGACGGATTGATATACTTTTTAATAATGCCGGCATATATAATCCCGCTATGCTCTGGAAAATGTCTGAAGAAAAATGGTCTGAAGTAATCAGGGTGAATTTGACAGGTGTTTTTAACTGTCTGCAGGCTGTAGCTTCCCCGATGATGCAGCAGAAGTCCGGTTCAATAATTAATGTGACCTCGTCTGAAGCCTTACTGGGATCAATGGGACAGATAAACTATGCTGCTGCCAAGGGTGGAGTATATGCCTTAACAAAATCAGCTGCCAGGGAACTGGCTCCTTATGGGATCAGGGTTAATAATATAGCTCCCATGGCTGATACTGATATGACGAAAGTCATTGCGCATGATCCAAAGTTTAAGTATAAATATCTGGAACGTATGCCGATGGGTTGTTTTGCTCAACCAGAAGAAATTGGACCGTCAGTGGTTTTTCTCGCCTCTGAAGAATCCGGTTACATTACCGGGCAGACACTTTGTATTGATGGTGGAATGGTTATGCTGTAATTAGATAATGATTTGAAGGCATTATTCCGGCCTAAAAGTGTATTTTTATGAGCTTTAGAGGGGAAGATTCTACTGTATTCAGTTCTTCAATCATGATAATAAGTGGAGGTTTCAATATGAGTCTGCCTGTATATAAAAGGGTTATCCTCAAGCTGAGCGGGGAAGCTCTTGCTGGAGAAAAGGGCTATGGAATTGATTATGAGGTATTAAAAAATATTTCTGAACAAATTAAAGAAGTTAAAAAATATAGAGTACAGATAGCCATCGTAGTTGGAGGAGGGAATATCTGGAGGGGGGCAATCGCTGGCGAGAGAGGTATGGACCGCGCTGCAGCAGACTATATGGGTATGCTTGCTACAGTGATAAATTCACTTGCCTTACAGGATGCCCTGGAAAGCCTTAATGTGGATACCCGGGTTCAGTCAGCCATAGAAATGAAGCAGGTTGCTGAACCTTACATTCGCAGAAGAGCAATCAGGCATCTTGAAAAAGGAAGAGTTGTAATTTTTGCGGGGGGTACTGGAAATCCATTCTTTTCCACGGATACAACTGCTGCCTTAAGGGCTGCAGAAATTGAGGCAGAGGTTATTTTGCTTGCGAAGGGAAAGGTCGACGCTATTTACAACATGGATCCCCTTACTAATCCTGAGGCACAAAAATTTACAGAATTAAGTTACATAGAAGTTATAAAGAGGGGGCTTGGTGTTATGGATTCCACTGCTGCTTCCCTTTGTATGGATAACAAGATTACTCTTGTGGTATTTGGTTTGAACAAATCGGACAATATAAAAAGGGTTATTATGGGCGAAAAACTGGGAACAATTGTAAGGGGTGAAAGCAAGTAATGGAAGAAATCTTTAAAAATACTGAAATGAAAATGGAAAAAAGTGTTGAGGTATTTAAGAAAGAATTGAGTACACTCCGTGCCGGGCGAGCTGTTCCGACTTTGTTAGACAGGGTTATTGTTAATTATTATAATAATCCCACGCCTCTAAACCAAATGGCCACGATTTCAGCACCTGAACCAAGGTTGCTTCTTATTCAGCCATGGGATAAAAGCATTATTGGTGAAATAGAAAAGGCGATTTTAAAGTCAGACCTGGGCTTAACTCCCAATAATGATGGTAATGTTATAAGACTTTCGGTTCCCCAGCTTACAGAAGAAAGAAGAAAAGAACTTGTTAAAACCGTCCGAAAAAAAGCAGAAGATGCGAAAGTTGCTATCAGAAACATTCGTCGTGAAGCAAACGATTTACTAAAAGCAGGTGAAAAAAGTGGAAGGATTTCTGAAGATAACCTAAGGATTGCTCAGGATGAAATTCAGGATTTGACCAAAAAAGAGATTGAAAAAGTTGAGCAAATAACTGATTTGAAAGAAAAAGATATTATGGAGGTCTAAAAAAGAGTGGATTATTTTGTTTGAAAAGATTCCCGATCTAACTTCATATCGAATAGACGAAGCAGAAAAAATCCTTAAGGAAAATGGAATAAATTTTACCTTAAAGAAGACCACCCCTATTTTGAGAGAGAAGCATAAACAAAATGAAGTATCTACCCGGCAATGTCGTGTTCTAAAACAGATTGAGCATGAAAACATGGTAGTATTAATTTTTGCAGAAGAAGCCAGTTAATTTCACCCCCCTGCCGGGGGTATATTTATAAATTACATAGGTGATAAAGGTGATAGAACAAACGAACCAAAAAGAAGTCGAACTTATCGATCTTATCCTGAAAAAAAAACTTCCGGAACATGTGGCCGTTATTATGGATGGCAATGGCCGCTGGGCGAAGAAAAGAGGATTACCCAGAATATCCGGTCACAAATCAGGCATGAACACCTTAAAAGAGATAGTAAAGTGTTCAGGTGAACTTGGCATACGGGTACTGACTCTCTACGCTTTCTCAACAGAAAATTGGAAAAGGCCCAGGTGGGAAGTAGACTTTCTCATGCGACTGCCTGAGGAGTATCTTCAAAAGGAACTGCAGAATCTAATTGATAAAAACATACTAATTAAAGCTATGGGTGATTTGGAACAGCTTCCCCATAGAACACAAAAAGCAATTAAAAAAGCAAGGGAAGATACAAAAAATAACTCTGGAATGATTTTAAACTTTGCATTTAATTACGGTAGCCGCTCAGAAATTTTGTTTGCCGTAAAGAGTATTTCTATCGAGGTAACAAAGGGAAATCTTCGACCTGAAGAGATTTCAGAAAAATTATTTGAAAAATATTTATACACAAGCGGTTTGCCTGATCCTGATTTATTAATTAGACCCAGTGGTGAGTTAAGAATCAGCAATTTTTTACTATGGCAGGCAGCTTATACCGAACTGTGGTTTACAAGAGTGCTTTGGCCTGATTTTAAAAAGAAACATTTTTTAAAAGCGATTCATGATTACCAAAAAAGAGAAAGAAGATATGGGAGTATTAGGATATAGGTGGTGTATTAATGCTAAAAACAAGGGTGTTAACTGCTTTAGTTGGAGTTCCAGTGTTTCTTATTTTTGTATATTTCGGAGGTTATTGGTACGGCCTGTTCATACTTCTTATTTCTATTATTGGGTTAAAAGAGTATTATTCTCTTATGAGAAAAGGGGGGTTGAACCCTGTTGAAACGACAGGTTACATATTTGTTCCCCTTGCTCTTTATGCTGTTTTTAAAGAGAACATGCCCCTTCTTATTTCTTTATGGGTTCTTTTTTTTGCTGCATTCAGCCTTTTCCCGGTTTTTTTTCATTCCAAAGTAAAATACTGGGAATCTGCAATTTCTTATTGGGGGATACTATATACAGTAGGTTTGGCTAGTTTTTTATTGCTTATCCGATTACTTCCTGACGGTTTGGTTTTAACGGTTATTTTAATTATTCTGATCTGGTCTGTTGATATCATGGCATATATAGTTGGAAGTATGTTAGGAAAAACACCGTTAGCAAAGAAAATAAGTCCGAAAAAAACGGTAGAAGGGACTATTGCAGGATTAGCAGGAAGCACTTTAGCCGGATTATTGGTATACAAGATATTTTTATTGCCCTATCTAAATGTACAGACGGCATTACTTTTAGGGTTCATGACAGGTATTGCCGGTACTCTTGGAGATTTAAGCCAGTCCGCCCTCAAGCGAGCAGTAAATGCCAAAGATTCAGGAGATCTCCTCCCGGGTCATGGTGGAATACTGGATCGCTTTGACAGCCTGCTTTTTGCCGCCCCATTTTTCTACATTTATTTCAAATTTTTATTATTACTGTAAATGGCAGGAAGAATCAAGACTATTTTTTATATGGTAAATTTGTTATAATTAATAAGAGGAGAAATTTCAATGGTTCAGAATATCACAATCTTAGGTTCAACCGGTTCTATTGGAACGCAAACATTACAGGTAATAGATCATTTTCAGGATAAATTTAAGATTATGGGGTTATCCACAAGAGGGAATATTGACCTTTTAGAAAAACAAATTAGAAAGTATAACCCTTTGGCAGTGGCAGTGTTGGAAAAAGAAAAAGCGCTTCAGTTGGAAAATCGTATCAAAGATCTTAAGACTTCTGTGTTTTCAGGTGAGGATGGCCTGCATGTTCTCTCAACTTGGCATGATGTGGAACTTGTTGTAATTGCACTTGTTGGTTTTAGCGGACTACGTCCGACGCTAGCTGCCTTGAAAGAAAATAAAAAAGTTGCTCTGGCCAATAAAGAAGCTCTTGTTGTTGGCGGCGAGTTAATTATGGCAGAAGCAAGGTCAAAAAACATTACAATTTTGCCCATAGATAGTGAACATTCCGCCATCTTTCAATGCCTGCAGTCCGGTCATACAGACGAAGTAAATAAGATCATTTTAACGGCTTCAGGCGGTCCTTTTTTAGGTTGGGAAAAAGAAAGGCTTGCGGCTGTTACTCCTGCACAGGCTCTAAAACATCCGAATTGGGAAATGGGGGCTAAAATAACTATAGATTCAGCGACATTAATGAACAAAGGTTTTGAGGTTATTGAAGCCCATTGGTTATTTAACCTGGATTTTAAACAGATAGAAGTTGTCATACATCCTGAAAGCATTGTGCATTCTATGGTAGAGTTTAAAGATGGCTCAACGATTGCACAAATGGGCCTTCCCGATATGCTCCTTCCCATACAGTATGCTTTGAGTTATCCAAAAAGATGGGAAAACAAATTTCCTCGTTTACAATGGAAAAAAAGTCATGTACTGAATTTTATTCCACCTGATCGGAATAATTTTCCATGTTTGTATTATGCTTATAATGCAGGAGAAATAGGAGGAACAATGCCTGCTGTATTAAATGCGGCCAACGAAGTTGCTGTAGAGCAATTTTTAAAAGGCAGCATATCTTTTTTACATATTTCTGCCTTATTAGACGAGATTATGAAAAAGCATAACGTTAAATTAAATCCTTCTCTTCAGGACGTTGCTGCTGCGGATAACTGGGCAAGGGAAGAAACAAGAATTGCTATGCAAAAAATTAAAGGAGAATGTTAATGTTAAACACGATTATTGCTTCCATTGTTATTTTTGGATTGTTAATTTTTGTTCATGAACTTGGACATTTTTTGGCAGCCAGATTGGTACGCATACGTGTATTGGAATTTGCAATTGGATTCGGAAAAGAACTATTCGGATGGGAAAAAAAGGGAACCCGCTTTACTTTAAGGCTTTTCCCTCTGGGGGGATTTTGCCGTCTTCTTGGTGAGGATCCGGAAGATTCTCATAAAAAGGGTAGTTTTCAGGAAAAAACATTAAGTTCTCGTCTTGCTGTGATCGCCGCAGGTTCAGTTATGAACTTTTTATTGGCGGTAGTACTTTTTTCCCTTGTTTATTTCTTTTTTTGGGGAGTTCCTCAAACACAAAATACACAAATCGGTGAAGTTCTTCCTCAAAGCAGGGCTTATGATGCAGGGTTAAGGGATCAGGACATAATTAGATCTATTGATGGGGTGGAAATGGAAAGATGGGACAACGTAGTCTCTTACATCAACGCGAATCCTGAAAATCAAATAACCTTGCTCGTTGAAAGAGAAAAAAGTGAATTTGTCATCCCTGTCGTTCCAGTTGAAGAAAACGGCAGGGGACTAATAGGAATAGCTCCGGTTTATGAAAAATACCTTTTCTTGTCTTCTATTGGTCTTGGTTTCACTTATACCTGGTTTTTTGTTAAATTAATTTTCCTCAGTTTAGCCCAGATGATTACTGGTGATATTCCTGCCGATGTGGCAGGGCCCGTGGGAATAGTTGCAGTAATTGGTGAGGTGACGCAAACAGGGGTAAGTAATCTTTTTTCACTTGCAGCGATTATTAGTATTAATTTGGGAATTATTAATCTGCTGCCAATTCCTGCTTTGGACGGAAGCAGACTAATATTTCTCGCTTTAGAAGGCATAAGAGGTAAGCCAATAGATTCCCAAAAAGAGGGTTTCATTCACTTTATTGGTTTTACTGTGCTCATAATGCTGATGATCTTAATTGCTTTCCAGGATATAACCCGTCTCTTCTTCTAATGACCATGAGGGGTGAGTTGATGAGGGATAATTCTATACCAGTTAAAGTCGGGGATGTCATTATTGGAGGCGGAGCTCCCGTTTCTATTCAATCTATGACAAATACAGATACATCTGATCTGAAGGCTACTTTAGACCAGATTAATAAACTATATGAGGCCGGGTGTGAAATTGTGCGGTTGGCAGTTCCTGACGAAAAGGCTGCGAGAGCACTTGGAATTATTAAAAAGAATTCACTGATTCCCGTTGTGGCAGATATACATTTTGATTATCGATTAGCACTTCTTTGTATCGAAGAGGGAGCTGATAAAATCAGGATTAATCCTGGTAATATCGGAGGAGATGAAAAACTTGCGCAGATAGCTTACAAAGCTAAGGAAAAGGGCATCCCTTTAAGAATTGGAGTAAATGCCGGTTCAATAAATAAGGACCTGAGAAAAAAATATGGTGGGGCAACACCTGATGCTCTTGTAGAATCAGCTCTTCGAACGATAGATTTTTTGGAAAAGATTGATTTTAGGGATATAATTATCTCACTCAAAGCTTCAAACGTTGTTACTAATTTTATAGCCTATAATAAAATATCGGATTTGATGCCATACCCGTTACATCTTGGGGTTACTGAAGCAGGGCGCGGTATGAAAGGAGTAATTAAATATTCACTTGGTATTGGTTCCCTACTGCTGAATGGAATAGGAGATACGATAAGAGTTTCATTAACAGGAAATCCAGTCGATGAAATAGAAATAGCCAGGCTTATTTTGCAATCTGCCCGTATTAGAACGTTTGGTCCTGATATTGTCTCATGTCCAACATGCGGTCGCTGTAAAATTAATCTTACGGAATTAGTAGAAAAAGTCGAAGTGGCTGTCAGGGACATATCTTATCCTTTGAAAATTGCTGTGATGGGATGCCCTGTTAACGGCCCCGGTGAAGCACGGGAAGCCGATATTGGTATATCAGGAGGCAATAATCTGGGAGTATTATTTAGAGATGGAAAGGTATTAAAAAAAGTAGCCTCTGAAGAACTTATCCATGCCTTGGAAAAAGAAATTAAAGAAATAATTAAAACATATCCCTGTAAAAAATAGAAGGAACGGGAGGATATCTAAGAAATGGATGCTATTGCAATTATCCCTGCCTATAATGAGGAAAAAACTGTTGGACAAGTTTTAGCTGTATTAAAAGAAAATTCATTAATTAAAAAGGTAATTGTTGTTAGCGATGGTTCAACAGACAACACTGTTAATGTTTCTAAGAGTTATGGAGTCGAAGTTGTGGAGCTAAGTGAGAACCGTGGTAAGGGAGGGGCTTTAAAAGCAGGGCTGGATAATTTTAAAGCAGAAGTGGTTCTATTCCTTGATGCTGATTTAATTGGCTTAACTCAAAAGCATGTCCATAATCTTCTTGAACCGGTTATTAACGATGAAGCCGATATGACAATAGGAATCTTTGAAAAAGGGAGAATAGCTACTGATTTTGCCCAGAAAATGGCTCCTCATTTGTCTGGTCAAAGAGCTTTGAAATTTTCCTTACTTGAACAGATTTCTGACCTTGATGTAGCCAGATTTGGTGTGGAGGTAGCATTAAACCGTTTTATGGAATCCTCTGGTATTAGAGTAAAAGATGTAATTTTGAGGGATATGTCTCATGTTATGAAAGAAGAAAAAATGGGAGTCTGGAAAGGGATGGCTGCCAGAATGAAAATGTACTGGGAAATAATAAAATATTTAACTCGTGTTGACTCGTTAAAGTAGGCTTCTCTTGCATATCATCGTGTTTTATGGTAGAATATTTCAAGAAAAGGATGTAAATTACTAAAGAGTGGGCTTACCCACTCTTTATTCGTAAAATAACTGTGTTTGGATACAAATCCCACTACGGCGGTAGTAACGAACTAAGAAGTCTTACTTGTAGTGATAAGTGTTAATGGAGGTTAAGATGGTCAAAGAAGAAGGAAAACGAAATATCTTAAAAGTCATTGAAGAGTTAGCTTTACCTGTTATTAATGAGATGGATATTGAACTAGTGGGAATTGAATATAAAATGGATCGGGGAAAGCCTCATCTGGTTGTTTTCATTGATCGACCGGGAGGAGTTCGTCTTGAAGATTGTGAAAGGGTAAATAAGGCTCTCGGCCAACTTCTTGATAGAGAAGATCCTATAACTTCCAGCTACACTCTGGAAGTGTCTTCACCTGGTATTGAAAGGCCTCTTTATAAAAAAGATGATTATTTAAGATTCAGAGGCAGCTATGTAAAGCTTAAAACGTATGCTAAAATTAATGATTGTAAAAATTTTCTAGGATTGTTATTAGATCTGGAAGGTGAGTCTGTCGTTATTGAAACTGATGGAGGAGAGCAATTTCGCATTCCTTTACATGAGATTGCTAAAGCCAACCTCTTCTATAAATAACAGCATAAAGGGGGTAGTTAAGTGAATCAGGATTTTATGTTGGCTCTTGAGGCTATAGAAAAAGAGAAAGGCATTAAAAAAGAAACCTTATTTGAAGCAATAGAAGCGGCATTAATTTCTGCCTATAAACGTAATTTTAATTCCGCACATAATGTTAGAGTCTATATTAACAGGGAAACAGGTGAAATACGGGTATATTCTTGTTTGGATGTGGTTGACAAGATTCTCAATGCCCAGCATGAAATTCACATAGATGAGGCAAGGAAAAAAGATCCTCAGTATCAATTAGGAGATATTGTTGAAATAGAAGTAACTCCTAAAAATTTCGGCAGAGTAGCTGCTCAAACTGCAAAACAGGTAGTGATTCAGCGTATCAGGGAAGCAGAAAGGGAGTTAGTTTATGAGGAATATGTTGATAGGGAGGAAGATATTGTAACAGGTCTTGTCCAGCGGTTTGAACAAAAAAATGCTATTATTAACCTGGGAAAAACGGAAGCTATTTTAACACCGACAGAACAGATCCCCGGAGAACTTTACAAACAGGGAGATCGGATTAAGGCTTATATTATTGAAGTAAAGAAGACCACAAAGGGACCACAAATTTTGGTATCCCGTACCCACCCAGGGCTTTTGAAACGCTTATTTGAACTGGAAGTGCCGGAGATCTATAACGGTGTTGTAGAAATTAAATCTATTTCCAGAGAGCCTGGAAATCGTTCAAAAGTAGCTGTTTTTTCCAGAAATAAGGATGTGGATCCTGTTGGTGCCTGTGTTGGGCCCAAAGGATCACGTGTCCAGTCCGTAGTTAGTGAACTTAAAGGGGAAAAAATTGATATTGTTGAATGGAGCGATGATCCTGAGGTTTTTGTAGCCAGGTCTTTAAGCCCTGCCAAAACATTAAAAGTGATCATACGTCCCGATAATAAATCAGCAGTAATAGTAGTGCCTGACTATCAACTTTCATTGGCCATTGGCAAAGAAGGACAAAATGTGCGTTTGGCTGCAAAGCTATCTGGTTGCAAGATAGATATTGTAAGTGAATCAAAGTACTGCGAAAAAAATAGCGCCAAAGATAATGAAATAGCTATTGACGAGGAAAAAGAAAATATTGAAGATTTAGGTTCTGAGGAAGTAATCAATACTGCAGAAGAAAAAGTTTTGGATGTGATCAGCGAGACCGAATCATAAGCTCTGAAAAGTAATATCTGAGTCATCTTTATGTTTTATTGTTTTCAGATTTGGAGGCGTGATCAATGGCGCAAAAACGTAAAATCCCACAAAGAATGTGTCTTGGTTGTCGTACAAATAAGGAAAAGAAAGAGTTGATCAGGGTAGTAAGAACTCCCGAAGGTGCAATTGAATTAGATGTAACTGGCAAAAAACCAGGTAGAGGTGCATATATTTGCCCTAGTGTTGACTGCCTAAGAAAGGCAGTTAAAGGAAAGGGTCTTGAAAAAAGTTTGCGCAGATCTTTACCCGAAGGTATTATGGATATGTTAAAGGATAAATTAGAGGAATAGCCGGATGTGATTAATCCAAATCATTTACCTTGAAGTTGTATCATTTCTCAGAGTATCAGCTAAGGAGGTAAAAACTAATGGAGGTGTAATCATTTGGGAAAAGTAAGGGTTTACGAACTTGCCAAAGAACTGGGAATCAACAGTAAGAAGTTAATAAGTGTTCTACAAGAGCTTAATGTAGATGTTAAAAACCACATGAGCACTATGGATGAGGATGTAGCCAAGAGAGTTTTGGATATGTTAACAAAAGGTGAAAAAAAACCAATTAAAGATGAAAATGATCGGAAAGAAATTAAAACAGATGAACCCGTAGTAAAGGAAATTGTTAAGATTACTGAGAAGGTAGCTGAGAAGACGGTTGGTAAGGATTCCGTTTCACCCAATAAAGAGTCTGAGACAGAGTCAATTAAAGACGGTCGTAAGGCTAGGAAAAGTGCTAGATTAACTTTAGAAAAAAAGGTGCAAGTTCAGGATGCTCTCCTCTTAGAAGGAAGGGTTACAGTGGGAGAACTGGCCGGAAGGTTAAACTTAAAGGCCTCAGAGATCCTTGGAAAACTACTTGAACTTGGAATAATATCAAATATAAACCAGCAGTTAACTGAAGATATTCTGGAAATACTATCTGAAGAGTACGGTATAAAATTTGAATTAAAAAGAGATCCTGACGAAGAAGAATTGTTGAGTTTTATGGAAGAAGAAGATGACAATAATTCTTTAAAACCCCGCCCTCCAGTTATAACAGTATTAGGACATGTGGATCATGGGAAAACTTCTCTCTTAGATGCTATCAAAGAAACAAATGTTTTGGCTACAGAGGCAGGTGGGATTACCCAGCATATTGGTGCTTACACGGCAGAAGTAAGTGGAAAGAAGGTTGTTTTCCTTGATACACCAGGACATGAAGCCT
>JAUSPO010000037.1 GCA_030656575.1 Bacillota bacterium
AAATAGCTTGTTCTCATCATACCGCCTCCTTAGCAGATCTTTGAGAACAGCATATCTTACCCAAAATATTTGTCCAGATAGATGGCTTCCATTTATGTTATATAATTCCATTTATAGTCTTTTTATTTGCGAAAAGCAGGAGTAATTAATAATATTATATCCGTCTATTATCAGCAAAGACATTTAGTACTCCTTAATTAAAGTTTCTATCTATTGCTGCGCTGACGGAAGACTTCGTAAAGTATAATTCCCCCCGCAACGGCAACGTTTAACGAAGATACTTCCCCCACAATAGGTATTCGCAGTAATAGATCACATTTTTCACGTAATAACCTGGATAAGCCCTTACCTTCACTCCCAAGAATCAAGACCAGCGGAATAGTAAAATCAGCCTCAAAAAAAGGTTTCTCGCCAGACATATCAGCTCCAACTAACCAGAAGCCTTCCTTTTTTAAATATTCCACCTCTCTGGTAAGGTTGACTGCTTGGGCCACGGGGACATAAGCCAGTGAACCGGCCGAGCTTTTAAAGACTGCAGATGTTACTCCACAGGCCCTGTCGCGTGGAATAATGATTCCATCAACTCCTGCGGCACAGGCTGTCCGTATCAGGGACCCAAAATTTTGAGGATCCTGAATATGATCCAGCATTACGAAAAAAGGAACCTTTTTACCTTTCATAGCCTTCTCCAGAAGATCCTGCACAATAAGATATTCATAAGGTTCCATATAGGCAATAACCCCCTGATGATTTTGCCCGGGAATATCATCTTCCAGCTTTAGAAGCTTTTTTTTGTCTATAAAAACGCCCCTTTCCCCTGCTTTTTGTATAATCTCCTTAATAATACCCCCAAAGGCAGCTTCATGCATTTCAACCCTTACCAAAGGCAAACCTGCACGAAGAGCTTCAAGGACAGGCTGACGTCCCCAAATCAGATCATACTTTTTCTTATCAGGAGATAACCGTGGGGAAGAAGATTTCTGGTAAGGGCGTTTCCCTTTTTCCTTTTTACTTCTATTATTAGAATTGTCCTTTTTAGGCATGCTTTAAAATTACCACCTTTAACATTCTTCTTTGAATCTAATATACTTGAGAGAGCTTGTTTTTTCAGGCTCCCCGGCACTCTGATTTCTGACCCTTGTATTTTAAGTTATCGCTTTCCATCTTACCCCCTGAGGTGTATCTTCCAAAAGAATTCCTTTTTCTTTCAGTTCTTCACGGATTGCATCTGCAGAAGCAAAGTCTTTGCTGCGGCGGAATTCATCCCTTTTGGCAATAAGTTCTTCAACTTCCTTCTTCAAAATGGTAGAGTCCTTTTTAATAAAGTCGAAGATTGAATCAATCTCTTCATAGAATGTAAGAATAGGTTCAAGGATTTCTTTCTTCTGCCCCTCTGAGCGGTTCAGGTAAATATTTGTTTTTTTTGCCAGTTCAAACAACACAGCAAGCCCTTCAGCAGTGTTAAAATCATCATCCATTGCTTCCAGGAACCTAACCCTGCTCTCTGCAAGTGAGCTAAGTAAAGCAGATTCATCATGATCAGGATTACCCTCTGTTACCCTGGTCAGCGCGTTTTTAAGATTATAGATTACCGTATTAAGCCGTTCCAGCGCCCTGACAGCCTGGTCCAGATACTCTCCGGAGAAGTTTACAGGTGTACGGTAATGGGCGGAAAGCATAAAAAACCTCAGCGCCATGGGGTCTGTCTTCTTACGCAATTCCCTGATTGTAAGGACGTTCCCGAGGCTTTTAGACATTTTTTCCTGGTCAATGTTAAGGTAACCTACATGTACCCAGTGCCGGGCAAAAGGTTGACCGCTGGCACCCTGACTCTGGGCAATTTCATTTTCATGGTGAGGGAAAATCAGGTCCTGCCCTCCTGCATGTATATCTATAGTTGCACCAAGGTACTGCATGGACATGGCAGAACATTCAATATGCCACCCGGGCCTTCCCAAACCCCAGGGGCTTTCCCATGATGGTTCCCCTGATTTTACACTTTTCCAGAGAGCAAAGTCCATGGGATGTTTTTTCCTGTGATCAACCCCGACTCTTGATCCCAGATCCAATTCTTCAAGATCTTGTTGAGAAAGACGGCCGTATTCGGGAAACGCATCCACATGAAAATATATATCTCCGTCTACTTCATAGGCCAGATTTTTTTCCATAAGTTTTTCTATCAAATCGATAATCTGAGGAATATGCTCAGTTGCCCTGGGATGGTGGTCAGCAGGGAGAATTCCTAAAGATACAGTATCTTCTTTGTAAGCATCTATAAAGCGCTCTGCCAGTTCATTAACAGAAATTCCCATCTCGTTAGCTCTCTTGATCATTTTATCATCAATATCGGTAAAGTTCTGTACAAAAGTTACTTTATAGCCGCGATAAGCAAGATATCGCCTCAAAACATCAAAAATAATAAAAACCCTGGCATTACCGATATGAAAATAATCATAGACTGTGGGACCACAGGCATAAATCCCTACCTTACCTTCCACTACCGGTTTTAAGGGTTCTTTACTTCTTGTTAGTGTATTATATAGCCTGATCAATTCTTTCCGCCTCCCCATCTTTCTGGTAACAACTCCGACTTTCCAGTTGACATCTCAGATCATCTATCTGATTCTGCAGGCAGTTCAACATCTGGGCAACAGGGTCGGGAAGGTCCTCATGGTTAAGATCTATGGGAGTGACTCTCTTCCCCCGATAAAGAACCACCCGACCGGGGATACCCACAACAGTAGCGCCCGGTGGCGCCGATTGCAGCACTACAGAACCTGCGCCGATGCGTCCCCCTTCGCCAATCTCAATGGGACCCAACACATGGGCTCCCGTACCTATAACCACATTATTTCCGATTGTAGGATGCCGCTTGCCCTTTTCCTTACCCGTGCCACCCACTGTCACTCCCTGGTAGATAGTAACATTATCCCCTATTTCTGCTGTTTCACCGATAACAACACCCATTCCATGATCTATAAAAACGCCTCTTCCGATTTTTGCCCCGGGGTGGATCTCAATACCGGTCACTAATCTGGAAAAATGGGAAATAAGGCGAGGCAAAACAACCAGGCCTTTGTTATACAGAAAATGAACGAATCTATGAAGAACAATGGCATGAAAACCGGGGTAACATAAAATGACCTCTAAAACAGTTTTTGCCGCAGGATCTCTCTCAAAGACAGCGTTAATATCCCCTTTTAATCTATTAAACATCCAACCAATCCCTTCGAACTTTTAAGAAAATTAAAAACCGTCTCTATCACACAGAGACGGCTAAACCGTTTCCACCCTGCCTGGGCGGTAGAATTACTCCGCCCTGCGAAAACCCCATAACGGCGGGTACCGTTAAATTCCTAAAAGGAAATCACTATTCTTTTGACTTACCGTTCAGAACAATGCTCCAAGGCGCACTTCCACACAGCCTGGCACTGGAACCCCTTTCAGCCGCTGAAGGTTCTTCTCTGGCGTCCTGGCACGAGTGTACTCTTCCCCATCATCACTATACTATGAAGTTTTATTACAGACAATTATAGCCTTATCTAAAACACCTGTCAATAAGTTTGTCTATGCGTGTGTGTTTGTCTATGAGTGATAATAAGTAAATAAGTTTGGTGTCAGGCACCTTACATTATTTTACATTAAGTTTGGTGCCAGGCACCTTTGACGCTCTATTTTTTTCGCAGCATGGCGATAGCGTAAGCGGCAATTCCCTCTTCCCGACCAGTAAAGCCAAGTCTCTCAGTAGTGGTGGCTTTCACTGATACAAGGTCTTTTTCAATACCTAAAGCTTCCCCAATATTGCTGCGCATTATTTCCACATAAGGTGACAGCTTGGGGTTCTCTGCAACGATTACACTATCCAGATTATTAACTTCAAAATCTGCCTCGGAAAGAAGGATTGCAACCTTATGGAGCAGCACAAGGCTGGAGATTCCCTTATAACGGGAATCTCCGGCAGGAAAAAGTTTCCCGATATCCCCCAGGGCCGCCGCGCCGAGAAGGGCATCCATGATCGCATGGAGCAGCACATCCGCATCGGAATACCCTTCCAATCCCCGTGGAAAAGGAATCTTTACACCTCCCAGAATAAGGGGTAAATCTTCCTGTAAGGCATGGACATCATAACCCATCCCAATTCTTAAATTCATTTCAGAAACCTCCTCGAAGACAGATATTCCTCGGCAATCCTCAAATCAGAAGGAGTAGTAAGTTTCAGATTTTCATAACTCCCGGGAACAACTTTTACATTTATGCCCAGACGTTCCACCAGCGAAGAATCATCGCTTCCAAAAAAACCGGCCTCTGCTGCCTGGCAGTGTGCCTGCCAAAGTACTGAAAAACTGAAACACTGTGGGGTCTGAACTGCCATAAACAGATCCCTTTGTGGAGTCTTCCTGACCATATGGTCGGAATCTATCTCTTTAATCGTATCTTTCAGCGGAACGCCGGCAATAGCTGCTCCAGTGATTAAAGCTTCTCTATATACATTTAAAATTAAAGATTCGTCTACCAGCGGCCTGGCACCGTCATGGACACATACGAGGGCATCTTCATGGACTTTTTTATCCTGTAGGGATTTCAACCCGTTAAATACAGAAATTTGGCGTTCTTCGCCCCCTTCAACCTGGAAAAGGCGCTCTTCCCCCGCAAAAAAAGGTTCAAGAACCCATTCCCTGAATGCTTCTTTTTCACCGGGCGCAATTATAACACCAACAAGGGAAAAAAGATTGAGCTTTAAAAAAACCTCAAGGGTATGTGCCAGAACAGGTTTTCCGGCGAGAAGGAGGTAGGGTTTTTTCGTGTCACCGCCCATACGCCTCCCCTGGCCTGCTGCCGCAATAAGTAAAGCAGGACTCAGATCCTTCATGGCAGTCGTCTCCTATCCTTAAGAAAAAAGGACAACCAGGAAAATAAACAAGCTATGGCTGTCCCGTAGACTTTTGTTACCTTATGTACTCAAACCCGCCTTACACAAGGCAACCTATTAACATTATTTGTGTGTAATAGAGGTTTTTTGAAAGGACATTATTGTTTGAGAGAAATTTTCTCCGCAGTATTATTCTTTGGTTTAGCAAAGATCATTCTCCCTGCTGCAGTCTGAAGAACACTGGTTACAAGAACCTCTACTGTCTCCCCAATAAAACGCCTTCCACCCTCAACGACTATCATAGTTCCGTCATCGAGATAAGCCACTCCCTGGCCAGTTTCTTTACCGTCTTTAATAATATGGGCGCTCATTTCTTCACCGGGAAGAACTATCGGTTTAACAGCATTGGCGAGCTCATTAACATTTAAGACAAAAACACCCTGCAGTTCACAAACCTTGTTAAGGTTAAAGTCATTGGTTACAATTATTCCTCCCATATCCTGAGCCAGCTTGATAAGCTTGCTGTCTACTTCACTAATATCTTCGTAATCCTTATTTACAATTTTAACTTCAACAGCCATTTCCTTTTGCATCTTGTTTAAGATATCAAGTCCCCTGCGCCCCCGGTTTCTCTTTAACAGATCCGGAGAGTCGGCAATATGCCGCAGCTCTTCCAGGACAAAACCCGGAACAATAAGTTCCCCTTCAACAAACCCTGTATTACTAATATCCATAATCCTTCCGTCAATAATTACGCTGGTATCCAGCACTTTTACAGAAGAAGATTTTCTTTTTTCCTGGTAACCGGGACGCCTGATAATATGAGAGGATACCAATGAAAACTCGTCTTTTCTGTTAAGGATAAAAGTGACTCCAAGATATGCAAGGACAAGAGTTACTGCAAGGGAAAGATAGGGCCCTACCCATGGTATACGTGAAAGAGGGAAATTTAATAATACACCGATCAACAGTGCTATAATTAACCCAACAACACCAAGAACAATGTCCTGAGTAGGAATAGATTTCATTTTATTATTCGTCCAGGAAGCAAGTTTGCCGACATGATCAACAATAGAGGGAGTAATAAAATAAAAGATTAGTCCAAATATCGTTCCCCCCATAACTGAAAACGGAGTCGTAGTAAGAGGTAACGGGTATCCTGTTGCTACCATAAGAGAGGGAAATGCAACTTTAAATAGTTCATAACCTCCTACAAAACTTATAATTGTAAAAAGGACACGCATCACAATTTTGAGCATTATTACACCTCCTTTCCTGCGGTTTTTCTTTTCATATTATTATAACGTATATTTTTACCCCAGTTCAAGGATTATTATACGCCACCAGGAAATAGTTTAAAATAGCCGAAAAGAATAGATCAAAACTATTATAAATAAAAAGACATCTCCCGATGTCTTATGGTAAATTATAGAAGGATCTTAAATTCTTTATATCAGTTAAAATCCTTATAAAGTTTCCGCCTCATAGAGATTCTGGTGGTCAAATAACTTTTCCAGGTAGTCCGTGACCTCATTTCGGTCAATTCCCTTAACCATCATTAACTCACTCATTAGTATCTGCTTGGCGCTCTCAAGCATTCTCCTTTCCCCGGTGGAAAGCCCTTTACTCTTTTCCCGGAGCAGCAGACTGCGCACGACTTCTGCAACTTTATAGATGCTCCCGCTTTTTATCTTATCCATGTTAGCGCGATAGCGTCGATTCCAGTTTACATTTGTAGCGTCATCACAGCTTTCAAGTATCTGGTAAACTTCTGTAACGGAGCCTTTTTCAATAACATCACGCAGGCCTACTCTCTGAACATTATCAAGGGGAATCATTACTTTCATATCCCCAACGGGTATTTTCATAACATAATATTTCTTAAAATCTCCCAGTATTTCCTGTTCCTCAATTGCTTCAATAACACCCGCGCCATGCATTGGATATACAACTTTATCCCCAATATTAAACATTTAAAAAGCCTCCTTAGAACATTCATCCCAAAGAAAAATTGATCCAATACGTGCTAAAGGTTTGCACACATTATATTTTAACACAGATAGATTCATATGTCAAAAAATATTATCATATCATAAGCGCAAAACAAAGTCAACGTGTCTGCCAAATCGGGCAGCAACTTTTTTCTCAATTTTTTTCTTCTTTGCGGGGAAGTTGACAATGTTTTAAACCAACAAGTATAATAGGAATATAGAAAGAAAAAAAGAGGTGTCATTATCATGGAAACCCGTAATGATGAGGTTATCTGCTTGTTTCAAGATAAAGTATCAGAACTGCTCCTCAAGCATCGCAGTATTCTGGACAGTATTTCCAAACATGCGGAGTCGGCTGTGCGTGTTAACAGGGCCATTACCAAATCTGTAACAGGCTGTGGGTGCATCTCTGTAAATGCCCGCAAACAGCAGATACCTGCCGAAATTTCCTTTGAGGACTGCAGGAAATACATGGTTACTCATATTGAGGGTGTTTTATGTGAGAATTGTAAGGAAACCATCGAAGAAGAAATTGGAAATCACCTATTCTATTTAACTGCTTTATGTCACCTTTTGGATTTTAAATTGGATGATGTTTTACACAAAGAATATGAAAGAATTAATGCGCTGGGGCACTTTCACCTTTTATAAGACAATTGTTCTAAGGAAAAACGATGTTGAGGGCCTGTGTAAGGGTAGCGACGCTTACTATTTCCAGGTCCTTTTTTATTTCCTTCGTGTTGGATAGAAAGTTGCCGCTAATATTACCCTGAGGTACAATGCAGCGGCTGAATCCCATTTTTAACCCTTCTCTGAGCCGCTCTTCTATACGGCTGACAGGACGGACTTCCCCTGTTAATCCAATTTCCCCCACGATCAAGGTTTGCTCCAAAAGAGGCTTGTCTCTCAGGCTGGATGCAATACTCAAAGCGATGCCAAGATCAGCAGCAGGCTCCATAATCTTAACACCTCCAACAACATTTATAAAAATATCACAATTAAATAATTGCATTCCCGCTCTCTTTTCCAGAACGGCAATAATAATAGCAGCACGATTATGATCCAGCCCTGTGGAAGTGCGGCGGGGAGTACCGCCAAAATAGGAGGGAGTAACAAGGGCCTGGATTTCCACAAGCAAAGGACGGGTTCCTTCCATGGTTGGGACAACACTTGAACCGGGCATATTTTGTGGACGCTGGTTGAGAAAGAGAGCTGAAGGATTCTGCACTTCCTGTAATCCACTTGACTCCATCGTAAATATACCAATTTCATTCGTAGGTCCAAATCGATTCTTAATACTGCGTAAAATGCGAAAACTCTGATAACGTTCACCCTCAAAATACAGAACGCAATCTACCATATGCTCCAATAAACGGGGACCGGCAATTGCCCCTTCTTTAGTAACATGACCAATGATAAAAAAGGTTATCTGCCGGCTTTTGGCTAAGTGGGTCAGCGATGCAGTAATTTCCCGCACCTGGACCACACTTCCGGGAACATTTCCAAGTTCGCTTTTCATAATCGCCTGAATAGAATCAACCACTACTACCTGTGGGTTATTTTTTTCAATTTGTTCAGCTATGCGGCCGTATTCTGTTTCAGCAAGTACCTTCAGGGACACCTGAGGCAGGGATAACCTGTCAGCACGCATTTTCACCTGGCTTAGAGATTCCTCTCCTGTAACATAGATAAGGTCGCAATCCTGTGAAGCAAGACCAAGTGCCGCCTGCAGCAGGAGTGTTGATTTACCAATTCCCGGATCGCCGCCTACCAAAATAACCGTACCGGGGACGACTCCTCCTCCAAGCACCCTGTCCAGTTCTTCTATGCCTGTGGAGAAACGTTCTTCAAGGGAAGATTTTATTTCATTTAATTCTTTAAGCTCCCCCGGCTCTCGCGGACTTGGGGTTTTTAGTGCATTCACATTTTTGATTCTTTCTTCCATGATAGTATTCCAGCCCTGACATTCCGGACAATGACCCATCCACTTATAAGCCTCATAACCACATACATTACACACAAAAACAACTTTTTCCCTGGGCATCTTTATGACTCCTTTGAGGCCTCACGGCATGCCCCTGAAAAAAGGCGCAGACTGGCCATGTTAATCGCATCCCAGTGACTTCCCATCTCCGGGGTTTCCAGAATAACAGGAAGGTCTTCAGGCCATGGGTAGCTGAAAAAAGCCATGAAACCCTCTTCACCAATATTCCCTTCTCCTAAGTGAGCATGGCGGTCCCGGTTAGATCCACGGGGCGTACCGGTATCGTTGGCATGAATTGCTTTAATACGATCCATTCCCACTGTCTCAGAAAGCTCCGCCAGAGATTTTTCCACACCTTCCGGGGTAGAAAGATCATAACCTGCCGCCCAGGCATGAGCAGTATCCAGACAAATCCCCAAGGGTGCTCCATCCCCCAGGGCCTTGAGGATATTTCCAAGCGAAATAAAAGTTCCCCCAAGGGATGTACCGGCTCCTGCGGTATTTTCCAGAAGAAGTTCTATTCCGGGAGGCCAGTTATCCATAAGCTCCTCTTCAAGAGTCGATATAAACTGATTTAATCCCTCTTTATAACCCCTGCCCCCATGGCTTCCCACGTGTAAAACCACAAAAGGAGAACCCAAGTCGTGCGCATTCATGACGGTCTGCCGTAACAACTTACGTGACTTATGGTAGAATTCCTCTTTTGCAGCTGCAAGGTTAATAAGGTAAGGTGTATGAACAACCAGAGGGGAAATTCCCTGTTCCTTTAATAGCTGCCTGCGATTTTCAGTCTCCTTGGGATCCGGCCGCGGAGGGTTCCAGGCAGTAGGATTTCCTAAGAAAACCTGCAGGGAGCGACAGCCGATATCTGCCGCACGCTTCACATTTCTCGCAAACCCACCTTTTTGAGGCATATGTATTCCAAATCTCAACTCATTCACTCTCTTTTCTCAGTGACTTCTTAGATGATTCCCCTCTCTGGGGGAACGTTCCAACGTTTACAACTATTACTTAGTTTACCCAGGCGTATACAAAGAAAAACACGCCAAGGGCGTTTCTGTTTTGATTTTATATCTTTGAGAGCAAAGCTCTATGAAGGATAAGACACTGAACTATTAATATAGCTCATTAATCACAGTATTAACAACATCGTCTATAGAGGCAAAAACACTTTTACTCAGACCAATACAAAACTTTTGCCGATCTTCTATTTCCACAGCAATTACAACCATCTCATCCGGCATTTTATGAGGAGTAAGTTTTTTTCTCAATTCAAAGATAGGATAGAAATAATGGGCATGAATGGTATTGGAGAGCATTTCTTCCAGGCTGGTCTCACTGCCGCTGTAACGATGCACTGTGCCGCTTTCACACTGGCTGCTGCAGGCATCAATAATAATTAGCTTATCAGCGCCACTTAATAGTTCCACAAGCAGCTGTCCAGGGGTACGAAGTTCTTTTACCTCGACGTTTTCAGGTAAAATCTCATTATTTAATCGCCTTACAATATGTATCCCTATCCCCTCATCATAGGCTAAAAGATTGCCGCATCCAATAATCTTTATTTTTTTCATCCCCTGGTTTTTCCTCTTTTCCAAGACTTTAATTTTAATAAATTCACTTAACTATTAGTTATTCCTATAGAAAATTCAAAAAAATAAAATTCCTTTAGCCTATAATTTAAAGATAATTATACAAATTCAATTTATTTATATTTTATTATACTATTAGTTTGCTATCTCCGCAAGAATTTTTTCCACAGCTTCCCCTGGAGATGAATGCTCAATAATGGGACGTCCAATAACAAGATAATTAGCTCCTGCTTCCAATGCCTGACGTGGAGTCAGGACTCGCAGTTGATCATTAAGGGTTGACCACAATGGGCGAACTCCTGGTGTGACGATTATAAAATCTTCCCCACAATGTTTACGAATTCGGCTTGCTTCGCGGGCAGAAGCAACTACCCCGCTCAGCCCGCTTTCTTTTCCCATTAATGAAAGGTCAACAACATGCTGTTCCAGGTGTTTTTCCACACCGGCCTCATCTCTTAAAACTTTCTCGTTAAAGGAAGTTAAGACAGTAACACCTACCACCAAAGGCTTGGCAATGCCCTCTTTTTCCGCAGTTAACCCGGCAGCTTCCACCGTAGAACGGATCATGTCCCTGCCGCCGCTCAGGTGGATATTAAACATATCAACTCCCAGGCGTGTAACAACCTCTGCCGTAGTAGCCACGGTATGGGGGATGTCATGAAACTTAAGATCAAGAAATACTTTAACCCCCAGGTTTTTCAATCCTGAAATAATACGCGGCCCACAGGCTGCGTAAAGCCTCATCCCCACCTTATAAAAAGTTATGGGAGGTGAAAGGTGCTTCACCAACGCATATGCCTGATCCTCTCTTTCAACATCGAGGGCAACAATTATTTTTTCGGCAATTGCGTTTTTATCGACATTTTTCCGCTTACCAAACATTTTATCAGCCCTTTCACCAAATTTAGATCTGTGCAGATCCCACGATCTCATCCACACTCTGAAGTCCCTCTTTCTCCAGGTAAGAACGCAAATCATCTATGAGACGGGGCATGGCGCAGGGGTCTACAAAGTTCCCTGCGCCTACTGCTACGGCACGGGCACCGGCCATAAAAAACTGCAGAGCATCATCCAGATTCATAATGCCTCCCATGCCAATCAAAGGTATTTTCACGGAGCGGTAGACATCGTAAACCATGCGAACCGCAACAGGCCTGATCGCCGGACCTGAAAGACCGCCTGTAATGTTTCCAAGAAGAGGACGTTTAGATTTTATATCTATCACCATTCCCTTTAAAGTATTAATAAGGGAAATAATATCTGCGCCGCTTTCTTCAGCAGCATGGGCAAGTTCTGTTATATCGGTTACATTGGGTGAAAGTTTCACTATTAATGGAATCGGGCAGATACCGCGTACCTTAGTGATTAATCGTCCCATAATCATTTTTGATGTTCCAAAAAGAATACCACCTTGCTTCACGTTGGGGCAGGAAAGATTAAGCTCAAGAGCCACAATGCCTGGGACTCCGGAAAGTTCCCGGGCAAGGGTGATATAATCTTCTTCCGTATCGCCGGCAATATTTACTATTACCGCAGCGTGACTGTCAATAAGACGGGGCAGCTCCCTTGACAGGAAAGCATCCAAACCTGGATTTTGCAGCCCAATAGCATTTAGCATTCCGGCAGGGGTCTCGGTGATCCTTGGTGCGGGATTTCCCTGCCGGGGCTTGAGAGTAAGTCCCTTAACCATGATAGCTCCCAGCTTTTCCAGATCGATCAGGGACGAGTATTCTTCACCAAAACCAAACGTTCCCGAAGCTGCCAGAACGGGGTTTTTTAACTTCAGGGCTCCCAGTTCCACCTCCAAATTTGCCATTACCACACCACCTCATCCCAATTAAAAACAGGGCCATCCCGACACACAAGCCCGCAGCGAGTTTCTCCTTTTTCCTGAACCGTAACTGCGCAGCCCTGGCAGGCGCCAATACCGCAGGCCATCCTTTCTTCAAGGCTGATCTGCATGGGAAATTTCCAATCCCTGTTTTTTTCCGCAAGCTTTTGAAGCATAGGCTTAGGGCCGCAGGCAAATATTTCAGCAGGCTTAAGACCATTGTTCAACCCTTCCTGAAAAGCCTCTGTAACAAAACCCCTATAACCGGCGCTACCATCTTCAGTGGCAAGGTAAACCTCTGCTTCGGAAGGAAAAAAACTCCTTACAGGAATGATCTGCTCAAGAGATGATGCTCCGTAATAGAAGATAACCTTCTTTTGTTCTCTTAGAAGAGCTTCTGATAAAAACATTAAAGGAGCCGCTCCTATTCCCCCGGCTAAAAGGACAGAAGTATTATGTGCCTTCTGAGTACTGAAGCCAGATCCCAGCGGGCCAAGGCAGTCTAACCGGTCTTCCTTTTGCACCATGCTGAGAATCCTCGTGCCCTCTCCCATGACCTGAAAAAGAATTTTCAGTGTTCCGTTCTCCGGAGAGGTCCCCGCAATACTGAAGGGACGCCTGAGAAAGGGTGTAAGGCTTTCGCCGATACGTATATGAAGAAATTGCCCCGGTAAAGATTCCCTGGCAATACGCGCTTCTTCAAGCAGCAGAAAATAACAGTTAGATGAAACCTTCCTGATCTCCAAAACTCTCGCCTTTGATAACAATGCCTTACTCCTTTTTATAAAGAATACTGTCCAGACTGGGGAAATCTGCGCTAAAACCTTTGACTTTGCCCTTCCACATCTTTATATCTCCTCCAACCATGGTTAAAACAGGAAAACCTTTCAGGCGCCATCCGTTAAAGGGTGTATTTTTGCCAAGGGAATAAAACCTTTCACTGTTTACTGTCAGTTCCATATCTGGATCAATCACCACAAGGTCAGCCAAAGAACCCTCTGCAAGGCTGCCCCCGGGGACTCCCAGCAGTTTCGCCGGCACAATGGATAAGCATTTAACAAGCTCGCTGAGAGAAAGGAGGCCTTCTTCCACCAGCTTTGTCCAAAGAAGAGGAAACGCCGTTTCCAACCCGACTACTCCGAAAGGGGCATTCATAAAATCTTCTTCCTTTTCCTGGGGACGGTGCGGAGCATGGTCTGTGGCAATTACTTCCAGGAGACCTTCCTGCAGTGCCTCTAATAGGGCATCTTTGTCGGAAGAACTTCTTAAAGGAGGGTTCATTTTTGCATTGGACTGGAAATTTCCAACAGCTTCCTCCGTGAGGAGGAGATGGTGTGGGGTAACCTCCGCCGTGAGGTTTATTTCTCTATCCCTGGCCCATTTTAGAAGTTCCACACTCTCCCTGGTACTGAGATGCGCCAGATGGAGTTTTCCTCCAACGCCCTGCTGGAGTAAAATTTCTCTGGCTACGATCACGGACTCGGAAGCAGAGGGGATAACCGGAAGACCCAGACGATAACCGTGAGACCCGGCATGGACAACACCTCCTGCAGATAAAGAAAGATCTTCGCAGTGGGAGATTACGGTTAGGCCTAGAACAAGGGCAAACTGCATTGCTCTAAACATAATTCCTCCATCGACGACAGGGCTGCCATCATCTGAAAAACCCCTTACTCCTTCCTGAGCCATCTCCCACAAAGGGGCGATTTCTTTCCCCTTAAGACCGTGGGTTAAGGAACCTATGGGGTAAACGCGAGCCAAATCGGCATACCTGGCCCTCTCCTTAATATAAGATACGATCTCTTTGTTGTCTACAGGAGGAAGCGTATTGGGCATACAGGCCACGGATGTAAAGCCTCCTGCCACAGCCGCAGCGGAG
>JAUSPO010000043.1 GCA_030656575.1 Bacillota bacterium
CCCATTACCTGGTCTGGAAAGGTTTTTTTTTAGATAGACCGTAGTCCGAAAGGATTTGGCCTACCAGCCTGGGACTTACGTCAAACCCTGCATGCCTTAACTTATCAGTAATTTCATACATGTTGTCATCCGTCTCAAAGCTCATTTTTATCACCAAGACTTCCAGTTCCCTGGTCCTTAAAAAATACCCAGAAAATTATTTCTGAGCACCTTTACTCATTCTTCATATCTTTTTTTCATAGTAGACAGGATATCTGCTTTTGTCAAGGGTCAAGGGTGTGTTCCTTGTTCTAAAACAGATAAAAAAACATCTACCAACGCCGGATCAAACTGGGTGCCTGAGTATTTTATAATTTCCTCTCTGGCTTCATCCCAACTTATGGCTTTGCGGTAAGGTCTGTCGTTAGTCATGGCGTCAAAAGCATCTACCAAGGCAAGGATACGACATTCAATGGGAATTTTTTCCCCCTTGAAACCATATGGGTACCCTGAACCATCCCACTTTTCGTGATGCAGGAGGATAAGTTCCGCCACCCCTGACAGATCAGGGGAAGAAATGGCAATGCGGTGCCCCTTTTCCGGGTGCTGAATCATTATTTCCCATTCACTTTCCGTTAAGGGACCATTTTTGAACAAGATGCTGTCGGGAATCCCCACCTTGCCAAAGTCGTGCACCAGCGCTAAAAGGGCCAGGTCAACAAGCTTCTGCGATGAAAGACCAAGTTTCTCTCCCATTGTTTTGCAAAGATTGGAGAGCCTCTGGGCATGCCCCTCTGTAATATAATCCCTTTCAGCCAGGGCAATTAAAAGGGTGTTTACAACCTGGTTGCGCACGCTGCTCCTGCGGTATATTTTTTCCCTATACATAAGATCATCCGATTCTTTAAAGGTGTCCCTAAGGGATACATTCTCGTTTTCTGATGCAGCTATCCCAATGGAAAGGCTTAAAGGCAGTTCGGTGTTCTTGCTGTTATAAAGATCCACCTGTGTTCGTATACGGTCCGCTATTTCTTCACCAGATTTTAAAGCTGTTTTTGGAAGGATTGCAACGAACTCGTCACCGCCTACCCTGATCAGGATATCGGAGCAGCGCAATGATTGTTTTAAAACTTTAGTGCAGGCTTTTAAAAGCTTATCACCCTTGTCATGTCCCAGTGTATCATTGATAAGTTTTAACCCGTCCAGGTCGGTAGAAATAATGGTTATAGGGTATTCCCTGCTCTTACTCAGGCGATTGAGTTCATCTTCCAGATAGGCACGGTTATATAAACCTGTGAGTTGGTCGTGCATGCTCAGGTATTTTAACTGCTTCTCATAACGCTTTCGTTCAGTTATGTCTTCATAAATAATGAGATGCTTACCGTTTTCCATCAACACCAGTCTAAACAATATTTCCTTCTGGGTGCCGTCCTTACAAGTTACCCTGAAATTCTTGGGCCTGACCTTATCACCTGAATTATTGATATCATTTATCCATGTTTCCTCAACTTTCTTACGATAAAGTGAATCAGGGTAAGCAAGCTCAAACCACTTTTTTCGCGAAGGGATATCATCAAGGGTATACCCGAAAACTTCCACAAACTTGGGATTAAGGTATTCATATTTCCCATCCCTATCAAAAATAGAAAGGGGCAGGGGAGAGAATTCTGATATCTGGCGGAACCTTTCTTCTCTCTCCCTGAAGATCTTTTCTGTACGACGCCGCACTACGGTATTAGCAAGTAATTCTGCCATTACTTTCAACAAAATTATCTCCGTTTCCTGAAAAACCCTGACGTTCCGCACTGCATCATAGCCCACAAAACCCAGGCATTCGCTGCCATACATCATGGGAAACAAAATCAGGCTCTGTATTCCCTGCTGCTCCAGAACAGTACGCAATGTATAATCCTCTGGCATCATGGCAACCTTAGGAATACTCACAATTTCTCCCTTTCGAAGCATCTTCAGGAAATCGTTGAGCAACTCAAACGGGACACCCTGTATATTATTAATCTCCGAAGAAATCCCTTCTGCACACCACTCATGGGTGTTAGTTGCTTCCCTGTTGGTATAATCAAATGAAAAGATATAGACACGGTCTACGCAGGCGAATTTTCCAATTGTTTCCAGTGCTCTGTTTATTGCCGTGTCGATTGTTTCCAGCGGTTCATTTACAAAACCTGTTGCCAACCTTATTAATATACGCTGCAGCGCTTCCCGCTCACGCAGAGCCTCTTCCGCCTGACTTTTTTGAAGAGCAAAGGAGATGAGTTCCGATAAGACTTTTAAAAGCGATATCTGATCTTCATTCCAGTTATGCTTCTCCCTCACTGAGTCAAAACCTATAAACCCCATAAGTTTTTTATTAAAAATAATGGGTAAAACCAGGACTGATTGTATGGACTGGGACTGTAGGAGCTCTTTTTCTGCCGCTGCCTGCGGGGGCAAATCATCAACGCATGAGATATTAATCGTTTCAATGCGTAACAGCTTCTCCATCCACCAGGGCATATCATCGGAAGGGATACCCTGTAAGTTGTCTATCTGCGGTTGAATTCCTTCAGAACACCATTCATGAGTATTGTCCATCATACCCCCATCACTGGAAAACTGGAACACGTAACTGCGGTCTGTATTAAAAAAAGCCCCGCTGTGCTGGAGCGCATAATCAATTCCCTCATCTAATTGAGCTGCAGTTATGGTTGCAAACCTGGCAGAAATTTCTGCGAGCTTTTTTTCAAACTTAATCTGATGATGTAGGGCTTCCTCTGCACGCTTACGTTCTGAAATGTCGCGAATGTTGGCCATATGGAATGTCTCTTCTCCAATACGGACCAATGTCAATATTACTTCCGCCGGAAAGCTTTCCCCGTTTTTGAGGTTGATCAGCCGTTCAAAACGTAATAATCCTTCAGAAATGCTCTGCCCATCTTGAATAGAAGGAAGAAAAAAGTCTGACGGGCTCAAAGTAATTAATTCATCCTTACTTTTCAGACCAAATATTTCTAAGGCACGATGGTTGCAGTCAATAAAGATCCCATCTTTTGTACTGATTATGATGGCATCATGTGAACCATCGAAGACCGCCTTAAGCTTTTTTTCGCTTACGGAAATGGCCTTGTTTTTTTCCCGCAGCAATTCTACTCGCGATCGTTCCATAATTTTTGGTTTATCTTTTCCATGAGACATTAGCACAACTCCTCAGTCAAGAGTTAATTATGATGTATTTAATATACAAATTTCTACACATTCCAACAAATTCCTTTTTTCTAATACTTACGCGGAGGCGGAATAGCGGACAGACTTTCCGGTGGCTATCTATTATATAAACAAACCCAAGCTATATAGCTTGGGTGTTGAGGCAGGTATGTCACTTAAACGATTCCGCAGTGGAGGTATTTCAATGGGAATTAAGTTAAGGCGAAAACATAAATCTTCCCGAAACCTTCCTTCTTTAACCATTTGGGCTAATTCCGGTTTGTCGCAGCATCATGAGTGGAAAGAGGTTCGTTTCAACTCCGCCACTATAGGCAGATCCGCCGGGGAAAAGTCAAAATGGTCAAGCTGCTCAGGCAACACCCATCTCACTTGATCATGAGCGGAAGGCTCCATCTCTCCTGAGAGCCATTCAACAAAAAAGGCCATCAACTCAATCTGCCCAAAAGGATAAGGGTAGGTACTGCTGCAAAAATAATTTACTACTCTAACGTTAATACCTAATTCCTCGAACAGTTCTCTTTGCAAACATTCCTCTGCAGTTTCTCCATCTTCTATTTTGCCTCCGGGAAATTCCCATTTGGGGATCTTATCGTCAGCCGGTCTTTTGGCAATGAGGATTCTATTGTCTTGGATTAGGATAGCAGCGGTTACTTGTTTCATTCTACGTATGATCACGGTTTCTTTGTTTACCATTTTCTCATGCCTGCCGGCTTAAGTATTTTTTTTCAACTTCTCTAAACAATTGCCCATCGGAATATTGTCTAATTGCCAAAGAAGCCAGCTGTGCAAATTCACCTGGATTGGCCTCATAGAGGACTTTGCCCATTTGGGTTACATTATAAACAAGAAATGAAGATGCGTCATTAAGAACAACCAGATCAATTCGGCTAGAGGAAAAATACGCAGAGAAATTATGAAGTAACGTTCGTTTATGCTTTCCTCGGGGGAGAACATCTTTAGGGTAATTTGTGTCTAAAAGCACTGCCAGATCGAAATCACTTTCATCCCGGGCACAGCCAGTTACCCGGGAACCAAATAGAATTGCAAGGCAAATGTTGTTTTCCCGGCAAAAATCAGCAAAACTGGGATGAGTCATCTTTTCCATAATACGCTGATTATCTTTGCACACTGGTTATCATCTCCTAGGTATAAAAGGAATTTTCTTTTAAATATAGCAATTATAGCAATATTTTACTATGTATTTCAACTGCTTTTTGCTTACTCCCTCTTACTCCTCCTGATTTTTGATGTTAATTACCGCTGTTCCGGATCTCTGGCGCAGTGTAATGGTATGCTCTTCGTTACCCCACCTTTTAACGGCGTTTATTTGTGGCTTTGCAGGGTCTGAGTCGTCCTCGTGTTTAGTTTCAAAATGATCCCAATTAACATTGCCTTCGATACTTCCACGCTCGGATATTTCTGCATCCAGAGTGGTGTTTGTTACCTTCTCAAGATTTATTATTGAATTTCTTCCTTCATAATTTATATTCCAGTTGTTATTTACTTCCTGGAGATAGAGCTGAAGGTCACCCCTTGCCCGTAAAACATCCACATTGATCCTATCCGGGATAAGAACTGTAACTTCCTGTTCTGGCTCCGGGTGGTTGAAGAAATGGTGTGTCACGGCAGGACTGAAAATTTTCAGGTAAAGTGTATCGCCCAGAAGCTCCTGTTTCACATACTGTTCCGCTGCAAAGGTCTCTGCTTCTTCTCTGGAAGGGAAATGTCCTTTATAGATAATAGATACTTTTATTTCATCACCGTCATATGCACTCAAATTGAGCGCTCCGCTTTCCACTTCCAGGGAAAGGGCCTGCAAACGATCACTTATGGGGCAGGATATTTTCTCCTCTGCCACAACATGTGGACTGGATAACAAGAACCTCTGTGCCATGGTAAATACTCCCGATGATTCAATGAAATAAAAGCCTGCACTGAAGATAAGAACAACCGCCACCAGGAAGATACTAAAGAAGTCGTAAGTAAAGCGCACCGGGCTCCTTTTGACATTGGCCAGAGAGTTATAGACGACAATTTCCAGGCCAAGAACAACGATCAATAGGGGCCACCACTTCATCATATACCCCATAGTCGGCAGCTCATAAACTCTGGCGAGAATCAGGAATAAACCGAGTGCAATGAGGGTAAATCCCATGGAAAAGGTTCCAACTCTCCACTGCCTTGCTGCGCCGCTTTTCTGCTCATTATTATTGCTGTTGTTTTCAATATTTGTATCCATATTGTCATTCATTGTTTTTTACCTTCCTCCCCCACAATAGGAAAGCCCCGAAGGCAATCAGTAAAACAGCCGTAATAATTGAACGAAGATCATGCCAACTAATAATTAAATATGTGGCGATCCAACGCCCCAGAAAGCGATCCAGCAGCAAATAGGACCCAATAACAATAAGCCCCCAGCCAAACCAGGTATTTTTTCCACTAAGCACCTGCCATTCAAATAATGGTTTATCCACAATTTCACCGTAAAGAAGATAATCATCCGCTTTCTGCAACGCATCAAAGATGCCGTAGAACCAGATGATGGGAAGCCAGAAAGGAAACGCTCCCAGGCGCAGAAAATCAATCAAAAAGATGGAACCGAAAAATATAATCATTATCTGAAGCCCCCGGTTCATAGCTCCAAGGTAGAGATGTCCCACTCCGGGAACAAAGGAGAGAAAAAAGGTTAACCCTTTACTGGGTTTTCTGGGCTGCATATTTTATACCCCCTTCACTATAATAAAATCTATTAAACTCTTAAATGTGTCTATCATGGAAAGAACATGGTCCCCTGCTCCGGCACTGTGTTCCAGGAGCTGCAGCTCCTCCGGAATCAGGTAAATGTAATCAAAGTATCCCAGGTGAACCAGAGCCAGGGTAATACACGCTGCTGCAGCATAATGAAGCCAGGGCCAGTGCCGTGGCCTTTTATTTATTTGAGAATTACTTGTGGGAGGCAAGCCCGCCATTACTTTGTCAACAAAGCCGGGAGAGGGAGACTTTAGGTTATTTTCAAGAGAAGCGGCAAAGAGCTGCAGGCAGCTTTCACAGGTTTCCAGGGCATTGCGATAATCCCTCTCATCATCTACCTGCTTATTCACAAATGCCACCCAATTGAGATCTTGATGAGACGGGCATTTCATTGATATCACCTCCACCATGCATTTTTTTTAGCATTTTCTTCGCTCTGTAAATTCTGGACTCCACAGTTTTGACAGAGATATTCTCATCACTGGCCATTTCCTTGTAAGATCTGCTCTTGAAATAATGCTCAACAATTGCCTTCCGGTAGACTGGGGGAAGGTTTTTCAGCTTTTGATAAAGCTCTGCCTGTTCTTCAAGCTTAACTACAGATTCTTCAGGATTATGCGTCCCCCCTGGCAGATCCTCGCTGCAGCAAACTCCCTGTTCATCACGGAAAGGGGCATGACTTTCCGCCTGCCGGCAATAGTCCAGGGCTTTG
>JAUSPO010000048.1 GCA_030656575.1 Bacillota bacterium
GCCATGGTCTGGTCCCCAGCATAAACCCCCTTTTAAGGGAGATTAATTTTGGTAAGTGGGAAGGTCTTACCCATACAGAGATAAGTGCTTCTTATGACCAGGATGTGAACAGATGGATTAGCAATCCCTTCCAATTTGCCCCTACGGACGGGGACACCCTTTTAGAGGTTTGCAAAAGAATGCAGCAGTTTTTAAAGGATATTTCTTCCTGTTATAAAAAGGATGATGAAGTTATTGTTGTTAGCCATGGTGGAGCCATTCGCTCCATTTTGCACCATTTCATGGGCTTGGGGCTTGAGCAGGTCTGGGAACTCCGTGTGGATAATGCTTCGGTAAGCCTACTTGAAATGCATGAAGCGGGATTTAAAGCAAACTTAGTCAACAGTATCGAACACTTGAGTTCTAAAAACGATGATACCGGAGTGTGTTAGGGTAGTTACCTTTCATGAAAGGGTGGTAAGCTAAGATGAGAGATTACTGTCCCCTTGTTCTTGACCTTCGGAAGAAGAAATGCCTTGTTGTGAGAGGCGGCAATGTTGCGCTGCGCAAGGTAAAGACCCTTCTGGTCTGCGGGGCCTGTATCTGTATCGTAAGTCCCACCCTCTGCGGGGGTTTGCAGGAAATTGTAGAAAATGGTGAGGTCTTATATGAAGGAATTAATTATCAAAGCAGTCTGCTGGATAATGTTTTTCTGGTCGTCTCTTCAACGGATGACAGCGAACTGAACAGGGAAGTGGCCAAAGACTGTTTTTCCCGTAATATTCTTGTAAACACTTCTGATGATCTTTCTCTCTGCAGTTTTTTCTTCCCTTCCGTGGTGAGCCGTGGGCCATTAAGCGTCGCCGTCTCCACCGAAGGAAGAAGCCCTGCTTTTGCACGTCTCGTTCGTGAACAGCTGGAAGAGCTTTTCAGTGATGACAGTGGGGATTTTTTAGAATTCCTGGGAGGGATTCGTCCACGTGTAGTCCAATCCGTCTCTGACCCCCGGAAAAGAAAAGAGCTTTTTCTCCGGCTGGCTGGCAGGGAAGTTTACGATCATTTTAGAAACTTAACAGGGGAAGACCTGGACAAAAGAGTACTCGAACTTATTGATCAATACAGAGATCCGGAGGATTTTAAATGAGAACAGTAATGATCGGAAGCAGGGGAAGCCGGCTTGCATTGATACAGGCAGAGTATGTTATTTCCAAATTGAAAGAAGCAGCCCCTGATTTTAATTACGAGATAAAAATTATCCAGACCAGCGGAGATAAATGGCAGGGCGTCGGGCTGGCGGGGATTGGTGGAACAGGGGTTTTTACCAAGGAAATAGAAAATGCTCTCCTCTCGGGGGAGATAGATGCTGCCGTACATAGTATGAAGGATCTTCCCACTACCATTACCGCCGGTCTCACCATCGCTGCCATAATGGAGCGGGAAGATCCCCGGGACGTATTGGTGGCAAAGGCACCGGTTACCCTGGGGACCCTTCCTCAGGGGGCCATGCTGGGAACAGGCAGCCTGCGCCGTATTGCTCAGCTTCGCTATCTGCGTCCGGATCTGGTTTTTGAGCCCCTTCGGGGCAACCTGGACACACGGCTGCGGAAGCTGGACGAGGGAAATTATTCGGGGCTGCTCCTGGCTTTTGCCGGTATGAAGCGCATGGGCTGGGAGCGGTACGTGACCCAGGTTTTCTCTTTTGATACCTGCCTTCCCGCCGCCGGACAGGGGGCCCTGGGAGTGGAGATTCGAAGTGACGATCAGGAGATTGCAGGCCTGCTCCTTTCCCTGGATCATCTGCCAACCCATGCTGCCGTCCTGGCAGAGCGGGCTTTTCTGGGAAGGGTGGGGGGCGGATGCCACGTCCCCATTGGGGCGCTGGCCGAAGTAAATGGCAATGAAATACATTTAAGAGGCATTATTGCTGCCCTCGATGGCTCTAAACTGCTGCGTGGAGAAGAGGTAGGTTCACTGCAGCAGGCGAAAGAAGTAGGCATAGAACTGGGTGAAAGGCTCCTATCCAAAGGGGGAGGTGCTATCCTTGAATAAACAGGGGTTCAATAATAAACAAAATACAGCAGGGCCCGGCCGGGTATACCTGGTTGGTGCCGGGCCGGGAGATCCCGGTCTGATTACTATTAAGGGATCAAAATGTATTGGCAAAGCTGATGTAGTGGTCTATGATCGCCTGGTAAACCCCCGGCTTTTAGGCTACGCACCACCTGGTGCACGTCTTATTTACGCGGGAAAGTCACCTCAGGGCCATACCCTCACCCAGGATGAGATAAATAAAGTGCTGGTGGAAAATGCACTGGCCGGTTATACAGTTGTCCGCCTGAAAGGCGGTGACCCCTTTCTGTTCGGCAGGGGAGGAGAGGAAGCCCAGTCCCTGGTAAAAGAAGGTATCCCCTATGAACTGGTGCCAGGGGTTACCTCTGCCATAGCTGTGCCGGCATATGCCGGTATTCCTGTCACTCATCGGGACCTTACTTCCAGCTTTACTGTTGTTACGGGTCACGAAGATCCGCAAAAAGAGGACAGCAGAATCAGCTGGGAGAAGATTGCCGGCGGATCAGGCACCCTTGTATTTCTTATGGGGGTATCCAACCTGCCCTTTATTGTGGGGAAACTTATGGAAAACGGGCGCAGTCCCCAAACGCCGGCAGCTGTTATTCGGCAGGGGACTCTTCCAGAGCAGGGCACTTTGACCGGCTGCCTGATGGATATTGCAGAGAAGGTCACGGTTGCAGATTTTAAGCCGCCGGCTGTTCTTGTTGTTGGAGAAGTTGTTTCTCTGAGGGAGCAGCTCCGGTGGTTCGAGAGCAAGCCGTTGTTCGGCGTGCGCGTTGTTGTGACCCGTCCCCGGGAGGGGGCCTCTTATTTTTCCGACTTAATTGAAGAACTGGGCGGGGAGTCTTTCGAATTCCCCGCCATTGAGGTTGTACCTCCCCGGGATTTTGCCCCTTTGGACAATGCTCTTCACAAAGCCGGGGAATATGACTGGATTGTTTTTACCAGTGTTAATGGAGTAAATAGTTTTTTTAAACGTTTACGTGAGCTGGAGCACGATATTAGGGAACTGCAAGGTGTGAGGCTTTGCGCCATTGGCCCCAAGACCCGGGAAGTGCTGGAGACGAAAGGACTTTTGGTCCACTGCCACTCCGCAGGAGTACAGGGCTGAGGCCCTCGCTGAAGAACTGGGGAGCTTCTTAAAACCAGGGGAAAAGGTTCTCCTTCCCCGCGCAGATATAGCCCGGAAAATTCTTCCGGAAACGCTTGTTTCCATGGGGGCTCTTGTGGATGACGTGGAAGCCTATGAGACAAGACCGGGGCAGGGGAATCTACCTCTTTTAAGGGAACTGCTCAAAAAAAAGCAGGTCCAGATCATTACTTTTACCAGTTCATCTACGGTACGCAATTTCCTGAAGCTGCTGGGGGATGAGAGCAAAGTTCTTCTCAAAGGAGTTATGCTGGCCAGTATTGGCCCGGTTACCAGTGCAGCTATCTGTGAAGAGGGCCTGGAGGTTGATGCGGAAGCGGCACAATACACTGTTGATGGCCTTATGGAAGCCATATTAAGCAGGATGAAAACCTGGAAGAGGGGGGACTAGTATGCCTTTTCCTGAGGAAAGGCCGCGCAGGCTGCGCCGTACCGAAGTGATTCGCCAGTTGGTCAGGGAGACCCGGTTGGCTTTTCCGATCTTATTTACCCGTTATTTGTTACCAATGGAGAGAGGGTTAAAAACCCCATTCCATCCATGCCCGGAATATATCAGTTTTCTGTGGACACCCTTTTAACTGAAGTGAAGGAAGCCAGTGACCTGGGAGTTTTGGCGGTCCTTCTGTTCGGTATCCCTGCATACAAGGATGCCGTGGGAAGTTCTGCCTATGACCCCCATGAGGCAGTGCAGCAGGCCGTTGGTGCCATAAAGGAGAGATACCCGGAAGTGATGGTCGTCACGGATGTATGTCTCTGCGAGTACACCGATCACGGTCACTGCGGTATTGTTGAGGGAGAAGAGATATTAAACGACCCTACTCTGGAAATTCTGTCAAAAGTGGCTCTGTCCCATGCTGCTGCCGGGGCCGACATGATTGCTCCCTCCGATATGATGGACGGGAGAGTTGCCGCCCTGCGGGCTGCCCTTGACCGGCAAGGATATACCTATCTTCCGATTATGTCTTATGCTGCAAAATATAGATCAGCTTTTTACGGCCCCTTTCGCCAGGCTGCCGGCTCTGCCCCCCGTTTCGGGGACCGTCGCTCTTACCAGATGGACTCCGCCAATGTACGGGAGGCCCTCAGGGAGGCCGGGCAGGATCTGAGAGAAGGTGCAGATATCATCATGGTAAAACCTGCGCTCCCTTACCTGGATGTAATCCGGGCTGTCAGGGAAAGCGTTCGCTGTCCTGTAGCCGCTTTCAACGTGAGCGGGGAGTATGCCATGGTAAAAGCGGCAGCGGAGAGGGGATGGCTTGACGAAAAAGCGGTTGTCCTGGAGGCGCTTCTTTCCATTAAGCGTGCCGGGGCGGATATTATTATTACCTACCATGCTAAAGAAGCAGCTCGTTGGCTGCAGGAAGAGAGCATCTAGAAAGGGTTATTCATCCGCTCAGGTTTAATCCCTGGCTGAGATATATTTCAAGCGAAAGACTTATTTCGAGCTAAGACTTATTTAAATGGGAGGTGGCAGCTTGTTTCCAAAGTCAAGAAAGCTTTACGGTGAAGCGTTACAATACATGCCCGGTGGGGTAAACAGTCCCGTAAGGGCTTTTAAGGCTGTAGGCGGTGAACCTATTTTTCTGGAAAGAGGGGATGGGAGCAGGGTATACGATGCTGACGGGAATAGTTATATCGATTATGTCTGTTCCTGGGGGCCCCTTATTCTGGGACACGCACATCCTGAAATTCTGGAAGTGATCAGGGAAGTATCGGCACGGGGTACCAGCTTTGGGGCGCCGACTGAGCTGGAAATAGAAATGGCCCGTTTGCTTGTTGAAGCTGTCCCTTCCGTGGAGATGGTCCGTATGGTGAATTCCGGGACCGAGGCTGTCATGGGGGCCCTGCGGTTGGCACGGGGCTATACAGGGCGGGAAAAAATTGTTAAGTTTACAGGATGCTATCACGGCCACGCAGATTCCCTATTAATCAAAGCAGGCTCCGGTGTAACAACTCTTGGCCTTCCCGACAGCCCAGGCGTTACCACCGGTACGGCAAGGGATACCTTAACAGCCCCTTATAATGATCTTGCCTTTCTAGAGGAACTCTTTTCAGGAATGGGAGAGGAGATCGCTGCCATTATTGTGGAGCCTGTGGCAGGTAACATGGGTGTGGTGCCTCCAAAACCCGGCTTTCTTGAAGGCCTGAGAAAACTCACAAGCCGCTTTGGAAGTCTGCTCATCTTTGATGAGGTTATGACGGGATTCCGCCTCTCCTTTGGCGGCGCACAGGCTTACTATGGGGTTAAACCGGACATTACAACGCTGGGTAAAATAATCGGCGGCGGGCTTCCTGTGGGGGCCTATGGCGGAAGAAAAGAGATCATGAAAATGGTCGCTCCTTCAGGGCCTGTTTACCAGGCCGGTACCCTTTCCGGCAATCCCCTCGCCATGGCCGTAGGATTAAAAACCCTGCAGATTTTGGGCCAGCCTGGAACTTATAAGATGTTGGAAGAAAAAACCAGAGCCTTAAGCGAAGGCCTGCGAAAAGCTGCGCAGCACTATGATCTTCCTGTACGAATAAACAGTGTGGGCTCCATGTTCACTATATTTTTTACCCCCGATGAGGTATACGACTTTGACTCTGCGTCATCGTCCGACAATGGTTCTTTTAATGCCTATTTCAAGTCAATGTTGCAAAGAGGCATCTATATTGCCCCTTCACAGTTCGAAGCCGCTTTCCTCTCCCTGTCCCACACCCAGGAAGATCTCGAAATTACTATAGATGCAGCCCTGTCAGCATTTAAAGCCGTAAAAGAAAGACATAGCACCCCTTCTTGAATAAGTGACAAGGGGGGGGGAGAGTGACAAGGGTAGTGACAAGGGGGCGGGGTTGTTGACAACATTTCTAATTAATCAAGGCAACTAAAAGAAGAATACAACATGCCAATCTGGTAAAAGAAGTAAATAAAGAAGTAAATAAATAAATAAAAGAATAAATAAATAACTCATATTCCGCATAACTAATTTTACCAATTGCACAGTATAAGATTCTTCCGCATCGACCGATATAGTTAGCCTTT
>JAUSPO010000105.1 GCA_030656575.1 Bacillota bacterium
CTGGAAGAGTATATTATCCGCCTGCGTAACCAGGTTAATTCTTTATCTGAAGGGCAACAGCCATTCCCTGACCCTGCTTCTGATTATACCTTGTCTTTTTATGATCATCCGGCATATCCGGAGTTTGCGGAAGTATTGATCGATGGGGAACCTTTTTCTAAAATTGACGGCTAATATATATGCAGTGGGGCAGTTTTTTTCTGTCCCCATCTTGTATTGTTAAAGGGGGTATGCTAAAGTCATTTTAAAACCCTTACTTCCATTGCCGAAAATCCGCACTTCCTATGCCGTTTTTCCTTACTTTAGTTGCCGAAAACTCTGACATGGCTATTCTCGTTAATTCAGACCGGTGTTCCTGTTTCATCCGGCCAAGCATTCCCGAAATATCCGGACACCGTTCTTACAGTATCCGGCCAGCTTTCTTATCTTATCCGGCCAAAGGCCGGCACCTCATGCATGGAGTGTAACATAAATTATTAAGTTTTACTATCACCTCCGTCATTATTTAGATTCTGTGGTCTTAAGCTTGGACCTTTAGGTTCTATTCTATGAGCGTTGTTGACAAGCCGATCCAGCACGGCGTCAGCAATAGTGGCATCTTCAAAGACCCCATGCCAATCTGCTACGGGAAGTTGAGCAGAAATAGCGATGGACTTTCTACCATGGCGATCATCAACCACTTCAAGAAGATCTCGGCAGGCGGTAGGATCTAGAGGGGACATGCCGAAGTCGTCCAGGATGAGTAGATCCGGTTTTTTCAGATCATTGAGTAACCGGTTGTAGGAACCATCCCCCCTGCCTATCGCCAGGTCAGTCAATAGTCGGTTTACCCTGTAGGAGCGAACCTTCAAATTCTTTCTGCAGGCAGCATTTCCAAAAGCACTAACGATGTATGTCTTGCCGGTTCCAGTAGCCCCGGTAACGATGAGATCTCTGCCCTCTTTAATCCAGGCGCAGTCAGCGAGCCGGAGTATAGCTGCCTTATCCAGCTTTCTGCTCGGCTCAAAGTTAATATCTTCAAGATTTGCAGAGGGATCTCGCAGGTTTGCTTCACGCAAGAATCTCCGTAATCGGTTGTTAGACTTAGCCAGCCATTCAGCGTCTACAATCATGGCAAGACGCTCATCGAAGGGGAGAGTTGCATTTGCAGGTAGTTCTACCTGGCGTCGGTATTCCTGCTCCATAGCTCGTAGTTTCATGCTGTTTAGCTTATCTATGGTTTGATTAATTATCTCATCCACCTCCTAAATGTAGGCTTTGGAGCCGCGTAGATTTTCATGCCGGGGCGTGGATTTGCCCGTTCCAGATGTAAGGACTCTATCCTGGCCATTTTTAAGTATTGTGGTTATGGTAGTGTAAGTACATGATTGCATAGTGATAGCTTTAGCGCAGGCAGCTTCCAACCGTTCATTGCCATATTTCTTAGAACACTGCAATATACCCATGCAAGAACGGTAAGATTGTTCTTCGACAATTTGTGATGACAGCAGATAGTCAATAGCCGCATAAGTTTGTTCACCAATGTTCTTGGCCCACATGCGGTATTTGGCACCATCAAAATGGTTGGCATCGTATTGGTGACGGTGATCGGCATATGGTCAAGATTAGTTACATATCTTGATCCGGTAAAACGCCTTTGATGCAGTGCCACACGCTCTCTATTGTCGTTAAGGATCTCTATCGTTATTGCAGTGGCTCTGATGGTTACCAACTGCTTGTACAGGCCATGGGGCACTGAATAGTAGAAGTCAGCATACTCGACATGGTAATTTGGTGGTGTTCTGCGCACAATGTAATCTGCGTACTCAAACTGTGTGTATGGTAATGGCCGTAAAGCTGGCTTGTCCAATGTCTCAAAAACACTCTGTCGGCTCCCTATGCGCTTTTGGAAAGGTCGTTTAACCAGCTCTTCAATACGATATTGTATTTCGGTATTCAGTGCCTCAAAACTAAAGAAACGTTTGCCGCGCAGCCATTCTAGAAGCCAGGTTTCCAGCCAACCTACGCTGCTTTCTACTGATGCTTTATCTCTAGGCTCACGGACTCTTGCTGGTAATATAGCTACTTCGTAGTGTTTAGCAAATTCCCAGTAAGATTGATTAATGGCTGGATCATAGTAACTGGGTTTTGTAGTAGCAGTTTTGCAATTATCGGGCACAATTACTCGCGGAACACCGTCCAGATATCTGAGTGCATTAACATGAGCCAATAGCCATTTATCTAATTTTTCATCAATGAAGGCTTCAACATATGGATAAGAACTGTCTCCCAGGGTCGCAACAAAGAAGTGGGCTGCATGGATTTGTCCGGTAGAACTGTCTATCACACACTCAAGTGTATCTCCCATCCAATCAACAAATAATTCCTTGCCAGGTTCACGATTCTGAACCATGATAACATTTTTACCGGTCTCATTTTTCCAGGCAGGATAGCGATGACAAAAGCGGCTATAGCTTAAACCTTGAATGTTTTCTTCTTTGTATTGTTCCCAGAGATATTGCAAATTGAGACGATTATTTGCTTGCAATCGTTCATGAATAATAGGCCAATCCGGGTCTTCTTTTACAGAACGCCCATAGCTGTCAGGATAAAGCAACAATTTTATTTCATCATTGGTCATTATTGCCGCTGCTTCGTACTGGAGTTTACAATTTCGGCAGCGTTTCTGGATTTCTCCAACAGTGGATTTGCCACATTTGATACTTTGGGCTATTTCTCTTTGAGAATAACCCTGCTCTGTCAGTCTTAAAATCTCTAGAATTTTCACAGGCTCTTCGCACCTCATCTTCTTCCTCCCATACACGTATTAGCTACATTGTACAGGATTTATCTTTGAGGTGCCGGATTAATTGGCCGGATGTTCAAGAACAGTGGCCGGATGTTCAAGAACAGTGGCCGAATGTGAAAAGAACAGTGGCCGGATGTCGCAGGATTGCTGGCCGGATGCGGCAAGAATACTCAAAGATTCAAAAGTGACGATTTAAGTAGTAATAAAGAGAAGTCACAAATAAATTCGGAGGTATAAATTGGATATTTTACTAAAAACAACTTTCTTTAATAATACGGTTTTGAATTATTGCATATTTTTATTATCTCTAACTGTAAGTGTAGCGGTTATTATGATTATTGAGCATGTGTTATTAAAGCGTTTTAAATTGTGGAGTGAGAATACTAAAACTTTAATAGATTACCAGTTTATTTTAACTTTAAGTAAGAAGATGATACCATTTGTTTATTTGGCAGCCTTATGTCTCAGCATAAAAATCTTGAATCTTTATACAGTGCTCGAAAAAATAGTGAACACATTTGGGATCGCAATTGCAATTGCCATTGGTGCAATACTTGCTTCGTCACTTTCACTTTTTTTTGTTGACAGATATATGAACCGTAGGATAAATAGTGCCAATAGTATAATCATAATAAAATGGATCAATAAAATAGTTGAAGTCATTATCTGGAGCGTTGCTTTGATCCTTTTTCTTGATAATATCGGGATTAAAATAAATTCACTGATAGCTGGTTTTGGAATAGGTGGCGTTGCTATAGCATTTGCGGCGCAGTCCATTCTCGTGGATCTTTTCTGTTGTTTTACAATATTTTTTGATAAACCTTTTGAAATTGGCGATTTTATTATAGTTGGAGAGCAAATGGGAACGGTGGAATATATAGGAATGAAAACCACGCGCCTCCGGTCTTTAAACGGCGAGCAGCTTATACTTTCTAATTCTGATTTGACAAATTCGCGTATCAGCAATTATAAAACAATGGAAGAAAGAAGGGTATTGTTCAGTATTGGAGTCACTTATGATACGGCAGTTGAAAAGTTGAGGGAGATTCCTGGACTAATCAAAGATATTATAGACAGTATTCAGGATACAAGGTTTGGACGTGCTCATTTTTGCACGTATAGTGCGTATAGTCTTGACTTTGAAATAGCATATTATATTTTGAACAGTGACTATGATAAATATATGGATATTAATCAAGAAGTTAATTTCAGAATAAAAGAGGAATTTGACAAGCAGAGCATTGAATTTGCATTTCCAACACAAACATTACAACTATATAATTACTCTAAATCATTACCTCCTGGGGATATTTGAAAATATTTTTTGCCCCATTTCTCAACAAAGGCCTCCATTTAATGCGACTGTCTCGTGGAGAAAGTATTTTAAAGAAGACTAGTTCAACTTGTCATTGTAATTCAGGTAAATATTATTAAGTATTAGGTTAATCAATTTGATTAATTACCATAAAGCAAGAATTTTGGAGGCAGTTTCTAGTGAAAAGATTTTATGTGAAAGTTATCTTGTTATTTTTTGTCTTAATGACTTTAAGTGCCAATATCTCATATGGCTATGAATTAGGATCATAGCAATATTAAGAGCCTTTTCGCTCTCAGCATCAACATCAATGATGATACAATCTATCTCGATATAACCAAGCTCTATTAAAACCTTTAATCTCTGATGCCCAGATACCACGTTGCCAGTACGTTTATTCCAAACCACTAACTCGATATATCCAAACAGAACTGACGCGTATCATTAAGAGATCATACAGAGTGGGGGTTTCGGAACCTTACAATTTAAATTTTTTCGCAAAAT
>JAUSPO010000055.1 GCA_030656575.1 Bacillota bacterium
TCAGGTTTTACTTTTACAGCTTCTAAAAACTTCTCTTTTATTCCCTCTTTATCATTAAGGCAAGACCGCAAATCAATTTCCTCTTTAGAAAAAAGGCAGGGCTTGATTTTGCCATCGGAAGTAACTCTCAGGCGATTGCAGCGGTCACAAAAATGTTGGCTCAAGGGTGATATGAGGCCAATTTTGCCCATGGCCCCTTTCAACTGAAAATACTGCGCCGGGCCACCGCCGTGCTCCCCATCTAAGGATATTATTGGCGCCATCTTTTCTGCCAGATCCATGACAGCTTTCAGAGGAAGGAAAAGATGAGACCATTTCTTTGCTCCCTGCATGGGCATATACTCTATAAATCGAACATCTAAATCTCTATCCATCGTCAGTGCAAGAAATTTTTGAATTTCATGGTCGTTGATTCCCTTAAGTAAAACAACATTTATTTTTATGGGGGTCAGGCCTGCCTGAAGTGATTGTTCGATCCCAATGAGAGTGCTCTTCAGCTTTCCACCTTTGGTAATGTTTCTGAAATTCGTTTCATCCAGTGAGTCAAGACTGATATTTACCCTCTTCAGGCCCGCATTAGCAAGATCAAAGGCCATCTTCTCGAGGAGTATCCCATTAGTTGTAAGGGAAAGATCTTTCAAACCGGGGATAGAAGACAAAGCAGCAATAATCTGCAAAATATCCGGCCGTATCAACGGCTCTCCACCCGTCAGACGGATCCTTGTTATCCCCAGCTCAACTGCGACCTGTCCAAGAGTGTGATAATCATCTACTGTGAGCAATTCCTTTCCAGGATCCTTACCGCATTCCAGTGGATTGGAACGGCAGTAGAAACAACTTAAGTTGCACTGCTCTGTTACAGAAAGCCTTAGATAGTTAACCTCTCTTCCATAGGAGTCGAGAAATTTCTTAGCCATAGCAAAACCCCCTATACTTCACCGCAGCGGAGGCATTGGGGAGGATTATTCCCCTCCCAATCTGACTCTTTCCCCAGGGGTGTTCATCCCCCATACCGATCGGGGACATTTCCTGAAAGGATGTGTCCCCATACCTCTAATCGCTGCTGTGTGAACCGTACTGTATTTTTGCTCTGTTAAAATCTTCTTTTGTATTGATATTAGAAAAAGACAAAAGGTGAGGATCAAAATACCTGATTGTCTCCTCTTCTATTTCTTTAGTCTTTAACTCCTGGTAAAGGTCAACTATCTTGAACCTCTTATTTTCCAGACGGGTCGTAATCAAATTCAGAGCAGTCTTGTTGTAAAAGGCAAATAGTGGCTGATTATATTCCCCCACACGGGGGACAACAACATCAAAATCAAGGGCAAAGCCTGACATATACTTTATCAAAGACAGCGATAAAAACGGCATATCACATCCGACCACAAAACCAGATAAATTTGTAGATGCTGTCAGGCCTGCATGGATCCCTCTTAAGGCATTTTTTTCTTCCTGTACAAAAATGTCCCCAGTTAACTTTGCGGAGAGGTATGCGAACTCATCCGGGCGATCTGTCACTATAACAATTTCAGAAAACAAATCGTAAAGTTTATAAAATACATGATCAATAAGGTTTTTTCCTTCTAACCTTAGAAAGGCTTTGTTTGTTCCCATGCGTTTGCTGTCTCCGCCGGCTAAGATAACGGCAGAAAGAGATAGTTTCGTCACCAGAGCAATCCTTTCGTTAGAAATTAGGCTATGCATCGTCGGCTTGTTCCATTTTCGCCCGCTTGCGTTCCGTTAAACGAACGAGTAAAACGCCAATTTCATAAAGAAACATCAAGGGAACGATCATCAAAACCTGAGAAAAGATATCTGGTGGAGTAATAATTGCTGATAATATGGCAATGATGAGCAGCGCATACTTACGATTTGTCCTTAAGAAAGTTGAGGAAACAATGGAAAATCGGCCAAGAAACCAGAAGATAAGGGGAATCTGAAATACCACCCCAAAGCCCACAAGAAAAGAAACGACAAAAGAGATATAACGGCTAATGGTAAATAATGGTATAAGCCCTTCCCTGGCAAAACCCAAAAAGAATTTTAAAGCATAAGGAAAAACAATATAATAAGCGAATGATACACCCAGGAAAAACAAGAAAACCATAAAAAAAACTAAAAGTATAACTGCTTTTTTCTCAGCCTTTCGCAAGGCCGGCATGATGAAAGCTAAAAGATGGTATAGTGAAAAGGGTAATGTGATGATTACCCCGGCAATAAATGCGAGACGTATTTGAGACATAAATGCTTCAGCAGGCGTTGTGTAAATAAGATCAAGATTATCAGCCTGCCCCGTAAGAAATGCGAGTAATTGGTCTGCATATGAAAAGCTGATCACTGTAGCAATAATAACGAGGATCGCAATATAAATAAATCTCTTGCGAAGTTCCTCTAAATGGTCAAAAAACGACATGTCAAAAACGGCCTTGCTCTTCTTTCTTGAGGCCATATTTGTCCCCCTCTTGTTACCTGCCGGCAGCTAGATGATTATAAGAAATACTTAAGATTAATTAAACAGATATTAAACTGCTATTCTTTGGCATCTGTATCCTTATTTTTTTCTTCTCCTTTTCCTTTGAGTCCATCTTTAAAATTCCTGATCGATTGCCCAACGGCCCTGGTTAATCCAGGTAATTTGCCGGGGCCAAAGATGATCAGGATAATTCCGATAACCAGAGCAACCTCCATCCAACCCAGTTTTCCAAAAAGCAAAACAATCCCCTCCTAATGGCCAATCATTTCATTTATGCTGCTTTATACTTTTTGTTCGTTCTTTTCGGTTTCCCCCGCGTTGTTATCTTCTTCTGAAAGGAGCATTTCTTCTTTTTCTGACTTTTTCTCTTTCGTTTCTACAATTTCTTCATCAAGATCAATAGACTTCTGCATCTCTGTAGTAGCCTGTCTGAACTCTCTGATGCCCTTCCCGATAGAGCGGCCGATCTCAGGTAATTTACGCGGTCCGAAAATAATTAAAGCGATGGCAAGAATCAAAATAAGTTCAGGCATTCCAAGTTTACCGAACACTCATATCATCCTTTCAAATGATATATTTTTGAAGACATCTTCCTTTTTAGTCACAGCTTAATTATCTCCTTTTATGTTAATTAAGTCAACCGTTTTCGTGAAAGATAATATTTATAATTAATAGAAAGAACATACTTCGTAGTATCTATTATTTGAATATTAAAATAGCTCTTTATCGGTCAATATAGACCGGTAAAGAGCTATGAAAATTATTTCGGCAGGGTCCTACTCTCCCGGGGACTCGCGTCCCGAGTACCATCGGCGCTGGAGGACTTAACTTCCGTGTTCGGGATGGGAAC
>JAUSPO010000066.1 GCA_030656575.1 Bacillota bacterium
CCCATCGTCACTTCGGCGCGACCGCGGCACAGGATGTTGTGGTGGCATCCCGTTCGCAAAGTTCGGTTATAGGGTTGTTTACCCTGTGCATGAGCTTAATAGCTGGATAGATAAACAAATACATAGACCTGATGCCACGCAAGCCACTGCTCGTGGTGAAGTGATAACGCGCGGCAGACCAACGAAAATAGAAGAAATAGAGGCTAAAAAAGCGGGTTTTAGCGTCAAGGAGCTTAGACAAAAGCGACTTGAATCACAAAAGCTTAAATAAACACGTTAAATCAGTTGACAACGAGGTTTGACGTGATAGAATTCTTACCAGTTCTGGTAACCAATCCAGGACGATTCGCAGGTCTAAGTCGCCTGCGCACCCAAGCGGCTCTGCCGCCCGGCCGGTTTCCCGGCCAGCAAAAACTCCAACCGCGCCCCTTTTCGTCGCCCGCGCGGGTCGGCCCCTCCCCAAGCGGGGAGGGTTCCAGGAGTGCTTTGATGGTTACCATCATCCCCCCCAGCATCACCGTCGACAATCTGTCGAAAGACATACTCTCAAAATTCCGCCCCGGCCTTTTGAAGCTGGCTGGCCGCGCCGGCTGGCAGCCCGCCGAGTTGCCCGCCGTGGCTTGGCTTGCGGCCCACGACGCCCTGCAAGATTATGACGAAAGCAAGGGCTCTCTTCTTGCGCGCGCTTGGTTTTTTGTCCAGCAGCAGGCCCGCGCAGCAGGCTTTCTGCCCGCTGGCGATGCCGCCGATCTAGCTCTCGCCACGGCCGGCGGTGGTGGCGATCCCGCCGACGAGGTGGACGCCATGCGGCTTGCCCGGCGGATTGAGGCCCTTGGCATCGGTGCGGCACCGGAACGCGGCGCAGCGCGTAGCCAGCGGCGACACGTTGAGGAACTGCGGGGGGCAGCTGAGCGCTTTGCCATGCCGCAGGCCCAGGCTGAACTTTTCTGAGGGGGCATGATGAAAGCAACCATTATGCCAGACGACTCGGGATATCCGTACCCACTTCTCGACCTGTCGACGGCGATCAGCTGCCCGCCGCCCCCTTTGGACTTCGTACTGCCCGGCCTCGTCGCTGGAACCGTCGGCAGCCTGGTCGCACCAGGCGCCACAGGGAAAAGCTGGTTGGCGCTTCAGCTTGCCGCGCTGGTCGCCGCCGGCGCCGACACGCTTGGTTTCGGGGATACCAAGACCGGGCGGGTGCTGGTGCTGGCGGCCGAGGACCCTGCCGAGGTGCTTTGGCAACGCGTGCACACGCTGGCGACCGGGTTTTCGCCGGGCCAGGTCGAGGAACTTAAGGACGGTTTGTTTTTGGTACCGTGCGCCGGCCGCGCGGGTGATTTACTGGACGGTGGCGAGACCGCCGAGCGCCTTTCTGTAGCTGGGGCGGGGTGCCGGCTCATCGTGATCGATACGCTATCACGATGGCATACAGGCGAGGAAAACGAAAGGCGAGATGCAGCTCTGGTGATGCGGCAGCTGGAGAGGGTGGCTGGCAAAACCGGGGCGGCAGTCGTTTTCCTGCACCACACCAGCAAGGCGGCCGCGCTTGCAGGGCAAGGAGGAGAGCAGCAGGCCAGCCGGGGGAGCAGTGTCTTTGTCGATGAGGCCCGGTGGGTCGCATTTTTGCAGACTGCGACCGAGGCAGAAGCCAAGGCGCACGGCATTGACCAGGATATGCGGTGGAGTTTCGTGCGGATGGGGGTTTCGAAAACCAA
>JAUSPO010000067.1 GCA_030656575.1 Bacillota bacterium
ATAGCACTTTCAAGAAATATTATATCACTTGAGCAATTTAAAAGCAAAATATATTAATTGTCTAAGAAAATGGGATGTGCAGTGTCCCCATTTATCCTATTTATCTAATTTTCTTTAACTTCTAACTCGGGATTATAGTAAACTAAAAAGTCTTTTGTATATTCAATACGTAGTTTTAATTTGTCAAGCTCTTTGGAATTTCCTTGCAGCGACACAAGACCCCGATTATAACAGGTTTCAATACTACTCATTGCGTCAAATGATGCATTTAGATACTTTTTGTTAGCCCAATTTATGCAGTAGGGTTTCTTGTTAGAATTACTACGTAGGGGGACCAATGATCTAACGATGTAGCCATTGTGTTCGTTCAATGCCTGTTGGAAATATTTTACTACCTCCACACTATCATGTAAGCTTAAGCCCAACCAATCCTGATCTTCTTCTAGCTTGTAAGCATCAATGAGAGCTTTCCCGACATAAGCATTCGCTTTCGGATCTGCATAAAACTCTCCATGGGCAATTGCACCTCTTAACATTCGTGATGGTCCACAAATTACAATGTTCATGAATTCACCACACACAGTAAGCATTGCCTTCAGACAGTGGTAGGAATCGTTACGGGAATAGAACACTATAGAATCGGAAAAATTTATATAACCAATATCAGATTTCTGTATATCCACAGACATATCTTGATGCACAGTGCTTCCAGGTAAACTTGAACGAACCATAAGATTTAAAAATCCACGAACGTACGTAAATACCTTCTTTGAGCCCTCACTTTCTACCCACGAACCGAAACCAAGTATATCAAAAAAAGCTACAAATCTTTCTCCTTCGGTTACTAACATCTTTGGGACAACCTTCTTTTTTCTAATCATAGAAAGCTAACAGGGTTTTTTATATGCTTATAAAAATATAGTTGTTTCTAACTCGTATTTTTATTTAACAATGTATTTTATTTATAAGTAGATAAATCACAAAATCATCCACCGAACCGATTACACCAAGACTGATGCCACGCTCAATACATTCAATTTTTCACAGAACTTCGATTAATACACGTCGGTTCGGTCAGGTTGAACTTTTTGTTGGGGCATTTTAAAATGCTATAAGCTTACTAACTTGTAATTTATATTGTAATTAAAGTATTTTTATTAATGCCGTAATTGGAAAATGATCTGAAAACCCTTTTACCCATTTGTTTTTCCTTTTCCTATATGGCTTTGGTTTACTACCTTCTTTTATGCGTTTTGGTCGAAAAATTTTAATGGAATTTTCCTCAACTTCAAGACCATTATTGCCTACAAGAATTCCTTTGGAAACCATAATTTGATCTAACATATTCCATCCTGCCGGATTTTTACTATAGTAATAAGTTCCTGGAGTGGTCTCATCCATCAATAACCAAGTTAAATTATATAAATAAGGTCGAGATTTAGCACTATCTTTTCGGGCTTGCACCCGGGCACGGTTTCTTATGGCAAAAAGATACTCCTGAATAGAGCGATTAAAAGGTTCGTCATTAAAGTCACCCATTACAATTATATTTGCCTCAGCATCTAATTGATAAAACTGATCTACTACCCAGGCACAGTTCTCGGCAACCATTATTCTGAATGGTTCACTTTCATATTGTCCACTTGATCGAGAGGGCCAATGATTGCCAATTACGTGGAGTATACTCCCATTGATAACTTGGAAGGTAACCACCAGAATATCTCTGGTGGGGTAACGTTTGCGAACATTATAAGCCACAGCTTCAGGATCAGACAAAACTGATTTTCGGTATACAAATCCTACATCTATCTTTCTGATATCCGGACTATCATAATGAACAATCGCATATTCATTACCGTTAGGTAGTTCATTAAGTATGTCTTTCATAACCTTTTCAGATTGGACTTCACAGATTCCCAGTAAATCAGGTCCTATGGGATTATGAAGTTCAGAGATTACTGAGGCGAGATTCTTAACTTTATTTTTATAGTGTTCTGGTGTCCATTCTTCTTTTAATTCAGGATGTTGTAAAGGCTCAAATAAATTTTCTAAATTATACCAAGCAATTTTTAATGTTGACATGATTATACTTTCTTCCTTTAAACCCTAACAATCCTCGCCTCAGCTAAGGCAAGGTTGGTGATTTGAGTACTAATGCATCCAGCATGACAGCCGTCGTCAGCTACAGGCAATAGTTAGGTAGCCTTATTCATTTTCTTACCTTTCCATTTCCTCCAAATCCAGATTATTAATGGTTCTCTTTTATATTGATACACGAAGGTTAATTATTATAAATACCGTAGAGAGGTATTATATACCAATAAAATATTTTAGATAAGGATTTTGTAGAACTATTTTCTACAAGTGCCTGCAGAATCTTTTGCTCTACACTCATTACATAGTTCTCCGGATGTTGGTTTCCTATATATTATATATACACCTGGCCCTGTAGGCCAATTTGAACAATTTCTACACCAGTGCCATGCATCACTATCATTTCTTCTGCGATATTCCGCCACGATTCCTCACCTCTTTTTTAATCTGTAATGCTTATGACCTTATTTTTGTCAAAAAACGCTTTTAGTTGCAAATCAGCTGCGCGGTTTTCCACACCGGCTGCATCTTCCTTGTTGTACGCAGGGCAGCCCATACTAATTTGCTTGTTTCTTTATTAAATATTGTAATTGAATCTTTTGATGAAAATAAAAATTAGAGTATTATCACATGTCGGTTTATATAGGCACAAGCTTGCTGGTAAGAAAGGTATTGCCATAGTCTTGGAAATTCGCGAGCATACTTGACTTTGTTTTAGTTTCTAGTTCAACCGAGTTCTGTTAATGTCACTTACTACCGGGTGTTGGGGCCAAAAGCCCAGCGAGTGCTCCGACAGCTGCTGACCCGATTGCTATCAATATTTCTGGTGTAGCTGTAACTTTATTTGCCGCAAGATAAATTCCTCCGCTGACGGCAAGCAAAACTGCTAGACCTAACGCCGAAACAACTATGCGATAAATCCATTTGTCTGTTTTAAGCGGAGACTCTGTTATTTTAGCAATAGCCTTGGCAGGATCTTTGCGAATTTCTTCCTCTAAACTCTTGTCTTTTTTGATCATGGTGACTAGCTCTCTAACAGAATCGACTTTCATAAATTCTACCTCCTTTCAGTATCTATGTTTGTGTATCTGGAACAAAACGTATAACGTGGAGCTCAGCAGTCGGTTACAGCGAAAGTTAGGCGAAATGTCCTATGTCAAGGACTGACCGCCAACTCCACCTTCACTATACTCTTTTAGTAAGTCCTCTAAACTTGTGGCCAACCCAACTTGCTCGGGTTGCCGAAGCCACCGAAGGCGATTTGGACGAAGCGCAGTGAAGTCGGCAACCCCATGTTAGGCGATCGTTTGCTTGGCTATTAAATGTTATTACACTATTCTACTGCCTTGTCTAAATGCCAAATTGCTTTGTGTCAACCCACTCCATTGATAAAAGGGACCAAAAATCCAAAGCCAATTTGTTGAGGACATAATCATAGGGCAGCCAGCCGTATCCATTGTCACCCCAGCTCGTTCCCCAAGAATTGCGGATCAGCAGCGCCCCTGTAGTCTCCTTGTTGCATTTCGTGTTCTTTATCTTCTTGCCGTCATCGTAACCGACCGCAACTATTGCGTGTCCCCACTGGGCACTCTCACCGGAACAGGGGTAAGGTATACCGCCTTTCACATTAGTGTTATCAAATGAGAGGAATCCCCAGAAGCCGAACATTGAAGGGACCCCGGCAGCCAGATACTGCTTTACCGTTGAAAGTACCGTAGCAGGCGGTACATTTGCACCTATAGTGTCGTGGCAGAAGTATTTGAGTGCCTCATAGTTGTCCGCAACTGCATAGACAAAGGCAGGTGGTTCGTTATCGAAGTCGGGTACATTATAAGGCCAGTACTTCTCGTCAGGCACCCCACACAGTGTAAGTGCGCCCATGACATTCCTGAGACATGCCCCTGTATCGCCCGTTACCTTCATCAGATTGCGGGTAGCCTTGTAGACAAAGAGGCGGGAACCTTCTATGTGCTTACCAATATAAGCCCTTCGCTGAAAATATTCAACTATCCCTACACCAGCATGGGCTGTACATGAACCGAGATTTAACTGATTTTCTATTGGCGAGCACCACTGCCTCAGATTAACTATTGCAGGGAGTGTCAATGTATTGCCGGCTAAACCAAGCTTTTTAGCCATATTTTTTATATCCTGATGATCCACAGAATAGTCCCGCAGGTCAGGCATTGGCGGCAACCAGCCTGTTCCAACTGTTTCCTTTGTTTCAAGAATTTCTACTTCTTTGTATAAAGTATACATTTTATTTACCTCCTTTTAAGTACTTTTTAATATAAATACTTTTTATACATCCATATGATATCATCTCCCTTCAAGCTGCCAAGCAAAATGTCGCCTAACGTTTTGTATGTATCTGAAGTTGCTGAAGTCAATTTTAGGAGCGGTGCAAAGAACCACTCCCAGATACACGCTATTAGATAAAGTAATGAATAAAAAGTCCCCTCTTGTATTTCTAACAAAGTTAAATAGGGACACATCCTATTTTTTCAATGGCTTAGCTTTCCATTTTACGAGATCTTCCTTTAGAACGTCTATCTATAATAACACCTAAAGCCTCAACTATTCAGTTAAGAAACTCCTCAGACCCTATAGCTTGTCACGGTAGGACAGCCAGTCACCCGACTGCCCCCGCACAGATCCCATCGTGCGGAACTACCGCACTGGGCTCTTCAGAGATATTCGCTTCCGTAAAAGACACAAAGTTTTAATTTGCCTTCTTAGCTATTCCCAGCACGG
>JAUSPO010000083.1 GCA_030656575.1 Bacillota bacterium
AAAGAGGTATTATTGCTTAAGGCTAGTATTTTAACTAAAAACGAGTGACGGCTGAATTCTCACCATGCTTGCAGGTTGTCGTTCAAGCTGCAACGCCATTGTCGGTGAGAATTCCGCCGTCAGAATTCGTGAGCGGTGACAGAATATAAGGAAAGGCATTGAAAAAGGAAAGTAAACCGGTGATACTTAACTACAAAAAAATCATCCCTTCTTTTCGAAGGGATCCCATATTCAGCACCCCTGAGGATATCTTTAAATATTTTTATAAATCATGATAGAATTGTAGGAATCAGCAAAACGTTGGATCTAAAAATGGCAAGACAGAAGTAGCTTCTCAGGTAAGACCGGTATTTTTGTTGCCTTGTGTATGATCGGTCCCGTAAAAATAGGATAGCAAAGCTACCTGTCGGTCAGATCATATATATAAATACCGTACAGCAACAAGTCGTTGCGGCCGTGTTTGGGTATTAATACTCTATTAGCTCTTCCACGGTCATCCCCAGAAATTCAAGAAATGTGGTCATTTGCAGCCTACGAAACTGATTGATAAAAATTAACTGGTACGTTCCCGCTTCGTTCTCAATAAAACCTTGGTGTCGGAATTCCTCTATTAAGAATCTGGTCGTAATGTTTTGCTGGATTTTCCGTCCGTCGCGTCCTACACGTGGAAGCTTATCCGCTGGGTATTCTTTAATGCCTTTGCGTAGCTTGTATTGGATCATGGCACGTACCAGTAAGGACACATGCAGCAGCATGGCTAAACTTTGGATCCTCTCCGGTGTCTTCAGATAAATTACCGAAGCGACACACGGTTCCTTCAAAAGACGGAAGTCGATCTCAACGACCATCTGGTTTTTGTAGATACCCAAAACCTCTCGCATATCAAATTCTTCTGGGCTAACATTGGTAATGAGGACGAAACATTCCTCAGCATGCCGAAACTTCGCCATCGCTGTGGGATCTTCACCGCTTACCTGAATCTGAAGGGACCACTGATTAATAATTTGAGGCGCTTTCGGGTTCTTACCCGGATTGCCGCGTGGGCGTTTTTCTTGTGTGGTTTCGACAAACGTCACATCATAGAGATAAAGGCTTTTTTTGTGTGATTTGCAGAATCGTTTCCATTCTTCCTGCGCATCCGCTTCACAGACAAACACTTTCTTGTTCGTGTTTGCGATATCTTGCTCAAGTGCTTGCCGTGCCTTCTCCTTCTTCGTTTGGAACCGGGATTCACCCTCACTGCTGCATAGCACTATCAGTTGGACCTCACGGTTATCAACCGCCTTGGTGTATGCTTTCCCTTTGTAAGAGCATGCTTTTTTCCCACTGCCAAACGTCCCGAGTTCCACCCACGCCTCTCCATCCGCATAGGCTTCTGCGACGGTCTTCTCTTCCAGTTTGCCGCCAAAATTGGCCGGGCAACGGGAAACAAACCGGATGAGATAGTCAGGATTCATCAGGGTTCGAAACAGATTGATGGTCATCAGTTTCGCATCGGCCACATAAATACCTTCGGCTAATTGGTCCGCGTACAATTGACCAACCAATTCCAGCGCTTTTTGATTCCACTCTACATCGGACGTGTTTCCATCCATGCTCAGACTGACCAGCGGCATGCCGTGTTCATTGACGACCTTCCCGACTACTACTTGCTTGCATTCCGGTCGATGGTCCTTGTTGTACCCCCGGACAATTTGCAGCACTTCTTCGGCCTCTTCTTCACTAATCTCCGGGTCATACTCCCCATAAAAAGACAGGCTGGTCGTATCGGAATGAAGTCGTTTAAAGGCAATTTTATAAATAGCATAGGTACTCAGGCATATCGTGCTAAATAAACGATCTGGATTTGCTTCAGCTATTTTGTCGAGAGTTCGTCCAACTGCATAGTCGTTCAAATCTTTAGCGGTAATACCTTCCCCAAAGAAAAACTCTGTATCAATCCCAATGAAGCGTCCCTTAATAAGGCTCAATGGCGCGCGGATATCAAAAAAGGTAGCCAGAATTACTGCTTTTGCCAAGTGACCAGGCGTAACTTTGCACTGCTCGTCATCCCACTCCACAGACGCATTTATGAAATCCACAAATCCTATCGTCTCTAATATTTTATTGGCCAGCGCCAGGATTAGCGGAATGGTGCGCCTGCGTTCCTCTACTTCAAAATGCGCATATTTTCTTTTGACTGGCCCTCGGTTACGTTTTGGTCTTGCTTTTTGCTTTTTTGATTTTCTTGCCATGATGAGACACCTCCTACCCAAAGGCAGACTTTTAATCTCATCATACTTCACGGATAAAACTTTGTCCAGCGTTAATTCCTATCCGCTCATATTTTATAAGCGTTCATATCACTCGCTGTGCTGTGTTAAAAAAGTTTGCTTTTTGTTTGTTACACAATTTGTGCGTAACGGTGTTCATTATTTCAAGCCTCGTACAGGTATGACGCAAAATATCTGTAAAATATTATGTGGGTGCCGAATATGGGTTGTACATTAAAAAAAAGATAAATACATTTCCACGATGCGGAAATTTATCTATTGACAGAGATATTATGAGCTTTTATAATTAAGAATAGCAACAAAACAGAAAGATATTTCATAATATGGAATAATAATAGTCGCTATGAACCCTGAATATTTGTCTTGACACAAATTTTTAAAAGGGGTGTTTTTGTTGGTAGAGACTGCAATAAGTCATACGAGGGAAAGGCCCGTACAATCGGTGGAGAGAACTCTCAGGATATTGGAGATCATGGCTGAATGGGGGTATCCCATGACCTTAAGCGAGATTAGCAATAATCTTGATTTAAAGAACAGTACAACTCATCGCCTGCTTAAGACATTAATCATGAAAAGTTTTGCCCAGCAGGATCCATCTTCGGGAAAATACCTACTGGGAATAAAAACCTTCAGTATAGGAAATACAGCTCTGTATGCGCTGGATATACGTTCTGTGGCGAGACCTTATCTGAAGCAGCTGGAAACAAGATATAAGGAGACTGCCAATCTGGCTATTTTGGACCAAGGAGACGTGATCTACATAGATCAGGTTGAGTCGGAAAGAATGGTTAAAATGAGTGCTAATTTGGGAGGTAGGGCCCCTTCTCATTCAAATGCTGTGGGCAAGGTCCTTTTGGCGGGGTTAACTGAATCTGAATTGGAACGCTATTTCAAAGGAAGAAAATTTGAAAGGTACACATCAAATACCATTACTTCCCATGAGGCACTGCGAATGGAATTGGAGAAGGTCAGCCAACTGGGTTATGGCCTCGACGCAGAAGAGACAGAGGAAGGAATTCGCTGTGTAGCATCGGCCATCTATAACCACCTGGGGAAAGCTACTGCTGCTATCGGTATCTCCGGTCCGGGTAACCGCATCAGTATGAGCTATCTGAAAGGAGAGCTGGCCACTGCTGAAAAAAAACAGCTGATGACATTTCTTTAAAACTGGGCTTTTCCCCACAGGTTAATAAATAGCATGTGGTTAAAAGAAGATGGAATACTATTTTAAATGTTAGGGGTGAGATGATGAAAGCTCTAGAAGAGAATTTGAGGTTAGGCCAAAAGGATCCCCATATTCAGCAAAATGGCTCCATAATTTCCCTGCTGCAGGAGATTCAGGAAAGATACAATTACCTGCCGGAAGATGTCTTAAGAGACTTGGCAAAAAAAAGAAATGTTTCACTCATGGAAATTTTCAGTATCGCAACATTTTATAAATCTTTCAGCCTGACCCCAAAAGGCAAACACAAGATTGTTACCTGCTCGGGTACTGCTTGTCATGTGCGGGGAAGTGAAAAAGTCACCAGAGAGATTTCGCGCAAACTTGGAATAGAGCCAGGCAGTACCACAGAGGATGGGGAGTATTCACTGGAGAGCGTCAACTGCTTAGGTGCATGCGCTCTTGCGCCGCTGGTGGTAATTGATGATCAATATTTTGGCAGTATGTCCTCCGCTAAAATTCTGGAAATTATAAATGGTTATGCGACGAAAGATGCTGCATGCAGCTGTCATGCACAGACAGAAGAAGAAACACCAGAGGCAAAAACTGCATAAGAAATATAAGGGGTTGTGGGAGGAGAATTTGCCTATGAGCGTTATAAATGCCGGATTAAAAACAAGAGGTGATTTTAGTAAGCTTCAGGAACAGCTCAAAAAAAGCAGACAGGATAAGAGTTCGTACATTGCAGTTTGTGGTGATACAGGTTGTACTGTCTGGGGTTCAAAAAAGGTTAAAAACATTGTTCAGGATTACCTGGAGAAAAAGGGTCTTGGGCAAAAAGTTGGCTTGAAATTTACAGGGTGTTTAGGCCTTTGTGAAAGCGGGCCAGATGTTATGGTTTTTCCCCAAGGAATAATTTACCAGAAAGTCATGGAGTCTGATGTTGAAGAAATCATTGACAAAACGGTTTTAAGAGGCGAGGTTATTGAGCGTCTCCTTTACCAGGATCCGTTAACCGGGCAAAAATATGTTTATGCCGATGATATCCCGTTTTATAAAAAGCAGGAGAGGAGATTAATTGGTAATAACTGGACAAATGATCCCACCAGTATAGAAGATTACCTCTCTCTGAATGGATATGAAGCCCTCGTCAAAGTTCTCACAAGCATGTCAGGCCGCGAAGTCATTGAAGAGGTATTAAAAACCCGCCTGAGGGGACGGGGAGGCGCAGGTTTTCCTACAGGCCTCAAGTGGGAAGAGTGTTATGAAGCTGTTTCAGACCGGAAGTTTATAATTTGTAATGCTGACGAGGGTGATCCGGGAGCTTTTATGGACAGGAGCCTCCTTGAAGGAAATCCCCATTCCGTCCTGGAAGGGCTGATTATTGGTGGTTATGCTATTGGCGCTGCAGAGGGTATCATCTATATCAGGGCGGAGTATCCTACGGCAGTTGCCAAAGTAAGACTGGCAATCGCCCAGGCGGAAGAAATGGGACTTTTGGGCGAGAATATCCTGGGTTCTAATTTTAATTTTCGTGTTTCTGTAAGTATTGGTGCAGGGGCGTTTGTCTGTGGGGAAACTTCGGCGCTGGTAGCTTCTGTTGAAGGGCGAACAGGAGAGCCACGGCAAAAACCCCCTCATCTGGCCGAGAGGGGATATTTGAATAAGCCTACGGTGATTAACAATGTTGAGACCCTTGCAAATGTCCCGTTTATTATTCGTTACGGTGCGGATCATTATGGCCTTACAGGGACGGAAAGATCCAAAGGGACGAAGATTTTTTCACTGGTAGGAAAAATTGTAAATACCGGCCTGGTAGAGGTTCCCCTGGGAATGACACTGAGGGAGATAATTTTTGATATAGGCGGCGGTATTAAGGATGGTAAAGAGTTTAAGGCAGTACAAACGGGAGGCCCTTCAGGAGGATGTCTGCCAGCTTCATTGCTGGATAGCCCTACCGATTTTGAAGAGCTGAGTGCTGCCGGGTCAATGATGGGTTCCGGCGGTATGATCGTTATGGATGAAGATACCTGTATGGTAGATATCGCCCGCTACTTTTTATCATTTCTTGAAGATGAGTCCTGCGGATCTTGTTTTACCTGCAGGGAAGGAATCAGTCGGATGCTTGAAATGGTGGAGGATATCACCAGAGGGAACAGTTCCCTTGAGCAGTTGGAGCTTCTTAAAGAGTTGGCACAGGTAGTAAAGGATTCTACCATGTGTGGGCTTGGGCAGACATCTGCTAACCCTGTGTTTGCCACCTTGCGGTATTTTGAGGATGAGTATATGGCCCATATCATAGAAAAAAGATGCCCCGCTGGCGTATGCCGTGATTTGATCACTTTAAGTATTAACGGAGAACTCTGTGAGGGATGCGGAGCTTGTTTAAAAAAATGTCCGGGTGAAGCTATCCAGGGAGAAAAAAAAGAATCACATACTATCATGCAGGATAAATGTACCAAATGCGGTATCTGCCTGGAGACATGTAAATTCGATGCGGTAATTAAACAGTAAATTATTCCCCTTTTTAAGCCTTTACCTGAGGAGGTGTTGAGATTTGGTTAATTTAACCCTGAACGGGTTGGAAATTACTGTGGAAAAAGGAACAACGCTACTGGAAGCAGCAAAATTTTATGGTATTGAAATTCCAACTCTTTGTTATGATGAAGCGTTAAGCCCTTACGGAGCCTGCAGGCTCTGCCTCGTGGAAATAGGTTCACCGGGACGTTCAAAATTAGTAACATCGTGTACTTATCCTGTGGTGGAAGGTCTGATTGTAAGAACGCATACGGATAAGGTTATAAAAACAAGGAAGTTGATCCTGGAGCTGTATCTGGCTACCTGCCCCTCTTCCAAAACTATTCAGGAAAACATAATGTAACGTCTGTGCGTTTTAAGCAGAAGCATGAGGAGTGTATCCTTTGTGGCCTCTGTGTGAGGATGTGTGCTGAACAGATGCAGGGTAATGGTATAGGGTTTATCAACAGGGGAGCGAAACGCGCCATAAGCACCCCTTTTAACAAAAAATCAGAAGAGTGCCGTTTTTGTGGGGGGTGTATGTATATTTGCCCAGTATGCGGGGTGAGGTGCCAGGGGCCAGAGGAAAAAAGCGCTGTTTGTAACGCTTGCCTGAATCTTTCCCCTCCCTGCCTGGACAATTATGAAGAGGCGATGTGTTATATGGATCCCTGCGTTGCCTGTGAGCTGAGTAAAACGACACCAGAATAGCACCATGCTCGTTAGCGCAGTGGCTCTGCCAACCGCGTGTAGTTTTATATATTTAAAGAACAGAGAGGAGAATAAATATGACTTTATCCAGGCTAAACGCCTCTGCAGCCACCTTAACAAAAAACCGTACTGAGGGTTCCGTCAGTCCCTTTAGCGGAATGTGTACTACATGTGTCGATGGCTGTGTAGGAATGTGTGAAATAGGAAAATCTGCTTATCGTGGTCATGAGACCATTTATCCCCAACCTTTTGGCATTATTACTACTGCTTCAGAAAAAAATTATCCGTTGGATTATTCCAGTTTTTCCATAATGGGAACAGCTGTAGGAGCTGTAGGTATAGAAGCCGACAGCGACAAGGCTATTTTCCCGGCAGTTAATTTAGAAACAAAAGTAGGGCATGGAGAGGAGTAAAGGTTAAATTGCCTTTCATTATCCCGGGAATTGGCTCTACTGATGTGGCTAAGAATAACTGGGATGGCTTAGCGATCGGTTCAGCTCTGGCTGGTGCAATTCTTACTATCGGTGAAAACGTATGCGGTATGGATGAACAGGCTGTATTTAAAAACGGAAAAATTGTTAGCACGGTTGACCTGGACAGAAGGGTGAAGCTTTTTCAGGATTGGCAGCGGGACGGTTATGGTGCTATTGTAGTTCAGGCCAATGTTGAGGACACCAGGCTGGGAGTCCAGGAGTATGCTATCAGCGAGTTAGGTGTTGAGGTAGTTGAGTTAAAATGGGGCCAGGGAGCAAAGGATATTGGTGGAGAAGTAAAGATCAGAAGCCTTGAAAAAGCACAAACACTGAAAAAAAGAGGGTATATTGTGCTTCCCGATCCGGAAAACCCTGCCGTTATAGATGCTTTTCAGAAGGGGTCTTTTAAAGAGTTCGAAAGGCATTCCAGAATCGGTATGGTGGAATTAGAATCGTTTTTAGAAAGAGTTGAAGTGCTGAGAAAAGCTGGAGCTAAGTATGTATTTCTGAAAACGGGAGCTTACAGGCCGGCAGATTTAGCCCGTGCTGTGAAGTTTGCTTCCCTGGCGAAGATTGATCTGCTTACCGTAGACGGTGCAGGAGGCGGGACCGGCATGAGTCCCTGGAGGATGATGAATGAGTGGGGCGTGCCTTCTGTAGAACTTCATTCCTTGCTCTACCAGTACTGTCATAAGCTCAAGCAAAAAGGGGAATTTGTTCCCGACCTGTCGCTTGCAGGAGGTTTTACCCTGGAAGACCAGATTTTTAAAGGCCTGGCCATTGCTGCTCCCTATGTCAAACTTATCGGTATGGCCCGGGGTCCCATAGCTGCGGCAATGGTAGGTAAGACAATTGGAAGGCGAATTAATGAGGATAAACTGCCTGTTTACGTTGAACGTTTTGGCCGGAGTGTGGAAGAAGTTTTTGTTACTGCTTCAGACCTTAAAGATGAACTGGGAGAGGAAACCTTTAATAAAGTCCCCCCGGGCGCGCTTGGCCTTTATACCTATTATGAAAGACTGGCTCAGGGTTTGAGGCAGATGATGTGCGGAAGCCGGAAATTTGCTCTCGAGCACATTTCAAGGGATGACATTGCCGCATTAACCAGGGAAGCTTCAGATGTAAGCGGAATAAGTTATATAATGGAAACAGATCAGGAAGAAGTGGAAAAAATCCTGGATATGTAGTGAAAGTAAATAGGAGTCAGAAGTCAGGAGATAGTAGTCTAAATAAGAGAAGAGAACCGGCGAAAACTGCTGTGAGCGGTGCCATGGGGACGGTTCGATCGTCACCGGAGCAAAGCGAAGGTCCAACGGGAAGACGATGGAACTGTCCCCGTGGCTTAGCGGTGGAGCAAAATAAGCAATCTTTCGCCCAAACTGTAGAGCGTGTTGTTTTCAGTCCCGTCTTAAGACGGGATTTTTTTTTAGGAGTCCTATTTTAATAAATGTGATAATATTATACTGTATTTAGAATTTCCGTGAAGGTGAGGGAGAAATTATTATGAAATGTGAAATAATTGCCGTCGGGACTGAGCTTCTTATGGGTCAGATTATTAACACAAATGCCAGGGATATAGCTAAAGAACTTTTATCTTTGGGAGTTGGTGTTTATTACCAGACGGTCGTGGGCGATAATGAAGAGAGGCTTAGCAATGTTTTCAAGGATGCGTTGGGTAGGGCGGATTTGATTATCCTGACAGGAGGATTGGGCCCTACTGATGATGATATAACCCGTGAAACAGCAGCAAAGGTTCTGGGACTTCCTCTTGAAAAAAGTCTAATCTGGGAGAAACGGCTGGAGGAATTTTTTAGCCGTTTTAACAGGCCGATGGTTGAAATAAATTTCAGGCAGGCCATGGTTCCCCGGGGCGGAAAGCTTCTCCTCAATGACAGGGGCACGGCGCCGGGAATCTATCTTGAAGCAGAGGGCAGAGTTATTATCTTACTGCCCGGGCCTCCCAAGGAGATGCTGCCTATGTTTAAGGAGCAGGCCATTCCCCTGCTTCGTGATAAACTGCAGGGAAATGAAAATTTGGCTGTACTGCAGTCCAAAACATTACGCGTTATGGGCCTTGGTGAATCGGCTATGGTGGAAATGATCAGGCCGTTACTGGAAAACCAGGGGAATCCCACTATTGCTCCCCTTGCAAAAGGCGCAGAGGCGCACCTGCGCATTACAGCAAGGAGCAGTTCTCCACAGGAAGCTGAAGAATTAATTTCAACTGTGGCGGCTGAGATCAGGAATGTTTTGGGAGATTATGTCTACGGAGAAGATGAGGAAAACCTGGAGTTTGTTGTAGCAAAGCTTCTTTGGAAAAATGGTAAAACACTTGCTTTGGCAGAGTCATGCAGTGGAGGGCTTTTAAGTCATCGTCTTACCAATATTCCTGACAGTTCCAGGTTTCTGTTGGCAGGATTGGTTACTTACAGTAATGAAGCCAAAATAAATCTTCTTGGTATAGAGCCCGGTGTTATTGATGCTGTGGGCGCTGTCAGCGCTGAAGTCGCGGAAAAAATGGCTGCGGGAGTACGCCGTCTTTGTAATGCTGATATTGGCCTTAGTATAACCGGGATAGCGGGACCGGGAGGGGCTGTTCCAGGAAAGCCTCTAGGACTGACCTATCTGTCACTGGATGCGGATAATCTGAAGTTTACCAACAGGTATGAATTTTGGGGGAGCCGTCTCGAGATTAAAGAGAGAGCTTCGCAGGTAGCGCTTAATCTTTTAAGGCTCTACCTCCTTGGAATGTTGAAATCAACTTAATCATCCCAAACAGTTGAATCCCAGATGTATTCTACCAAGCCTGCCGTTTCTTCCTGGGTTAATATTATCAATAATGAGAGGATGTATTTGCGCCATTTTTCAAGTATTTTGCTGCCGGTTTGTGTAAGAAGCTGAATTCTTTTTGCCGGCAGTTTCTTATTCTTATAAATATCTTCCATGATCTCTGGGTCATGTGCAATTTTAAGGGCTATCTTTTTTAAATTATCCCTTGTGTCTTTATGACTGGGTGAATTCCTGGCCAGATCATCAAGAGTCAGACCAAATTGAGCGATAATATCTTTAAAGTGATCAATTTCAAAGGCTCTGTCTCTGTTTTCCACTTCCTGAAGGTAGCTGTTCCATGATGCTGCAATTTCTCCGGGGGCATAAGTTTCCCCCCGGTTTTCCTTAATGAGGGGAAGTGCATTGTGCCTCTCCTCGTGTCTGAAATAATCTATTAAACTGTTTTTCATTAGAACCCTGGCGTAGCTGAGGAATTTTGAATCAGCGTCAGGATCGTAGTTATTTATTGCCTTATTAAAGGCGATTAAAGCAATACTTAATTCATCATCATTTTCCCAGTTTAGTAGGGCTTTACAGATAAATGAAGCATATTTATGTATAAAATTTTTCTGAGATGATAGAAGGTCTTCTCTCAGCTGCCGGTTTCCCTGCTGTATTTCCCTTATGGCAGCTTCAATATTCAGCAATTCCCATCACTCCAGTCGTAATATACAGGACAACTGCTATTAATCGCTTTCATTTTCCTCTTCCTCTTCCTCTTCCTCTTCCTCTACTACACCAATACCCTCTTTTAAATACTCATCCCGTAAAAGGTGGTATATTTCGGCTCCTTGCTTCACATACCAAAGTGCGGTGCCGGAGATTTCCTTTTTAACTTCTGCAGGTGTTCCTGCGGCTAAATGCCGTGGGGGTATTACGGCATTATCTCCTACCACGCTTCCGGCCGCAACAATCGATTCTTCACCCACCTGGGCAAAATCCAGAACTACGGAGTTAATACCTACAATTGCTCCTTTTCCGATTGTGCAGTCGTGCAGGATGGCACCATGACCAATCGTTGCGTTCTCCCCGATAACAGCCTGGCTGCCGAATAGTTTCAGGTGGACAACGCAGTTATCCTGTACATTGGCGCCTTTTTTTACCAATATTGAACCCATATCTGCCCGTAAAACTGCGCCGAACCAGATACTTGCCCCGTCTTCCACAATAACATCACCCACAAGTACTGCAGTTGGTGCTACAAAAGCTTTGCTGGAGACACGCGGTTTTTTATTATTATACGGTACCAAAATCATTTTTCCCGGCCATTACTCTACAGCAATGGCCTAACCTCCCCTCAGACTATCTTTCTAGATAATATTTCCGCTCATTTACATAATACTAATTCGCTTTTGATTCTTTAATTCCTTTTGAACGGCTTCTAAAAGACTTAAAGAATGAAAGGAGCCCAAAAAGTGAAAAAATCTTTTATTTAGCAGGAAAAATGTTCTCGAAGGAAGAATTAATATACAGAAAGATCCGGAGGTTAGTGTTTATATGAGAATAAATAAAAAGGAGCTGGAAAGATGTCTAACAACGGCAGCGAATTAAAAGAGGGTTCTCTCGGCTTACCCCCTTGTCAGGCGGCTTGCCCTATTCATCAGGAAGTACGGGAATATTTACGTTTGATTGCTATAGGAGATTTTGATCGTTCACTGGAGGTTATCAAAAGAACAAGCCCTCTTTCCTCGGTATGCGGAACCATCTGTGCCCACCATTGTGAAGATGAGTGCAGGCGTCAAAACGTGGATGAACCTCTTTCTATTAGAGGCTTGAAGAGGACTGCGGTGGAGTTTGGCCAGGCAGATTTTGCAGCCCCTGCTGTGGTAGATCCCAATAAAAAGGTGGCTGTGATCGGTTCAGGACCTGCAGGCCTTATTGCGGCTTTCGACCTGATTAGCCAGGGCTGTCCTGTTACTATTTTTGAACGTGAGGATTACCTGGGTGGTGCACCCCGTAATTTTATTCCCACTTATCGGCTTCCCGATGAAACTGTTGATCGGGACATTGACAACCTTAAGAAAATTGGTGTGGAGTTTAAAACGGGGATGGAATTCGGCACTGACTTCGGTTTGGAAGATCTTCGAAAAGAAGGTTTTAAGGCTATACTTATTGCCGTAGGGCTTACAGCAAGCCGCGGTTTACCTATTCCCGGGGCGGATCATGGTGATGTGCTTTTAGCCCTGGAGTTTTTAAAAGCTGCCAAGAGAGACAACTTCAGGCTTGACGGGCGTGAAGTGGTTGTCATTGGAGGCGGTAACGTGGCTATGGACGTAGCCCGCTCTGCAGTTCGCTGTGGTGCGGCCAAGGTAAGGCTTGTCTGCCTTGAGTCGGACGAAGAAATGCCTGCTTTTTCCTGGGAGATTGAAGAGGCCAAGGAAGAAGGAGTTGAGTTTAACTGTTCATGGGGCCCCAATGCTATTAGAATTGAGAACGGCGGTATTGCCGGGCTCGAGGTAAAAGAATGTTCCTGCGTTTTTGACGATTCGGGAAGATTTAACCCTTCCTATAATGAAAATAATGTAACTCTTGTCCCTGGAAATACGGTTATTTTTGCCATCGGTCAGGGTTCTGATTTGGATGCGGTTAAGAAAACTGAGGTTCCGTGTGATGGAGGGCGCCTGGTCTTTGACCCCACCACAATGAAAACTCCGTTGGATGGAGTCTTTGCATGTGGAGAAATAGTTGCAGGGCCCAGCACCGCCGTAAAGGCTATGGCTAATGCCAGGATAGCGGCTATGGCCATCTTTAACTACCTTGAAGGGAAGCCTTTCCTCAGCTCCATGGTAGAAAATGAGCAGGCTCTTCCTGAACTGGCTTCTGATGTTGCAGAAAACGTGAAGAAAATTGCCCGTTATGAAATTCCTATCTTGAATCCTGAAGAGCGGTCAAACAATTTCCTTCCCGTGGAAAAAGGCTATACCATGGCCATGGCTGTCTGGGAAAGCCGCCGCTGCCTGGGCTGCGCCGCCGGCGCACAGAGGATAGTGGAAAAATGTGCCGACTGTCTTACCTGTTTGCGCACATGCCCTTACAATGTGCCTGTGGTAAGTGAGCAGGGCGACCTCATGATCCGCGATCACCAGTGCCAGGCCTGCGGCCTTTGCGTTACTGTATGCCCCAACCTGGCTATTGAATTCAGAGCCCCATATATCGCAGAGGCAGAAGCACAGCTCGAGCCTGTGGTTAATAAATTAATGGCTTCCAGGAATGGGGCACCTGCAGTTCTGGTTTTATCCTGCGGCCTGGGCGCTTATGCTCTGCCGGAGTTTCTCAAGAGTAAACCTGCAAACGTGGAAGTTGTTAAGTTTCCCTGTATTTCCAAGATAGATACAACCCATATTCTTAAAGCTTTCCAGTTGGGAGCTGACGGAGTGGTTCTGGCGGGCTGTGCAGAAGGTGAAACAGAGGACTGCCCCTTCCAGAAAACCATGTTCTGGGCAGGCAATCGTGTAAACCGTGTCAAGTCAATACTCAAGGATGTTGGTATTGAAGAGGACCGCCTTGCCCTTTGCAGTTTTACACCGGATCAAGTCGCTAATTTTGGCGAAGCTGCCGGTGAGGTTCTTGCAAAAATGAAAGAACTCGGCAAACGCTAAGATCAGTAACATCAGTAACATCGTAACATCAGTAACATCAGTAACATCAGTAACATTAGCAAACCTGTTTAAGTATAAAAAAGCTTACCAGCTGTCCTTTGATTGTCTGATTGTAAAACCGGAAGGAATAACCGCCTTCCGGTTTTTTGCTGTGCTTCCCCGGGCATGGCCAAGGCACACACAGACACACAGACACGGGGACGGTTCTTCTGTCTGCACGACACACACAGGCATAGCAATTAATAGGAAACAATATTAATAAATAATCAATAGTTCGTTAATTCACTAACAAACGATAAAAATTAACAGTTGATAATCGTAACTAATAAGTTGAAGTAAATATTCTTTTAGGCAGGGTTGTAGCTGTTGCTATGACCGAGTACGGCGGAGACGGCACTGCAAAGACCAGGGAAGATTATGACTTTGAGCCATGGCATACAGCTTTGGATGAACTGCCCGCTTCAGTAATAGAAAAACAATCAGCTGACGTGGATGTTATAACAGGAGCTACCGGTACCAGCAACAAATTCATTCAAGCTGTGGAAAGAGCCCTGGAGCAGGCATTATAGTACTGGTTAATAGAATCTGCATATAAGCATAAATATTTAGATAGAGAAGGAATAACTTAATAATTGTTAGAATAATTAAGGAAGACAGTAGAACCTTCCCTGTGGCGCAGTTTTCATAGGGGAAGGGGCTTCCCTGTTCTTCCTTAATTATTCAACGACTTGCTTTGGTTTGGAGGAGCACAAATGTCCATAACGGATCTTAATATGGGTATCGCCTTTGTGGCAGGCCTTATTTCTTTCTTTTCACCCTGTGTTCTTCCCCTGGTTCCTGCCTATCTAGCCTCAATGGGTGCCCAGTTAGGCGTTCAGGAGAAAGGGCAAGAGGTAGTATTAAAAGGGCGTATTTTACTGATGACGCTTGCTTTTATCATCGGGTTCACCGTTGTGTTTATTTTACTGGGAGTCTCCTTTGGCCTGATTGGAAATTTTTTATATGAATACAGGGTTCTTCTGAACCGCATTGGAGGAGTTGTGGTATTTGCTTTTGGCCTCAAACAGCTTGGAGTCCTCAGGATTTCGTTTTTGGAACGCAGTTTTGGCGGGATATGGAAAGCGCCTTCAAGCAGAGGTTTCTTTAGTCTATTTATATTGGGGATGATTTTTTCCCTGGGTTGGAGCCCCTGTGCAGGACCAGTCCTGGCCAGTATCCTGCTCCTGGCTATGGGGTCCGGAAGCCCATCTGCTGCGGCATTTTATCTTTTTGCCTACTCCATGGGATTGGCCCTGCCTTTTATAATGATGGCTGTTTTTTGGGAAAGGATTCTTGTCAGATTAAAGAAACTGCACCGCTATTTACCTCTTTTTACAGCCTTAAGCGCAGTACTATTATTAATTTTGGGGGTTATGCTCTTCAGCGGATTGTTTTTGAAGATAGCAGCCCTTCTAGTTTAGATGCTGAGGCCGTGGAGGTTGGTTGAGGGTAATAAGAATACTTATATGAGGTGACATTGTGTTTATAAAAAAGAACAAGTCTATTATTATACCAGTTTTTTTCGTTTTCCTGTTGGTTTTGGCTTTTTTGATTCCGGGTTGTTCAAAACCAAAACCGGATGGTAATTTGGCAGAGGATACTGCTCCAAATATAGGTGCGCTGGCTCCTGAGTTTGTATTAAAAGATCTTGAAGGGAATGAGCATAAACTAAGCGATTTTAAGGGTAATGTGGTAATTGTTAATTTCTGGACAACATGGTGCCGTTACTGTTTAGTTGAGATGCCATACCTTGAAAATCTCCATATATCGCAGGAAGATGTGACTGTTATTGCGGTAAATGTGAATGAAAGCAGAAGCGATGTTCAAGCATTTATAGTGGAGCAAGGATTTTCTTTTCCCGTTTTACTGGATCTCGAAGGGGAAGTATCTTCAAATTACAGGATCCGAGCATATCCTACCACTTTTGCCATCAGCCCGGAGGGGATCATCTCTTCCATTAAGGTTGGCGCTTTTGATGCCGCTGGCCTGAAGCAGCTCGTAGAAAGTGCCCGTAACAACTAGAAAAAAGATAAAGGACAGGTAAGTATCATGGACTTAGGAAAGAGAAAAATAATCGTGCAGAAGTATGGGGGCACATCTGTTGGATCGGTGGAGAGAATTAAAGAGGTGGCCCGCCGGATCGCAGAGCGAAAAAAAGAGTATGATGCCATAGCAGTGGTAGTTTCCGCCATGGGCAAGGAGACAGACCGACTTATCTCCCTGGCAGGGGAGTTGACCGGTTCCCCGTCTCTGCGGGAAATAGATGTACTATTGTCCAGCGGTGAACAGGTAAGTGCAGCACTTCTGGTGATGGCGCTGGAGGAAAGAGGAGTTAATGCCCGATCTTTTCTCTCTTTTCAAATACCCATTCTCACTGATGAAAGACATGCAGCGGCCCTTATTAGGGAAATCAGGGTGGAAAAGCTGCTCCAATGTTTTCAGGAAGGATGCGTAGCAGTGGTGGCCGGTTTCCAGGGTATTACCCAAACCGGAGAGATTACAACCCTGGGGCGGGGCGGCTCCGATACCACGGCTGTGGCCCTGGCCGCTGCCCTGAATGCTGATTTTTGCGAGATCTATACCGATGTGAATGGAGTCTATACCTGTGATCCGCAGATACATGCGGCGCGCAAGTTAGCCAGGATATCCTATGAAGGGATGATGGAACTGGCGGGCCTGGGAGCAAAGGTCCTTCATAATCGCTGTGTTGAACTGGCTCGTAAATTCAATGTGAAGATCCATGTGCGTTCCTCTTTTAATAATGAAGAGGGGACATGGGTTAACGGGAGGGAAGAAGAAATGGAAGGTGCACTCATATCAAGCGTGACTTACAGCCGAGAGGAGGCGAAAATATCCGTACTTGGCGTACCTGACAAGCCCGGAATTGCTTCCATGATTTTTATACCCCTGGCGGAGATGGGTATAAACGTAGATATGATTATCCAAAACATCGGACGTCAAAATGCTGCAGATCTTACCTTTACCGTGCATGAAGAAGATTTGGAAAAGGCCCTGCAGGTAGTAAAGAAGGTGGCCGTGGAAATCGGGGCTGAAGGAGTACATTCTGACCGAAATATTGCCAAGATATCCATAGTGGGAGGTGGGATGCACAGTAACCCCGGTGTGGCTTCATTGATGTTTCAGGTTCTTGCCCGGGAGGGCATCAACATTATGATGATCAGCACCTCCGAGATAAAGATATCCTGCATTATTGATTCCCGTTACACGGAACTTGCGGTAAGAATTCTGCACGATGCCTTTAAACTGGGCGAAAGCTAATCAATATTCGGCATCGTTGCGGTCTGCTCCACGTGGTTTTGCGGAACATACTCTTTTTCATTTGCTCTCTGATGTAATGGTCCTGCTACTCTTACATAGTAATGTCTCCTTAAGAATATTTCGTTAGACAGAAGAACCGTCCCCGTGTCTGTGCCCGGGTCTGCCTAATGTTCTGGTTTTTTTAAAGAAATGAAAAAAATATGGGAACCTTTTCAGGATTCAAACGTTTTACTAGTAAACTTAAAAAAAGAGGGGGGAACTCTTACTCACGATCAAGGGGAGTGAGAGGAACATGATGAAATTCGGAAAAAGAAAGCTTATTTTTTATGCAGCAGCACTGCTCGTGACAGCCTTGCTTTTTGGGATAGCCGGCTGCGGTGCAGCGAACAAATCTGCAGCGGATACCATGATTGCTCCCGCGGCAGCTGATGAGGCAAGGTATAGTATGGCCGAAGGGAAAGCAGCAGAAATGGGGTATAGTCCAACTGCTGTAAGCCCTGCTGAACCAAGAGAGGAACCCGGGGCCCTATCAGCAGATACTGCCGTTAAACGCTATATTATCCGCAATGCCCAGCTGACTCTTGTAATTGAGGATATTGAGGAGGCAGCCAAAGATATACAATCCATGGTAAATCAATATGGTGGCTATGTCGCCTCTCTGGAATTCTACGACCTTACCCAGGAGCGAAGGGCAGGCTACATTTCCATGCGTGTTCCTGAGCATAAGTATGATGAGGCCCTCCAGAGTCTGGATGAGCTGGGGAAAACAAAAAATAAAAGGGAATATACCGATGATGTTACTTTGCAATATATTGACCTTGAAGCACGCATAAAAAACCTGGAAGCCCAGGAGATTAGATTGCGTGAGCTGCTGGAGAGGGCGGATACTATCGAAGATATTCTTAAGATTGAAAGTGAGCTTGGAAGAATTCGGGGTAATCTTGAAGCGATGATTGCAGAATTTACATTTTTAAAAGACCGGGTTATTTATTCTTCCGTTAATATTAATTTGGAGGAAAAAGACCCGCGCACCCATACTGTAGTGGATGGATTTGGGAGCTTTGGAGAAAGAATAAGCGATCTTCTTGCCCTCAATACGAACAGATTCCTTAAGGGGTTTTCAAATTTTCTTATTGTCTCTATTGGTTCCCTGCCCATTATTTTGCCCTTGGCGCTGGCATTTTTTCTCTTCTTGAAAATAGTCACTGCCATTCGGGAAAAAAAACGAAAGGTTCGTGATCAAAAGGACTTACATTCAACGAACACTCATATAGCAGGTGGACCAAACCAGAAGTGAACTAGGGCGGCCTTAACGGGCCGCTTTATTATCCTGATTATTCTTTTAGGTATAAGATCCCCACCTCTAAGCATGGCGTAGGTGGGACTTTTCAATCAAGTGGAGTAGACTCTCCACCTGATTCCCCGATGTTTCAGCTTTGATGAAACGAGTTCACTTGAATTTCTCCGGAAAGACCATAACTGGTTCACCAAGATTAAGCAGGCAGAGGCAGTAGCCCAGTAGATGTTCAGCCACCTTCTCTTCCAGGGGATTCTCATCTATTCCGGCAGGAAGGCTCCAGTTAGGTTTAGGATTTACCTCGATCATCCAAATTTCCTTTTTTTCATCTACGGCAATATCGAAGCCTAATTCCCCAAAAGGTTTTTCATGTAATTCATCTAGGACTTTTGCAATTTGGATGACAGCTTCTTCTATTTTATTAAGGATTCGTTCACCTTGAAACGTAGAGAAAACATCCGAGAGTATTTCGTCTGCAGAAAACCTGCACCCTCCCCATATTCGACTCGTAATAATACCTGATACAGGCCCTACTCTTGCATTTGCCACAAGAATGTCCCATTCTCCCTGCTTATTTTTGAAAAGGTGGATTCGAAAGTCTACAGGCCTGTTTTGATAATGTATTAACTTTACCGTTTCCTGAACCAAATAAGGCTGGCGTGTAATGATTTTTTTAAATACTTCAGATAACTTTTTTCTGTTTTTAATGGTTTTTTTTATTTTTTCTGATTGTGACAGATGATGTTCAACCGTATATTCTTTATTGCCATAAACGCTTACTTTATAAACACCTAGACCGAGAGAGGAAACAATGGGTTTAAGATACACAGAATGGTGTTTTTTCAAGAAATCGTAAAAGCTTTCAAAGGAAACGCAGTTTTGTGTGTCGGGCAGGTATTTGCTGATTGCCGTATAACTGCTTAGTAGATCATGGTTTTGCATTTTATCACGGAGAGCGAGAAAAGGGTTTATTAATTTTATTCTCTCATTTTTTTTTAGATAATCCAGAAACAGCCTGCTGTAGAAAGGTCTAAGTTCTTCACTGATATATCCTGTCTGATTATAAATGATGTCAGGCATTGGAAATTCTCCGGTAATCCAGTTTTTTTGACTGTATTTAAAGCCTGTAACAGTTTCTTTTTCAAAATTAATTAAATCTGGAGTAAAAAAAAGCAGATCATACCCCTCTTTGAGGCATTCTCTGCGATGCTTTCGTAAAGGGACACAATTTGTTTTCCCAGCATGATGGGCGGAACTCCGCTTAGTATTCCCAAAACCGGCCCAATTCTTAGTTCATTTTTCTTATCGTTTGAAAAAAACCCCAGGGGTTGGCGGGCACGGCTTAAAAAAAGTTCTGTTATTGTGTCCGGCCTGATTATGTACTTTTTACCTAAAGTTGCATCTATTTCAAATCTAACTTTCTCTTTCTTTACGCCAACCCCCAAGTATGTCTCCGTATTACAATTAATATTGAGACTTTTTGCCAGATCTTCAGAGAGCCGAATCAAACTGTTCCCCCCCAAATGCTTTTTCCCATCTACATTTTATGATTAGGCACTTCTTTCTGTTCAAAGAGGATAAGCATTGTAGGTTGGTGATTTTCGAGTACGACCCTGCAGATTACATTAAAATAGCTGGAACAAGATCAACTTACCCTTGTATCATTTCTGTAGTTCAAAGAATAAGCATTTTGGGTTGATAACTCTCAAAGCATAGCCAGATTCATACTATGCAATCCGCCCGGGTGGTGAATGCTGAGCCGGAAATAACGGTTTCCTGCGGAAAGCTCTAAGGCTCAACTCCAGGCCCTAGGGGACATTCCTCTGCAAGAGGTGTGTCCCCAGACCTTGAAAAATGACTCCTCCGGCGGAACTCCCTTCCAGGTCGTCGCCGGGCCTGCTGACGTCCTGTCAGCAGGGTCACCTCCGGCCCTACGTCTCGCCAAGAGCTTTTTGCCGCAGGAAACAAAGTTATTTCCGGCAACAGCATTCACCACCCCATACTAGGCATATCCCTGTGGAGCACCAACAAAGAACGAAATTAACGGTTACCAGTAACACATTTTCCATAGTTGGCGCAGGACTGTAGGCTTACGACTTGTGCAGCGAAGCAAAAAGTTTAGGTGAAGCGAGGGTTGGAGTTGGCCCAGTTGACTGGATGTCAGCTTCAAGGCAGAGGACCATGGATGGAAGTTCTGCCCAGAAGGTCTTCGGATCCCCGAGCTGAGCAGTAGAACTTTTGAGCGGAACTTGGGAGTGAACCCCAGCCATTGATATTCTATGCCTTGACTCTAGGAACCCAACAAAGTATGGAAATGGTCTTCCACCTGTCTACCACCCGCTTACATACTAACCCCCACTACACGACCAGATCACACTATAATGACGGTTGACAATACTCTATGTTTTCCGCAGATAGCGTAGAACTTATCTTCTCGCGGAACTACTTGGTGCGAACTCTGCGACAGCCCGCAATACCTATACTTTAGCGGACTCTTTCACAGTAAAGAGAACATGGGCACGGCGCTCTTTAACCATTTTTTCAATTACCTGTTCCAACTGCTTGGGGTTGCTTACGGGTTCGAAACAATGTTTTCCCAGGCATGCATAAGCTGTGGCTTTCTGAACTTTTGAATATTCTTCTTTTCCCATCTCCATTGCTGTCGCCGGGTCAATCAGCCTGACAACTTTAGGATGCACTAACGCTGCAAGCGCTGTACTGTGAAGGGGCAGTAAAGCAGGATCGCCTTCATGGCCCACAACATCAATTACAACACCCCGTTCCCTGACGCCCAGAGAAGCCAGGGCAAGGCCTGCACTGAAAAGAGTATGTTCGCGGTATTCATCCATAAAGGCATGAATGATATCAGCAGCTTTTTCCAGATACGCTTCTTCACCTGTCAGGGCTGCCATTTCTACGAACCAGTTTGCACAAAGAGAATTGTTTTGAATATCAAAGAGAGGCTGGGCAAGTTTCCCCTGTTCTTCTTTCTGCATGGGTCGATCTCTAAAAGCTCCCCCTGCTTCTGATAAATTATCAAGGCAGTAGTCCGCCAGTTCCCTTGCCATGTCCAGGTGCTCAATTTTTGCGGTATGCTGGTAAGCTGACGTAAGCGCAAGACCCACAGCAGCCTGATCTTCAAGCAATCCCCAAACCTGGCTTTCCTTTTCTCCCGGTGCCAGGTAATGGGCCATTCCTTTATGCGGCATAAAACAACTCTGTCTGAGGAATTTCAGCGTGGCGAGAGCATGATCATGCCATTTTGCTTCTCCTAAAATTACAGACGCGAAAAAAAGAGAACGGACCAGAGCTGCATTCCAGTTCACATAGACAGTCAGGTCTACCCTTGGCTTTTCTCTTTGCTTTCTTTCGTTTAGCGGTAAAGAGTAGTACTCCTCATCAGCGTCCTGTGAGCCTGCCCAACCACTCGTTTCAGGAAGATAAAGGTAATTTTCCAGATAGCGGAGAACATCCCGTGAAGCCTCGGCAAAAAACATATCCCCTGTTATCTTGCAGCTGTTTAACAGTAAAGAAAGCAGCCGGGCGTTATCCTCCAGCATCTTCTCATAATGGGGCACGCTCCAGTCTCTTGTGGTACTGTAGCGGAAAAAGCCTCCCTCTACTGAATCATAGATTCCTCCGCTGTACATGGAACGAAGTGAGTGGGTAAATATATCCTTCCACTCTTTATCACCCTGGTAAATATAGGCTGTCTGGGTCAACTCAAGGGATTCAAACATGGGAAATTTGGGGAAATTTCCAAAGCCCCCATATTCTGAGTCATAACTTTTCTTAACCTGACTGGACGCAAAGCCAAGAAGATCTGCAAAAGTTTCTGTTTCCCAGATACCTTTTCCTTTTGGATAAGTTCCTTTACTTGGTGGAACTTTTTCCACTTCATCTCTGGTGTTTTTACGCGCTTCCTTTTTAATTCCTTCCGGATCTTCCCGGTAATTTTGGCTAACACCGTTCATAATTTCCATCATGTTTTCCGGTGGTATATAAGTTCCTCCCGTGATAATATCGCCTTCTGGAGTGAGGAAGGCTGTTGTGGGCCAACCTCCAAGATTGTAGCGGCCATTAATATCCGGCCTTCGGTCAGTATTTACCCTAATAGGGATAAATTGTTCGCCGATACCTTGAATAATTTGACCATCAGCATAAGTGGTATTGTCCATTACATGGCACCAGTGGCACCAGGAACCACTTATACTCAGAAGAATAGGCTTATCCTCTTTTTGTGCTTTCTTAAAAGCCTCTTCTCCCCATTCGTACCATTTAATCAAGCTTCCTTCTTCCTTATTCATATTGCAAGCCCCCATTAACTATTTTTTATATCTTCCCCCCTAATATTTATTTTCATAACATAAGAAATTCGGCGAAATTTGTATTTCCTGGGAAATAATATTGTGGCCAAAACTAAAAAAGTGGACAAGACTATGGAATAAAGGTATATTCATATAGTATAAATAAGGAGAGTAAAGACTTGTCAAATAAAAATAATAACGCTGCAGGTATGGGCGAAGAAGATATTTCTAAATTATTATTTCGTTTTTCTATGCCGGCTATATTGGCTATGGCCGTGATGGCTTCCTACAATATTGTAGATACAATTTTTGTAGGGCGCCTTGGAAGTGAGGCCATTGCGGCATTATCTGTCTCTTTTCCGATTCAGATGCTCCTGGGAGCAGTAGCTATCGGCACCGGGGTTGGCGCTGCTTCACTGATTTCCCGTTCTCTTGGGGCAGAAAAGGAAGAAGATGCTGCTATTGCCGTTGGCCAGATCTTCCTTCTGGCGATGGCGCTTGGTCTCGGAGCTATGCTCCTTGGCTTTTTCAAGCTGCGTCCAATGCTTATACTTTTTGGGGCAACACCGGAGATTTTAGAACTTACTGTGGATTATATGTCAGTGATTGTCAATGGGGCAGTTCTGCTATTTCTAATTTTGATGCTTAATCATGTGGTTCGCGCTGAAGGAAATTCCATATTGCCCATGAAGGTCATGATTATTTCCGCGCTTACCAATATTGTCTTAGATCCTATTTTTATCTTTGTATTGGATATGGGTGTCCGGGGTGCAGCGGTGGCTACAGTTTTAGCAAAGGTAGTGGGAGTTTTCTTATTGCTCAGGTATTACCTTTCCGGCAAAAGTAACCTGACTGTCCGTTTTAGGCATCTCCGTCCTGACTGGAGAATTATTTATGATATCTATCGCGTGGGCCTTCCGTCCCTGATCATTCAAATGTCTGCCAATATTTCTATAATTATTGTCAATCGTATTCTTGGCGGTTTCGGTTATATTCCCATTGCCATTATGGGCCTCGTTGTTCGTTTTCAAATGTTTGGATTCATGCCTGTCATAGGTATTGCCCAGGGACTGCTTCCAATTATCGGGTTTAATTTTGGTGCCGGCAAATATCCTCGTATACGTGAAGCCCTGCTGAAAGCAGCAGGGGCAGGGACTGTATTTGTTACTATTACCGGTCTTGCTTTCTTCATTTTTCCAGAGTTTTTTCTGAGAATTTTTAGTTCAGACGAACAACTAATCTCTACCGCAGTGCCTGCAGTGCGCATCATGGTGCTCATGTATCCTCTCCTCGGAGCGCAGACCATTTCCATTATCTTTTTCCAGGCAGTGGGAAAAGGTATGTCATCTCTTGTGCTCTCCCTGCTTCGCCAGTTTCTTCTGTATATTCCTTTTATTATCGTGCTGCCATATTACTTTGGCCTGACCGGTATCTGGGTGGCGACACCATTGGCTGACATGCTTGCTTTTATTGTAACAATTATGCTTGTTTTGCGGGAATTAAACCGAATGGGTATTCCTTTATATAGAAATAAAATATAAAGTGTAGGTGGAAAAGTGTCCTTAATTAATTGTCAAAATATCCACAAATATTATGGTGATCACAAGGTTCTGGCAGGGGTTTTTATGCAGCTGAACCCTGGTGAAAAGCTGGGTCTTGTTGGAGCTAACGGTTCGGGGAAAACGACCCTTTTGAATTTGATTATGGGTGAAGAAGCAGCTGATGAGGGACAAATTTTCCTGGCTAAGGGAATTTCTCCCGGATATCTAAGCCAGAAGCCCGGGGGTTTACCCCAAGCTACACTTCAAGATCATCTGAATGATGCCGTCAGGGATCTTCTTTTCCTTAAAAAGGAGTTAACTGCCCTGGAGCGGGAAATGGCTCTGCCCCATTTGAAAAAAGAGGACGATGCTCTTGCCGCGCTTGTAAAGAAATATGGTCAAATACGTCAGCTGTTTGAAGATAAAGGGGGCTATGCTCTGGAAAAACGCCAGAGAGAAGTGAGCCGGGGATTAGGTTTTAATGAAGAAGATCTGAATCGCCCCGTTGCAGAATTTAGTGGGGGTGAAAAAACGAGAGTTCAACTTGTATCCCTTCTCCTGCAGGAACCGGACCTCCTGCTTCTCGACGAGCCAACAAACTACCTGGATACGGATGCCCTGGAATGGCTTGAGAATTACCTTCGTGATTGGCCCGGGGCGCTTTTAGTGGTTTCTCATGACCGTTATTTCCTGGACAGGGTCGTGACGAGAATTATAGCATTGAAAGGCGGGGAACTTAAAAGTTACCGGGGCAATTATTCTGCATATAATTCCCAAAGGGAGATCCAAGAAATTAGCGATGATAAAGCGCACAAAAAACAACAGGCAGCTGTGAAGAAAGATCTGGATTTTATCAGGACAGCTTCAGCGGGCGAGAGAATGAAAAAGCAGGCGCGCAGCAGAGAGATACGCCTGAGTAAGCTTAAGCCTGCTGCAGGGACTGTTAAGGAAAGGACGATGAATCTGGATTTTGGCTATGCCGGCCGCCGTGGCCAGGTTGTGTTGGAATTTAAGAATGTATCCAAAGCTTTTGAAAAGACGAAGCTTTTTGAGAACGCAAGTTTTGAAATAAAATGGGGAGACAGGGTAGCTCTTGTGGGGCCTAATGGGGCTGGAAAAACAACTCTACTGCGAATTGTAACGGGAGAAGAGATGCAGAGCACTGGCACTATAAAGATTGGAAACAGTGTTAAAATAGCATATTTTGATCAGGAACAGGAACAATTAAAATTATCCGGAACCCCGTTGGAAACTATTATAAATGCATCAGGACTATTAGAGTCCGAAGCCCGCAAACATCTTGGCCGTTATCTTTTCCGGGGTGATGAGGTTTTCAAGAAAAATGCAGAGTTAAGCGGAGGAGAAAAAAGTCGTCTCGCCCTGGCAAAAGTTGCCCTCACAGAAGGGAACTGCCTGATCCTGGATGAACCTACCAACCACCTTGATATTACGGGAGTAGAAGAACTGGAAGACGCTCTTGCTGATTACCCGGGAACCTTACTTGTCGTTTCTCATGACAGATATTTTATAGCAAGGATGGCGACAAGAATTCTGGAGATCAGGGATGGACGGGTAAGGTTTTTTAAAGGAACTTATCCGGAGTATGAAGAGAAGAAGGCGTGGGAAAGGGAGAATAACCCTCCTACTGCTCAAAAAGATGAAAAACTGATTTCACGTCAGGAACAGCGGGAGAAAGAAAAAAAAGAACGGGAAAAAACCCTTGCCCTTCGTCGGGAGAAACGCATACTTGAAAAACGCATCAGTGAACTGGAAGAAGATATCCACGGAGAGGAAAAGAAAGCCGCTCTGCTGGAGAAGCAGCTTGCAGATCCTGATTTATATAAAAATTTTGATGAGGCACGCATGATCTCAGAGGAATTTAAATCAGTCCGGGAACGTATCCACGTCTTGACTGAAGAATGGGAAAAAGTTCTCAGCCAGCTGGACGAGTTTCCAGAGTCAGATGAAAAATCCTGACAAGCCGCATATTGAATCCTGTCGGGAGCTGCACTGAGACAATATTGTTTTTGGAAAAAGATGGTAAACAGGCTATAATGCATTCTTTGCATACTGCGTGCACATTTTTGTGCTTGATTTTTATCCATTAAAGAGGTATTATGGAAAAAATTTGACTTCAAATATTACTTTATTTTTCTGTTGGCATAACGAAATAAGCATTATTACGCTGTAGTGTTAAGGTTTACTGAAAATTGTATCAATTATGATATTCAGTATTCATGAGGAGGAAATTTATGTACACAAAAGACATGGTAGAAGTTAGAATTCACGGCAGAGGTGGGCAAGGAGCAGTTCTTGCTGCATCTCTCGCTGCGGAGGTTGCTTTTCGAAGCGGCTATTACCCTCAGGCCTTTCCTTTTTTCGGAGCGGAAAAACGAGGTGCTCCGGTCGCAGCTTTTCTACGATATAGCAGTTCTTTACTGATGCCGCGCTGCCGTATCTACGAACCGTTTTGTGTTGTTCTATTTGACACAAAATCACTCCCTCCGGAAATTGTTCTTGATGGCCTTAAAGAGAAAGGAAAACTTCTTCTTAATACTGCAGGGGAAAATGTTTCCTATTGGCGTAAGGCCGCCGGTGAAAGAAAACTTTATGTTGTTGATGCTTCTCATATTGCAGTGGATTGTGGACTTATATCTTCAGGAATGCCGCTTGTAAGCAGCGTTATGCTTGGGGCACTAGTAAAAATTCTTGATCTGACTTCCCTTGAAGTGCTTCAGGAAACCCTGCAAGGTAAAATATCCCAATTTGAAAAGGAGAATATAGAGTGTGCGCGGCAGGGTTATGAAGAGGTGAAGGAGGTCTTTCAGGATGCTGTATTCTAATGAAAATAAAAATTTTCCGCCGCCGATTTCCGTGGAAACGGTTTCGACCCGGGTAAATAAAACAGGCCTCTGGAGATTTTTAACGCCTGTCCGAAAAGAGAAGATCTCACCATGCAGGTCTCACTGTCCCCTTGAAAGCGGCATACCGCGATGGATGAATAAAGTTAAAGAAGGAAACTGGGAAGAAGCCTGGCAAATTATGAGGGAATATAACCCTTTTCCCGCTATCATAGGCTATGTTTGTTATCAGTTTTGTGTTGAAAAATGCAGCAGGGCTTTATACGATGAGCCAATAGCTATCGGTGAGGTAGAAAAGGAGATCGGCCTCTGGCGTCATAAGAATTACGAGCATAAAAACTCAATCCCAGAAAGAGAGAAGAGCAAAAAAGTTGTTATTGTGGGCTCTGGTCCTGCTGGGCTGAGCTGTGCTTTTTATCTGAACATGCTTGGTGTAAGCGTTACAATTTTAGAGAAACTACCGGTCGCTGGAGGACTCTTAGCCACAGGTATTCCAGAATATCGTCTTCCCAGGGATATTCTGAAAAAGGAATTGGAGATTTTAAAGGCGGAAGGAATTGTAATCAAAACTGATTATGAAGTTGGGAAAGATGATCTTCCCAATTTACAGGATAATTTCGATGCTGTTTTACTCGCAGTGGGAGCTCAGGAGAGCAAACCACTTCGCATAAAGGGCGAAGATCTGTCGGGGGTTACAGGTGGGGTAGAATTTTTAAGGGATCTGCATTTGGGTAAACTTAAGGAAGTGGAAGGGCGGGTTATCGTCATAGGCGGCGGAAACGCTGCTGTTGATGCCGCCTGCGCTGCTAAGAGAAATGGCGCAGAGGAAGTTACCCTTCTTTACCGTCGCGGCGAGGAAGAGATGCCCGCTCATCCCCATGAGATTAAGGCGGCAGTTGAAGCTGGAGTGAACTTTATCTTTCAAACGGTTGTTGAAGAGATTATCGGTGAGAGTAAAGTACAAAAAGTTCGGGCTGGAAAGACTGCGCTATCCTGCCGAGGTGAAGAAATAAATGTTTTAGCAGGAACTGAATTTTATCTTGATTGTAATTTGATTATTGCTGCTGCAGGGCAGGAAAGCAAATTATCAGAGGTAGCCCCCTCGTTTCCCGGGGAGCCACTTATTTTTGCCGCCGGGGATGCCGTCTCTGGCCCTTCCACCGTGGCCGGTGCCATATTTAGCGGAAGGGAAGCTGCCCTTAATCTTTTTAGTATGTTAGAGCATGGGAAAGAGAGTAACGAGAGCTTCCAGATTGCTTCCCCCCTGAACGGAAAAGAAGAAATTGTAAGCTTTGAATCTTTGAACAGCACCCTATATTCCAGACAGAAAAGGTTCGATCAACCACAGGAAGAAGCAGGTCGGTGCTTTAATTGTGGGTTGTGCAGCAAGTGCGGCGTTTGCTGGATTTTTTGTCCCGATTTGTCTGTGGACGGGCTTTCAGGAGACTTCGAGTTTCTGCTGGATTACTGCAAGGGATGCGGAATATGTGTTACAGAGTGCCCTACAGGTGTCCTGACGATGGAGGAGGTGGTTTCAGATGAAGCGTAAACTTATGAACGGCAACCAGGCAGCTGCGTTGGCGGTTAAATTAGCACGTGTCCAGGTAGTCTCTGCTTATCCCATTACTCCACAGACAACGATAGTGGAAGATCTCGCCGATATGTGGGCAAGGGGTACTTTCCCCGGAGAATATGTGAGTGTGGAGTCGGAGTACTCGGCTATGGCATATCTTATAGGGGCAGCTTATGCTGGAGCCCGTTCTTTTACAGCTACTTCCTGCCAGGGCCTTGCATATATGCATGAGCTGCTGCACTGGGCTTCCGGGGCCCGCTTGCCCATTGTAATGGTTAATGTAAACCGGTCTATGGGCGCACCCTGGAGTCTTGAACCGGATCAGACGGACAGCCTCTCCCAGCGTGATACAGGATGGATCCAGATTTATTGCGCAGATGTGCAGGAGATACTGGATACAATACTCCTTTCCTTTCGTCTGGCCGAAGAATCGAGAATTCCCTGCATGGTCGTCTATGATGGTTTTTCCCTTTCTCATACCTACGAAGCGGTAGAGCCACCTGAACAGGAGCAGGTGGATGCATTTTTACCTCTGCCCCCCGGCGAAGCAGCGATTAATCCTTCAAACCCGCAAAATATACAGGCAGTAACAGATTCCAGGTATTTATCCCGCGTCCGACAGGAACTTCATTTAACAATGGAAAAAGTGCCGGAAGCAATAAAGAAGATGGAGAATGAATTTTATAAAATTTTTGGCAGAAGTTATCCACTCGTGGAATCTATAGGGCTTGATGATGCTGAAACAGTGATAGTAACTGCAGGATCTATGGGACAGACTGTGAAAAGCGTCCTGCCTTCTCTTAGCAGCGTCCATTCAAAGAAAGGGTTTCTTCGCTTCAGGCTTTTCCGGCCCCTTCCCGATGAGGATATTGCTGCACTATTGGGTAATGCACAAATAAAGAAAGTCCTTGTCATAGACCGTAATTTATCAGCCGGTGCAGGGGGGATTTTTGCTCAGGAACTTAGTGCTCTGCTTCAGGGTACATCTTTTCAGGGCGAAATTTTTCAGTTAAACCTCTCTGGTGGGGTGGACCTGACACCAGACCTGCTTAATAAAGCACTTGAAAAGATTGAGGGAGCCGAAAAAAGCAGAGATAAAATTATCTGGGGGGTAGACCTTTAATGTTTAATACTCAAGTAGGGGATTTTTCCCGGGAGGAGTTTATGTCAAGCGGCCATAACGCCTGTGCGGGGTGTGGGCCAGCCTTAGCCGTACGCTTTCTGATGAAGGCAATGGGACCCAGGGTGGTTGTTGTAATTACTGCATCCTGCTGGAGTATTATTTCAGGAGTGGTTCCCTTACGCAGTTTGGAAACTGTTGTGATGCATTGTCCGTTCCCATCAGCGGCTGCTACAGGGAGCGGGGTCAAGAAAGGACTTGAAGCACTGGGAGATTTGCAGACTCAGGTAGTAGTCCTTGCTGGGGATGGAGGCACCTTTGATATCGGTTTACAGGGACTTTCCGGTGCTGCTGAACGAAATGAGGATATTTTGTTTGTCTGCTATGATAATGAAGCATATATGAACACAGGAATGCAAAAAAGTTCGGCTACTCCATACGGTTCCCGTTCCACAACAACACCCGATCCCATGCTAAAAACAAATCCCAAAAAGGATATTATGAAAATTATGGCCGCTCACCGCATTCCTTATGCTGCTACGGCAACGATTGCTTTCCCAGAAGATTTAATCTCAAAGTTCAAACGAGCGCTGGAGACAAAGGGTTTACGTTTCTTACATCTTTTCACTCCCTGCCCTCAGGGTTGGGGCAGTCCAACAGATAAAACGGTGGAATTATCCCGTCTGGCAGTTATGACCAGGCTTTTTCCTCTCATTGAGGTAGAAGATGGGGAAAAGTACACGATCAATTATCTGCCCGAGGAGCATGTTCCTATAGAAAAATATCTTAATCCGCAGCGCCGTTTTAGATCTCTTGATCAGGAAGAGGTCGCTTTAATCCAAGAGCAAGTGAACCGCGATTGGGAAAAAATGTGCAAATTGACTGCTCAGTAGTCACCGTAACTAATAATTTTCTATAAGCATGGACATTCCCATGCCGCCTGCAACACATAAAGAAGCCAAGCCTATCTTTAGATCTCTTCTCTTAAGTTCATGAATAAGTGATACAACAATTCTTGCCCCTGTGCAGCCGCCCGGATGCCCAAGGCCTATTCCACTTCCGTTTACGTTCACGATCTCACGGTTCAGGTCAAGGAGTTTTTCACAGGCCAGGTATTGTGCAGAAAATGCCTCATTTAATTCGATCAGCTGGATATTCGCTAAAGAAAGGTTCGCCTTTTTCAGTACTTTCTTCGTGGCGGGAACGGGTCCGTATCCCATTAACCAAGGCTCTACGGCCGCCCAGGAATAAGCTATAATGCGGGCCATTGGCTTTATTCCCAGTTCTATTGCTTTGGATTCCTTCATTAGTACCAGTGCTGCTGCCCCATCATTTATTCCTGAGGAGTTTCCTGCTGTAACTGTCCCCCCTTTTTTAAAAAGAGGGGGTAATTTTTTAAGGGTTTCCATGTTGATATCAGGCCTTGGGTGTTCATCAGTATCAATCTGGCATTCTCTCTTTTTTGATGAACCTACTGGAACAATCTGGCTCTCAAAGTAACCGTTTTTGATGGCTGCGGCAGCATTTTTATGACTGCGGCAGGCAATTGTATCCTGTTCTTCCCTGCTGATATCATATTTTTCTACAAGGTTTTCTGCTGTTTGCCCCATCATAATGTGGTAGTTGGGGTCGTGAAGGATCTCCCAGAGAGAGTCCGTCATTTCTCCATGCTGCAGGCGATTACCCCAGCGGACTGTTTTTAAAACGTAAGGGGCACTGCTCATACTCTCTACCCCTCCAGCCACAACGATCTCACTGTCACCGATCAGTAGCTCCTGCATACCGCTGACTAAGGCCTGCATTCCTGAGCTGCACTGCCGCTGGACGGTAAAAGCCGGAACTTCCAGGGGGATACCCGCTTTCAGTGCGGCAACACGGGCTACGTTCGCTTCGTCCGTTCTCATGATGGCGTTTCCCAGGATAACCTCTTCTACCTGTGCCGGTTTCAGGTTAGATCTTTTTACAGCCTCTTTAATTACTGTCGAGGCGAGTTTATAGGGTGCAACATTGCGAAAGATACCCCCGAAACTGCCGATAGGAGTACGAACAGCAGATGTTATTACAATATTTTCCATAAATGAAGCCTCCTAATACTAATCCATAACAATCTATCTTTATCTTTCTATTTCATCTGCAGGTATTCCTGCAGGGACAATACGCCGGGGTCTTCGCCCAGAGTCAGTTCTTCCAGTATTTCCCCTGCGGCAAGAGCAGTGTCTAAGGATGTAAAACAGGGGACATTATGTTCAACCGCTGCACGACGAATACGGAAACCATCGGTTTTCGGCATCTTCCCTTTAGTAAGGGTATTGATCACCAGGTCAACCTTTCCTGATTGTATAATGTCCACAACATGTGGGGAGCCTTCCCGTATTTTATTGATGCGTTCCACCTTGAGTCCGGCTTCCTCAAGATATAATGCTGTCCCTCGCGTGGCAAAGAGATTGAATCCAAGGGAGAAGAGTTTTCTGATTAAGGGAAGAGCTTCATCTTTATCTTTGTCGGCAATTGTGATGAGGACATTATCGCCGCTTTTTGGAAGTTGAAATCCTGATGCTAAGAGGGCTTTGTAAAGTGCTCTGGGCAGATGCGTGTTTATACCCATGACCTCGCCCGTTGATTTCATCTCCGGTCCCAGAGAGGTTTCCAGCAGGAATAGTTTAGAAAAGGAGAAGACTGGTGCTTTTATGCTTACGAAGGGTGGTGATTTTATAAGCCCCCCCTGATAGCCAAGTTCCGCGAGGGTTTTACCCAAAGCTATTTTTGTGGCCAGGTTTATGATTGGAATGTTAGTTACTTTACTAAGGAAGGGAACTGTCCTGCTCGACCGGGGGTTAACCTCAATCACGTAAAGGTTTTCATTATGGTAGACATATTGAATATTAAAGCTCCCCTTAATATTAAGTGCCACGGCCAGCTGGCAGGTGTATGAAATTATTTTTTCCTGCAGTTCCGAAGATACATTTACAGGAGGATAAACTGCAATACTGTCGCCGGAATGGATCCCTGCTTTTTCAATATGTTCCATGATGCCGGGGATAAGACAATCTTTTCCATCAGCGATTCCGTCAACCTCAAGTTCAATGCCTTTCAGATATTTATCAACTAATACGGGGTGGTTGGGAGAGACTCTCACTGCTGAGACCATATATTCTCTGAGATCCCTCGTATCATAAACGATTTCCATAGCCCTGCCTCCTAAAACGTAAGACGGGCGTACAAGGACGGGGTATCCGATTCTTTCCGCAATCGTTTCAGCCTGTTCAGTGGTTACGGCTGTACCTCCTGCGGGGCGGGGGATCTTCAGTGCTTCAAGGAGATCGTCGAAACTTTGACGGTTTTCAGCTGCATCAATATCTTCCACAGTTGTTCCGATAATCCTGTACCCGGCGCTGGCCAGTGGTTCGGCCAGGTTGATTGCTGTCTGCCCTCCGAACTGTACAATTGTTCCAGACGGTTTTTCCAGATCAAGAATATTGAAGACATCTTCAGGGAGAAGAGGCTCAAAATAAAGGCGATCGGAAGTATCGAAGTCTGTACTTACTGTTTCCGGATTGTTGTTGATAATGATAGATTCAATGCCTTCTGATTTCAGGGCCCACGATGCATGAACAGAGCAATAATCAAATTCGATTCCCTGCCCAATGCGGATGGGGCCAGCCCCCAGGACCACCATTTTTTTATTGTCAGAAGGAATGGATTCATTTTCCTGGTCGTAAGTGGAGTAATAGTAGGGTGTTTCGGCGTCAAACTCTGCAGCGCAGGTATCAACCATCTTATAGACAGGGTTAATATTGTACTTTTGCCGCAGGGAACGCACTTCTTTTTCTTCAACCCCAATCAACCCTGCAATGGCAGCGTCGGCAAAACCATAATACTTGGCAGAAAAGAGCAGTTCTTTGGTCAATCCTTCTTCGCGGCAGGTTTTCAGCTTTTCTTCCAGCTGGACGATCTGCTCTAATTTATGCAGGAAAAAGAAGTCGATCCGGGAAAGGAAGTTTATTTCCACAAGAGGAATTCCCCTGCGTATTGCTTCGGCAACTGCGAAAAGGCGGCAATCTGTGGGAGTGGAAAGCTCACTTCTTAACGCGGAATAAGAAAGGGTTTTTATTTCGGGAATTTCCAGATGAACTACTCCTATTTCCAGGGAACGGACTGCCTTGAGCAGGGCTTCCTGAAATGAACGGCCAAGTGACATCACTTCTCCTGTAGCTTTCATTTGCGTCCCCAGCGTACGGTCGGCAGTGGCAAACTTGTCGAAAGGCCAGCGGGGAAACTTCACTACACAATAATCGATAGTAGGTTCAAAGCAGGCCCATGTTTTGCCTGTGATGGCATTTTTAATTTCATCAAGCCTCAGGCCGACAGCTATCTTACTGGCCACCTTGGCGATGGGATAACCTGTAGCCTTGGAAGCCAGAGCACTGGAACGGCTCACCCTCGGATTTACTTCTATGACATAATAGTTATAACTTGAATGGTCCATGGCAAATTGAATATTACAGCCGCCTTCGATACCCAGGGCACGAATAATTTTCAAGGAGGCGGTGCGCAGCATCTGGAACTCCCGGTCAGTAAGGGTCAGGGCGGGGACCACAACAATGCTGTCCCCGGTGTGAACTCCCATGGGGTCAATATTCTCCATACTGCAGATTGCAATGCAGTTATCGGCACTGTCGCGCATAACTTCAAATTCTATTTCTTTCCACCCGCTGACGCTTTTCTCGATGAGGAGCTGCTGGATAGGGCTGTACTTTAAACCTCTTCTGGATACTTCCTGAAGCTCTTCCGCGTCTTTGGCCATGCCCCCTCCCGATCCGCCCATAGTATATGCAGGCCTGACGATAACAGGGTAGCCGATTTCATGGGCAAGCTCCAGGGCATCTTCTATGGAAGAGACAATGCCGCTGTGGGGGATTGGTTCACCAATTTCCTCCAGCATTTCTTTAAATTTTTCCCGATCTTCCGCTTTTTCTATGGTTTCCAGGGGAGTTCCAAGCAGACGGACACCAAGGCGATCAAGAACTCCCTGTCGTGCTATTTCTTCGGCTATATTCAACCCTACCTGTCCGCCAAGGGTTGGTAAAAGCCCGTCGGGTTTTTCTTTTTCCAGAATGCGGGTAATGAACTCTGCAGTTAATGGTTCCAGGTAAACGCGATCAGCCATGTTTGTGTCGGTCATAATTGTTGCCGGGTTGCTGTTTACCAGTACAACCTGAACACCCTCTTCTTTGAGAGAGCGGCAGGCCTGGGAACCGGCGTAGTCAAATTCCGCCGCCTGACCGATCACGATGGGGCCTGAACCTATTACCATCACTTTCTTTATGGTGGGGTCTTTAGGCATTTTTGAGGGCACCTCCTGAATATATTCTTTTAATTCTTAAATTATCCTATCAAACTGTTACCTGCTCCAAGAAGCGATCAAAGAGATAGTGTGAATCTGATGGGCCGGGAAATGCCTCCGGATGATACTGGATGGTTGTTATTCTTAACTTATTATCCTGAAGGCCTTCCACAGTATCATCGTTGAGGTTGCGCTGGGTAACAGAAAGTCCATGGGGGAGGCTGTCTTCGTCTACGGCGAATCCGTGATTTTGGGAGGAAATATAGACCTTATCTCTGATCAGATCTTTAACCGGATGGTTAGCCCCCCGGTGGCCGAATTTAAGTTTGTAAGTTTTTCCTCCCAGGGCCAGAGCGATAATCTGGTGCCCCAGGCAGATCCCCATGATGGGAATTTTACCTGCAAGCTCCTGGATTACTTTTACAACTTCCTTAGTATTCTGTGGATCTCCAGGTCCGTTTGAGATCATCAGCCCGTCTGGTTTTAAATCCATAATATCACCGGCATTCAGCGAAGCGGGTACTACTGTAATACGACAGCCTGTCTTATGCAGCGAGCGAGCAATGGATAGCTTTAGGCCAACATCAATCACGACGATGTGAGGGTCGCTGTTTTCCCATGAGTAAATCTCTTCAGTTGTGACTTCCGGAATTAAGTCCATTTCTGAGATGCCGGGGAGCTTTTTTACCTTTTCCCGGAGGGCTTCAAGGGGTGTATCTTCTGTAGTTATAATTCCTTTCATAGCCCCTTTTTCCCTGATATGCCGTGTTATGGCTCTAGTGTCGATGCCATCCATGGCTATAATATTGTTTTCTTTTAGGAAGTCACCCACAGTCATCACAGAGCGCCAGTTGCTTGGATTGGTGCAAAACTCACGCGCAATAAAGCCCCTTAAAAAGGGGCGTCTTGATTCAAAGTCTTCCGAATTAATACCGTAGTTACCGATGAGAGGAAAAGTCATTGTAAGTATCTGACCGCAATAAGACGGATCCGTCAAAATCTCCTGATAACCGGTCATGCTTGTATTAAAAACAACTTCACCCCATGCTTCACCTTTAGCCCCCTGCGCGCTGCCCGTGAAAAGAGAGCCATCTTCCAAGACGAGTCGAGCCTGCATGCGTTTACCTCCTTTGTAATTTTCAGGTAAGAAACTTAGATACTAAAAAACCTCCCAGCCGGACGGCTCAGGAGGTTATAATCTATCGCAGATAGATTAAGTAGATCGTAACTCCTTTCCAGCCTCTCCGGACTGGTTTAAAGGCACTTTAAGTTTTCATCCTATTGTAGCAACTGCTATCAGCTATGTCAAGAGGGAAAAATAAAAAGTTCACGGCGAATTCATGAACCCATATATTTCCATAGCGTTTTAGAGAAGATTTACAAAAAAATGAATATAAGGAAGCTGAAGTAAATTTACTGTTGTCTTTTTACACTTTCAGCCCTGTTTTTAGTTCTACTACTCATTTCATCTGTTCTTAAAGCATCAGGAAACCAGCCGTCCCATTGTGGAAACAGACGGTAATCATCCATACCCCTTTTTCAAAAAAGTTAGCTTTGATTCAAAATCATGTTGATCAAGACATCACGATATTCAGAATCCGTTGCTGCTACGATCCTTTTGTTGGGCTTACTCATTTTCGGCTTGATTTTAGTTTCGTTTTTAAGAACGTTGAATACCATTCGTTTTGCAATCGCTAAATTTTGTGATGCCGCAGCTTCCCGCGTTCGATTTTGGTCGTCTTTAAATGTAACATCAAGGCTCCAATGCATGCTTTCCACGCCCCAATGGTTTCGAGCAGCCGAAGCAAAGTCAGTTACATTGTCGACACTCCCGATATAATGAGCGGTTTCCATGGTTTTTTTGATTGGTTCAGAGATAAATTCAACTTCGCGGATAACCATTCCAATCCCCGTAAGTTTCGTCCAGTCGCGTTTAGCATCAATCATCCAATCGAGATCTGTTGAATAGAAATAGGTTCGTCTTTCGATTCGTCCATGCCCTTTTTCAAGTGTAGTATAAACACCAATTTTGCTTTCTGTTTCGGTTTGTTTCTGAAGATTGGGCAACTCTCCGGACTGCGTCAACTCTTCAAAGTACTCTTTCACTTCATTATGAAGCGTTTCTTGGTTTCCTTTGAGGTTGATGACATAATCCGCTTCTTTTTCCACAACAATCTTTTTCACGATCTTTTTCTGCGCACCCATCGCATCGATGGATACAATACAGCCTTTGATCATCAATTGATCCAGTAGCTCAGGGATGGCTGTGATTTCATTGCTTTTCTCATCTGTCCTCGTTTGCCCAACGATCAGACCATGCGAATGACAAAAAGCGCTGACGATATGTAGAGCTTTTTGCTCTTTACTCTTATCCTTGGAGCCACGCGATGTTTTTCCGTCCACAGAAATAATATCTTTGACCGGCAAGTTGATCGCTGCCGCCATCCATTCAATAAACCGGCTTGAAAATTCCTTGGATTCAATCACAGCAAACCCTCGTTTGAGCGTAGATAAGGACGGGATCCCATTCGCTACAGCAATGTATTTTTTTAACCATGCTTGACTTGTCGATGCACTCGCCCATGTACAAATATCATCCCATTCATCGTGTCCACAAAGGATTCCACAGACCACAATAAATAGAATATCCGTTAATTTGTGGTGGACTTTACCTTCTTGTCTTGTATCGTTCAATTCGCCAAAATACTCAAAAAACTTTCCTTGGTATCTTTCATTGCTCATTATGTACCCCC
>JAUSPO010000084.1 GCA_030656575.1 Bacillota bacterium
CCCATACCACTTGAAAAATGGGGTGTGTCGCCTTACCATAGCTAGTGGGAAGACGATGGAACCGTCCCCATGCTTTGCGTCCCGAGCGATTAAGTAACCTATTGGCTGAGTAGTTACAAAATATTTATTTAAAAAGAAGTAATTAAGCAGGAATTTCTCATTGTGTAAAGAATTACTAATTATAAGGCAAACAGGTGTTTTATATTAATTTATAAATTTACCTTTAATTGAACGGAGGATGTTTAAAAAATGGAAAAAAAGAAGGCATTAGAAGCGGCACTTATGCAAATAGAGAAACAATTTGGTAAGGGAGCGGTTATGAAGCTTGGTTCAGATACAAGAGCTAACATTTCTGCCATATCTACCGGAGCACTGCCTCTTGATATTGCACTGGGAGTAGGGGGGCTGCCCAAGGGAAGAATAATTGAAGTTTTTGGGCCGGAGTCTTCAGGAAAAACCACCGTCGCCCTGCATGTTGTTGCCGAAGCTCAAAAAAATGGAGGATTTGCGGCATTTATAGATGCTGAGCATGCCCTTGATCCGGTATATGCAGGAAAACTTGGCGTGGATATTGATGAATTACTTGTTTCCCAACCTGATACAGGCGAGCAGGGCCTGGAAATTGCCGAATCATTAGTTCGCAGTGGAGCAATTGACGTTCTGGTTGTAGATTCTGTAGCAGCACTAGTCCCGAGGGCAGAAATTGAGGGCGAGATGGGGGACACACATGTCGGCTTACAGGCACGACTGATGTCACAGGCAATGAGAAAATTATCAGGCGCTATCAGTAAATCGCAAACTGTGGTAATATTTATTAATCAGATTAGAGAAAAAGTAGGGATAATGTTCGGAAATCCGGAAGTTACACCCGGAGGTAGAGCTTTAAAGTTTTATGCGTCCGTAAGGCTTGATATCAGAAGGCTGGAGACAATAAAACAAGGTAATGAAATGATTGGCAACCGAACGAGGGCAAAGGTTGTTAAAAACAAGGTGGCGCCGCCTTTTAAATTTGCTGATTTCGATATTATTTTCGGCCAGGGTATTTCTCAGGAAGGATGTATTCTAGATTTAGCAATTGAAAAGGATATAATTAAAAGGAGCGGCACATGGTATTCTTACGGAGAAGAAAGGTTGGGCCAGGGGAGAGACAATGCTAAAGAATTCCTAAAGGAAAAGAAGGACATATGCAGGGATATTGAAAAACAGCTTCGCGCTTTATTTAATCTCACATCTCCTGTTAATAAAAACGAGCCTGAAAACAGCATCCAAGAAGAAAAAAAAGAAACTAAGTGAAAATTGTTTAGTTAATTGAACGTCGGGGTTTCAGGTGGGGATTTTACCCAATCTGATAAAAATTGAGGATGAGCTCACATTTTTTAGAAATGTGAGTCTCGGGAATCATAATATTTTTCCGGAAGATTTTTTATTACTTGACATAAAGCCATAAAGGAGATAAAATTGTTTCAAGAAAGAGAGTATCTGTAGCGTGCAGTATACAGTGAGTTTGGTCTGCATCATGGAAATGTGTTTCCTTAAAATAGATTTGACCATAGAGTGATGCCATACTATACCAGTGGCATTTTATATAAAACCTTGGTAAGTGAAAATGCTAATCATTCTGTTATTCCCCAAAGGAAGAATATGGCCATCTCTATTTTAAGCTGTGAAACCACAGCTTATTTTTGTTGATTTTTTCTAGAAATAGCGGGAGGTGAAGTTATTAATTGGATTCTTTAGCAATTCTTATAATATTACTTGGCATATTTGTGGGTATTGGGACTGGTTACTTTATACGTAAATATCTTGCGGAGGCTAAAATAATATCTGCAGAGGAAGAAGCTAAAAGAATAGTAAATGAAGCAGAAGAAAAAGTTCAATCTCTAAAAAAAGAAAAAATATTAGAAGCTAAAGAAGAAGTTCACAAATTAAGAACCGAACTTGAGAAAGAAACAAAGGAACGTCGAATAGAGTTGCAGCGTCTGGAACGGCGAATACTTCAGAAAGAAGAAAACCTGGATAGAAAAACATCTAATTTAGAAAAACGTGATGAGGACCTGAAAAAACAGGAAGAAGAAAATATCCTTATTCGGGAAAAAGTATCCGGAATTTATAAACAGCAGCTTACTGAGTTGGAGAAGATATCCGGTCTTTCTACTGAAGAAGCAAAAGAATTGATTTTGCAGAGGGTAAAAGATGAAATTCAACATGAAATTGCTCAAATGATAAAGGACGTTGAAATGCAGGCAAAGGGTGAAGCAGACAAGAAAGCCAGAGAAATTATTACCCAGGCTATTCAACGATGTGCCGCGGATCATGTTTCAGAATCAACTGTATCAGTTGTTAATTTACCAAATGACGAGATGAAAGGGCGCATAATCGGACGGGAAGGAAGGAATATTCGTACTCTTGAAACCCTGACCGGAATAGATTTAATTATTGATGATACTCCGGAGGCAGTGATTTTGTCGGGCTTTGACCCCATTCGAAGAGAAGTTGCACGTATTGCTCTGGAAAAACTTATCATTGATGGACGTATTCATCCTGCCAGAATAGAGGAAATGGTAGAAAAAGCCAGAAATGAAGTAGAGGTTCAAATAAGAGAAGCGGGAGAACAGGCAGCTTTTGATATAGGTGTTCATGGTCTTCATGCAGAGCTTATAAGATTGCTTGGTAGATTGAAGTATCGGACCAGCTACGGTCAGAACGTACTAAAACATTCTATCGAAGTAGCACATCTGGCAGGTATCATAGCTTCTGAGTTAAATCTTGATGTCAAATTTGCAAAGAGAGCAGGTTTGCTCCATGATATCGGTAAGGCCTTAGATCATGAAACTGAAGGTCCTCATGTTGTAAATGGAGCAGAGTTGGCAAAGAAATACCGTGAGACACCCGAAATTGTTAATGCTGTCGGCGCACATCATGGGGATATTGAGCCTCAAACCCTTGAAGCGGTATTAATTCAGGCAGCTGATGCCATATCTGCTGCAAGACCCGGAGCCAGGAGGGAAACATTAGAGTCGTATATCAAGCGGCTGGAAAAACTTGAGGACATTGCAGATTCTTTTGAAGGAGTCGAAAAATCTTATGCTATTCAAGCAGGCCGTGAAATACGTATTATGGTTAAACCTGATAAAATTGATGATTTAACTGCAATTCAAGTGGCGAGAAATATTACTAAAAAAATAGAAAAAGAGCTTGAGTACCCTGGGCAAATCAAGGTCACAGTAATAAGAGAAACCAGGGCTATTGAGTATGCAAGATAAAATTATCATTAATGGTAAATAGTGCCGAAAGGCACTTTTTTCTTTTTTTAGAAGGAATTCATTAAGCTATTATTGAATATTTTAATTCATTTACTTTTTAAGTTTAATAAAAATATGGGAGTTGGTTTCATGAAGTTAAAACAAACCTCTGAGGAGTTATCAAATGTAAACTTATTAATATTTTTGTTGGTTCAATTTCCCGAAATATTTACAATAAATTATAATTTAATTAAATCATCAATAAAATTATCCTTCATGTTGAAATTGGACATTGGGCACGGAAGATACATAAGATTTAAAAGAGAATTGAATGAAAGTTTAAAAGCATATACTAAACTGTCTGCTTTAGATGAAGTCTTACCGAAACTAAGCAAAAAAATGGTGCACTCATGGACTTTGCTGCAGGTGACACTGAACAAGGATAACATTTCGTTTGAAGAGGTAAATCTGATCAGCAGCTTGGTTTTGAATGAGTTTAAAAACGATGTCATTTTGGACATCCGCAATGATAGTTGTCTTGAGAAAGAAATTACAGAAAGGGATGAATTTATAGAGTATCTGCTATCCAGTAAAAAAGCAAATGAAGAAGAAAATTTATTTGCTTTCAGGGAATCGGGAAAAGTTTATGTTTTCGATAAATAGAAAACAATAATAAGTAATATTAAAAAGAATATAAAAATTATTTTAAATTAAAGGAAGGAAATATTTATATACTGGAGAATATAATAAACAAAGTAAATATTCTCTAAAGGAGGACAATTTATTAATGGAAGTATTAAAGGTTTCAGCAAAATCTAATCCAAATTCTGTGGCTGGAGCTTTAGCTGGTGTTTTGCGAGAGCGGGGGGGGGCAGAACTACAGGCTATTGGAGCTGGAGCACTAAACCAGGCAGTGAAGGCAGTAGCTATTGCCAGAGGATTTGTTGCCCCAAGCGGTATGGATTTAATCTGCATTCCTGCTTTTACAGATATTCAGATTGATGGTGAAGAAAGAACTGCAATTAAACTAATTATTCAACCTCGCTAAAAAGAAATTATTATATTTTTATTATTAATAAAAGACACCCCTATAAAGGTGTGTTTTTTTGTGTTAAAAATAAATCTACAATATTGGTTGTAATGGAGCTTTTGTTCTTTAACGATATTATATAATTAAGATTAAGATGGGGAGAGCAAAAAAAATGAATAAAAAAACTCTTACTAGTAAAGGTATTATTGATTCACATTGTGATACAGTCCATTATTTTACAGGAGAAATGGGAGAATATGATTTTTTAAATACAAATAATTTGGCTCAATTAGATTTGCCACGTATGGAGGCAGCGGGTCTGAAGGTTCAATTTTTTGCCTTATATATTGAACCGGAATATAAGCCTGCAAAAGCGTTAAACAGATCTATACAGCTATTAGATGCATTTTATCGTACAGTCGAACCCTGTTATGAGAGATTGGAAGTAATTCATAGTTATAACGATCTCTTGAGGGTTAACAATCAGGGAAAAATCGCGGCAGTGCTTACTGTTGAAGGAGGAGAAGCTCTTGAAGGAGAGATAGCTGTTTTGAGAATGCTTTTTCGTCTGGGTATACGGGTTTTGGGACTTACCTGGAATCAAAGAAATGAAATTGCTGATGGAGTAGGTGAAAGGCAAACAGGTGGGGGGTTGACGCGTTTTGGTAAGAAAGTAATAAAGGAAATGAATAGTCTGGGAATGATTATTGACCTTGCTCATATAGCGGAAAAAGGTTTTTTTGATGTTCTTATGCTCTCAAATACCCCTGTAATTATATCTCATGCAAACGCCAGGAAAATATGTAACCACCATCGCAATATTACAGACCAGCAGCTTAGGGCATTAAAGGAAAACGGGGGAGTTGTAGGCCTGACTTTATATCCCCCATTTATTCATGAAAAGACCCCAAACCTGGAAATGTTATTAAATCATTTTGAACATATAGCGGAAGTGGCCGGAATTAATCATCTGGGCATTGGTACGGACTTTGATGGAATGGAAGGAAAAACTTTGGAAGGAATATATGACGTATCATCTTTACATTTACTTGTGGAAGGACTTCGGTCAAGAGGATTTAAAGAAAGCGATCTTAATAAAATATTATTTGAAAATTTTCTACGGGTGATTAAAGAAATAATGTAAACACTAAAAACGGATTATCAAGCTGATGAGATGATCTTTCTTACGTCTGGTTATGGAGGTTTTTATGGGAAAGGTTGATTTGCATGTTCATACTACTTTTTCGGATGGTACTTTAAGTCCTTATGAAGTGGTAGAAAAAGGATATTTTAAAAAACTTGCCGCTTTAGGAATTACAGATCATGATACCATGCAGGGAATTGCAGATGCAGAAGTAGCTGGCAGAAAATTCGGGGTGGAAATTATTCCCGGATTTGAGTTTAGTACGGATTATGAGGGTAATGAACTTCATATTCTTGGTTATTACTGCAGTCAGGATAATGTTAATCTTGCAGAAATACTAAATACTGTTAAAGTCAGCCGCTTTGAAAGAATGGTCAGTATGGTTGAGAAAATAAAAAAATTAGGGCTTAATATTGAACTCTCAGATATACTTAAAACGATCAAAGGTGATATATTGGGCAGACCTCATCTTGCTGCTGTTATCTGCCAAAAAGGTTACTGTAAATCATCCAGGGAAGCCTTTCAAAAATTTATTGGCAAAGATTGTCCTGCTTATGTGGAACGTTTTAAAGTTAATACCTTTGAAGCAATCGACATGATTGTGAAGGCAGGAGGGATTCCTGTTCTGGCTCATCCAGGAATTTACGACGTTGATGAACTGATTCCCTCATTAATAAAAGGAGGTCTTTCCGGGATTGAGGTATTTCATCCTGACCACGATATTAATGCTATTTTCAGGTATAAGGAAATAGCCTTTAAATATGATCTCTTAATAACGGGTGGGTCCGATTTCCATGATGAGGAGATAGGTTCTGCGCCTTTGCTCGGCAATATTACAGTGGATTATACTTGTGTTGAGAAGATGAGAAGTATAAAAAAGTCACTTTAATAATTGTTTAAATTATAGGAAAAAAGGGTTTCATAGTTTTTATCAAGAATATTTAAACCATGTGGTTCTTTTTTTTTGTAATTCCTTAACTTAAAGATATTTGACAGTAAGGTGAAAATAAATGAAATCTAATAATACAAAAAAAAACCTTGAGTTGGTAAAGGTTAATGATGCCTGGTGTAAAGGCTGTAGAATTTGCGTTGAATTTTGTCCCAAAAATGTTTTTGAAATGAGAAAAGGAAAGTCTGTCCCTGTCAGACCGGAAGACTGTATACTATGTGGTTTATGCCAGTTACGGTGTCCGGATTTTGCTATCGAGTTGGAGGAAAGGGACCATGAAAAGGCATCTGCTGCAGGGGAATGAAGCTTGTGCTGAAGCAGCTATTAAGGCAGGAGTGGCATTTTATGCCGGATATCCCATAACACCGTCAACAGAAATTGCAGAAATACTTGCGAAAAAGCTTCCCTCTTATGATGGCACCTTTATTCAAATGGAGGATGAAATTTCGTCTATATCTGCAGTTATTGGAGCATCTCTGACGGGTATTAAGACCATGACAGCAACCAGTGGGCCCGGCTTTAGCTTAAAGCAGGAAAGTATTGGTTATGCAATTATGACTGAAATCCCCTGTGTTATTGTTAATGTGCAGCGTTTGGGCCCTAGTACGGGTGCGCCTACTTTAACTTCCCAGGGGGACGTCATGCAGGCCAGATGGGGTACCCATGGAGAACATACAATTATCACACTCTGCCCTGCTTCGGTAGAGGAAGTATATTACCTCACAATTATGGCTTTTAATTATTCTGAAAGATTTAGAACTCCTGTGATTCTCCTTGTTGACGAAACTATCGGTCATTTGCGGGAAAGTGTTGATTTGAGTAAATACGAAAAGATTAAGATTGTTAACAGGCAGATACCATATGTCTCACCAGAAAAATATCTCCCTTATGCCGCGGAGGATAATGAGCCTCCCAAAATGGCTCCATTCGGTGAGGGTTACAGGTTTCATGTGACAGGTTTGGTACATGATGAATCAGGTTTTCCATGCACGAGTAATCAAAAAGTCCGCTAAGGTGGATAAAAAATGAAGAAGAATGCTCATCTAAAATATAATATCAGGCTCAGTGGAACAGGTGGACAAGGACTAATCCTTGCAGGGATAGTGTTAGCTGAGGCAGCTAATCTGGAAGGGAAATTCGTTGTGCAGAGTCAAAGTTACGGACCTGAAGCTAGAGGAGGGGCAAGTAAGGCAGAGGTTATCATCAGCAGTAATCCAATAGATTTTTTAAATGTGGAGGAAGCTGATTATTTCCTTGCTTTGTCTCCGGAATCTTATTTAAAATATTGCTATAGCGTTAGACCAAAAGGTGTTATAATTGTGGATGAGCAAGTCGATCCTAAATTGTTCCTTATCAGGGTAAATGTTTTTCCAATCATAAGAACGACCAGGGAAGACCTTGGTAATGAAATAACTGCTAATATGGTAGCGCTTGGGGTTCTTACGGCTATAAGCGGTATTCTGGATGTCTCTACTGTTGAGAAAGCACTAAAGATGAGGGTGCCGCCCCATACAGTGGATTTAAATATTAAAGCAATAAGAAAAGGGTGGGAACTTGGATCCGAATGTAACTTCAGAGGAGGTGAAAAAAGTATAAATTATTAAATAAATAAAATAGGAGGTTAGGTAATGAATAACATTGCCTATGGGTTTGAAATTTTGGTGATTGGTTTTACAATTGTTGTTCTGACGCTTCTCCTGCTGGCATTCGTTTTGGAGTTTCTTGGCAAGATAAATGCCCCCCGGGAAAAAAAAGAGAGAAAAGAAATAAGTGACAATAAAATTGAAGCCGCAGCTGATGGTGATGGAAAAGAGATTACCCATACTGTTAGACCGGAAATAATTGCTGCCTCAATGGGGGCTATTTTATTTGCTCTGGATACTAAGGGCGCAGGATATTCTAAGATTAATGCAATAAAACTGTCTGAACCGCAAAATGATATGTGGTCCCAAGCCGGTAGGACTAGATTATTAAACTTGAGACAAGATTTCGTATTACTTAGAAGGGGGAAGTTTAGATGAAAAAATACAAGGTTTATGTTAATGGAGAACCCTTTGAGGTCGTTGTTGAGGAAGAAAATGGTACCAAGACAATTTCTACTGCTCCCGCTGTACAAGATACTCAAAAAACTACACAGGCGGTATCACAAGACGCAAAGGTTGTTAAGCCAGCGGCGGCATCTGCTCCTGCAGCAAACCCCCAAACAAAAGCTGGGAATGATTCTTCAGTATCGGCTCCCATGCCGGGTTCGGTGTTGGATGTCAAGGTAAAAGTAGGTGACAATGTTAACGAAGGAGATGTATTACTGATCCTGGAAGCGATGAAAATGGAGAACGAAGTAACCGCTCCCACGTCAGGTGTAATAAAATCGATCAATGTTGCAGTTGGTTCAACGGTTAATACCGGTGACACTATGATAGTGATTGAATAAGCCAGGGAGGGGTAGAAATGCTTGCAGAGCTCATGGATTTTGTTTTATCGACAGGGTTTGCTCACTTAAACTTTCCTCAGGTATTGATGATCATTATTGCCCTTTTTCTTTTATACCTGGGTATTGCCAAAAAATATGAACCTCTTTTGTTGGTGCCTATAAGTTTTGGTATGCTCTTAGTAAATTTACCCTTGAGCACCATCATGGATTCTCCCGTAGGAGATCAGGTAGGAGGACTTCTTTTCTATCTTTATCAAGGTATTGAATTGGGAATATATCCTCCCTTAATTTTTCTCGGTGTAGGTGCTATGACAGATTTTGGCCCTTTAATAGCCAATCCAAAGACTCTTCTGCTGGGGGCAGCAGCCCAGTTTGGTATTTTTACAACATTTATTGGCGCAATAATGCTGGGATTTACACCACAGCAGGCTGCTTCTATAGGTATTATTGGGGGTGCTGACGGCCCTACAGCTATTTTTCTCGCATCCAGACTGGCACCAGAACTTCTCGGTGCAATTGCCATTGCAGCATACTCATACATGGCCCTTGTACCTATTATTCAGCCTCCAATTATGAAGGCTCTCACAACGAAAGCAGAAAGAAAGATTGTGATGAAGCAGTTAAGGCCGGTATCCAAAAAAGAGAAAATTCTTTTTCCCATTATTGTTATAATTCTGACCGGCCTTTTTCTGCCTGCTGCTATACCTCTTTTAGGGATGTTAATGTTTGGTAATCTTTTAAGAGAATGTGGGGTAACAGAACGTCTCAGTAAAACCGCACAAAATGAATTGAATAATATCGTAGTTATTTTCCTTGGGATAACTGTTGGAGCAAAAGCAAGTGCCGGCTATTTTTTAACACCACAGACACTACAAATCATTGCTTTAGGCTTAATTGCTTTCGCTGTTGGTACTGCTGCAGGTGTACTTATGGGGAAACTAATGTGCAAGCTGACAAATGGCGGAATAAACCCGTTAATTGGTTCTGCCGGGGTTTCTGCAGTGCCTATGGCAGCCAGAGTTTCTCAGGTAGTTGGAAAAGAGGCCAATCCAAACAATTACCTTTTAATGCATGCCATGGGTCCAAATGTGGCTGGAGTTATTGGTTCTGCCGTTGCAGCAGGGGTTTTTCTTTCAATGCTATAAGCTATTTTAGAATAAATTTAATGTTACTACATCATTTTATTGCCTGTGACTTTGTTCACAGGCTTTTTTTACGCATAGTAATTGAAAAAATTACATAATTATATTGATAAGAAATGTGTAGGGAAAAGATGTGTGATCAAAATGAAGATAAATGGTATGTTAAATTTGAGAATAATCGGGAAAACAGGTTTGAGATTGTTAATTGCTATTGTATTAATAATTTCCTGCTTGCTTATAACAGAATATATTTATTTTCGGGAAAAAGCTAATCCAGGCATCTTCGTTGGGCAAATCTACGTCGGTGGAAAATTTTACGGAGAAATAGATGCGATCTTAGAAGAAATGAAGATGGATCTTGAAAGTAAAGAAATATTAATTTATCTGCCTGACAAGGAGATGGAGTTAAAGCTTTCACTTGCTGAAATGGGGATATCACTGGATAAAGAAAAAATGTTAGAGGAAATAGTCACTTTAAGTAGTTCTCTCAATTATCTGGAAAAAATAAAGATCTACAGGAGCGGCAAAACTTTACCAGGATTATTTACAATATCAGAGGTGAAATTTAACAGTCTAATTTCCAATTTAAATGAGAGAAACCATTCAGCACAAAATGCAGAGGTATGGGCAGAAGACGGCATAATAAAGTTTAAACCGCATGAATACGGTAGAATTTTAAATTTAGACCACTTAGATACCCGGATTCTAGACATACTATATTATTGGCCCTCGTATCCCATAGAAATGCCAGTGGATGAATTATTACAGTATCCGGAAGTAACAACTTCCAAGATACTGGAGATGGGCATTAAAGATGAGATAACTGCCGCTGGCACTTTGTTTGACCAAAAAGATCAAAATAGGGCACATAATATTGTTCTAGCAGCAAAATCTATTGATAATATTGTTCTTGCTCCTGGAGATTTGTTTTCATTTAATCAGATCGTCGGCGATGCATCTCTGGCTGCAGGTTACAGGGATGCTCCCATTATCGTAAATGAACAGATTGTAATGGGTGCTGGAGGTGGAATTTGCCAGGTATCATCAACACTTTATAATGCAGTACTTTTAGCAGGACTTAAGATCGAAGAAAGATATAATCACGGACTACCAGTTGGATACCTTCCCCCAGGATTGGATGCAACAATATCTTATAACTATCTTGACTTAAAGTTTAGCAACAATTCATCTTCACATTTATTAATTCATATGCAGGTTTTAGGCAATCAATTAAAGGCTGTATTATTCGGGGATCCCAGTCAGAAACAGGAAATAAAAATAATAACACAAAATTTTTATACCATTGCACCACCTGTACATTATCGTCAAGCAGAAGACAGACCTTCAACATATAAATTATTGATTCAGGAGGGTAAACCAGGTTATACTGTAGAAACTATAAGAATCTTTTATGAGAAAGGTGAGGAAGTATTCAGAGAACATCTGGGAAAAGATTATTATGCTCCCAGACCGGATATATATGCTGTGGGAACGCAGTCTGAAGAAGGGTAAAAAAATTTTTGTTTTTATAGATATATATGTTTTTCCGGAAGTATGGAATTCTTCTTATTTAGGGTAAACTAAAAAAGAAGAATTTTTATTTGAGGAGGCAGGTTATGACAGTTGGGAAAAAGTTAAAAACGACACTTTCCAGCTTGAAAAGTGCACAGGCAGATTTTGAATCATTTGCATTGGAGACTGAAAACCAAACCGTAAAAGATTCTTTTTCACAGTTTGCCAATCAGACAAAAAGCATTGTGGAAGGCTTAAAAACAAGAATACAGGAAATAGAAGAAGAGGAGCCGCAGTATAAAGGAAAATAATTGTGGAAAACCTCTCGAATAAAGAGAGGTTTTTTA
>JAUSPO010000093.1 GCA_030656575.1 Bacillota bacterium
AGCACTCAAAATAAGAACAATTATTTTTATTCCAATTGCAAATACTATGTTTTGATGTGCAATTTTTAGTGTCTTTTTAGAAATTTTCATTGCAGTAGCAATTTTCGATGGCTCATCAGTCATAATTACAATATCAGCAGCTTCAATGGCCGCATCAGAACCTAAACCACCCATTGCTATTCCAATGTCTGCACGAGCTAATACAGGTGCATCATTGATTCCGTCACCAACAAAAGCAAGTTTACCTTTTTTAGATTTTTGCGAAAATAATTCTTCTAGTTTTTCAACTTTGTCTGCTGGCAACAGTTCTGCATAAACCTTATCAAGACCAAGCTCTTTAGCAACTTTTGAACCAACACTTTTATTATCACCTGTCAACATAACTGTTTGTTTAATATTAGCTGCCTTAAGTTCCTTGATTGCCTGTGCTGAATCTGGCTTTACCTCATCGGCAATTACAATATAACCTATATATTGGTTATTAACAGCAACATGTACGACAGTACCAATTAGTTCTCCCTTGAAATAAGGGATATCCATCATTTTCATAAGTTTGATATTTCCTGCCATAACCTTTTTGCCATCTACTGTTGCAATAACACCATGACCTGATATCTCTTCTACATCTGAAATACGTACATTATCTATTTCTTTTCCATATGCACGTTTCAGTGAAAGTGAAATCGGATGATTGGAATAGCTTTCCACATATGCAGTTAATTCTAGTAACTCTTCCTTAGAAACTCCTTCTGGATGAATTTCCTGTACATTAAATACACCTTTCGTTAGTGTACCTGTTTTATCAAAAACAACAATCTCTGTTTGAGCCAATGCTTCAAGGTAGTTACTACCTTTAACTAAAATACCTTTTTTTGAGGCTCCACCTATTCCACCGAAGAAACTCAAAGGAATTGAAATAACTAAAGCACACGGACAGGATACCACAAGGAATGCTAGTGCTCTATATATCCAGACGCTAAAGGTTGCCCCCTCTATAACAAGAGGCGGTATAATAGCTAGTAAAACTGCAATTATAACCACAACCGGTGTATAATATCTCGCAAACTTCGTAATAAATTGTTCTGAATTGGATTTTTTACTACTTGCATTTTCAACTAAATCAAGAATCTTACTTACAGTAGATTCTCCAAATTCCTTGGTAACCTCCGCCGTAATAACTCCATTAATGTTGATGCAGCCACTTAGAATATCACTTCCAACCTCTACTTCACGAGGCACAGACTCGCCAGTAAGAGCTGATGTGTCAATCATTGAATATCCCTCAATTACCTTGCCATCAAGGGGAATTTTTTCTCCTGCTTTAATTACAATAATATCTCCAATTTGTACTTCATCCGGGTCAGTCCTAACAAGTTCATCGCCTTTTTTAACATTTGCATAATCTGGTCGAATATCCATAAGGCTTGCAATTGACTTTCTCGACTTACCAACTGCATAGCTTTGAAACAGTTCTCCAACTTGATAAAACAGCATAACTGCAACACCTTCAGGATACTCACCGATTAAAAATGCACCAATTGTTGCAATACTCATTAAAAAGTTTTCATCGAAAACTTGACCTTTAAAAATATTTTTTACAGCTTTTTTTACAACATCTCCACCTACAATAATGTAACTTATTATAAAGAGAGCAATCTGTAACCATTCAATATTTATAATTATTGCTGCAGCAAACACCACTGCACCAATAATTATTCGCCATAGTCGTTTTGTCATACTAAATAGCCTCCTTTAAGCCTTTTTCATAGTTGTATCGGGTTCGAGTTTTTTAACTATTTTTTCGGCCTCTGCTATTATTGTTGGCATTTTTTCATCCTCACCATCAATAACGAGTTTTGTGGTCATAAAGTTAACAGTAGCTTCTTTCACTCCATCAAGCTCATTAATAGCCTTTTCCATTTTTGCCGCGCAATTTGCACACTCTAAACCTTCAAGTATAAATTTCTTTTTCATTATTAAATCCTCCTAAATATTATTTGTAATTTTATTAAAAATACTACAAGTCTTTTTCAAATTTTCTTGAAGCATTGCTCATTTGAAATGAAGACTTAAATATATGCCCAAATATCTTCAAAAAATATTCTATTCTACCGCATTACTACTTCTCGTTGATATGAATTAGACCTTGGTCAAATATTTCTCTTACATGATCATCAACTAATGAATAACATACTACTTTCCCTTCTTTTCTGTTTTTCACTAAATTAGCTTGTTTTAAGACTCTCAGCTGATGGGAAATTGCTGATTGTGTCATGTTAAGTAATACAGCGATATCACAAACACACATTTCAGCTTCATGTAAAGCCCATAATATCCTGATTCGTGTTGAATCTCCAAATACTTTAAATAATTCTGCTAGATCATAAAGGCTTTCTTCTTGAGGCATTTTATCTCTAACTTGATTTACAATATCCTCATGAATTACATTGCAGTCACATCTTTCAATTGAATTAAATTTTTCAGTCATATTATCACCTCTTTTTAAATCATTTCATCTGAATACTTGAGCAAGCATCCATACGTTGTGTATTTATTATATTATTGTTTTTCTCATATGTCAATAGTTATATGAGCATTTATTCAAGTGTTTTTTATATTATTTGAAATATCTCAAAACCATCTATTACGACATTAATACCATAAAAGGGTGATTTCTATACAAACCTATTTTAAAAACACAAATATTGTAGGTTCTATAATAGTTTGAAATAAAATTTCAAACTATTAAAAAACTATAGTGGTAGCTGTTTCAAAACAACTACCACTACATTTGCAAATGCTATATATGACGCCATCGCCTGCGTGTGTATGTCACGCCCGCTTCATAACAACTTCCGGCTCGTGCTTATGGACAATTTTTTCAGCCTCTGCGACGATATTGTCAACATCAGCGCCCTCAGCGGTTTCAAAGACGAGTTTCGTTGTCATGTGGTTCACGCTTGCGCTTGTGACGCCGGGGAGTGCGCCGATTTCTTTCTCCATTTTCGCGGCGCAGTTCGCGCAGTCGAGCCCTTCGAGTCTGAATGCTTTTTTCATGGTAGTTTCCTCCTAAAATTTTATTCTGAAATATGGGTAAGGCTTTGCTCAAGAATAGTGTTCACATGACCGTCCACAAGGGAGTAGTAGACCACTTTTCCGTCCTTTCGGAACTTTACCAAGTTTGCTGCTTTCAAAGTTCGCAATTGATGTGAAATTGCGGATTTTGTCATATTTAGCAAATATGACAAATCGCACACGCACATTTCGCTGACACCCAAAGCCCAAAGCATCTTAACTCTTGTAGGGTCTCCGATTGCTTTTAGAAAATCAGAAGCAGCAATCATAGTTGTATCTGAAAGCATTTGTGACTTCACATTTGCAACAATTTCTTCGTGGATAACATCGCAATCGCACACGTCTCCTTTAACGGACATAGAAAACACCTCCTTGCATTTGATTGAGTGACTGCTCAACCATTCCTATATTATAGTTGAACAGTCACTCATTTGTCAAGGGGCTTTTGAAAAATTTTTTATAGCATCTGTTCTTTTCGTCTGCCACGTTCAGCGAATGCGTGAAATTAGTCAATCCTGTACCGGTCTGCCTTCAGGTCATATTGCTGGTATTCCATCTTCCGGTCACTTTGCTGCATTACCTCTATCATCTCATCGCTCAAGTCAGGGTATTTCTCCCGATAGTTCGTCCTCTTTCTGAATTTAGCCATAGGGCTTGTCCTCCATTTCGTGATTTTTGAAATCTGGAAATGAAGAACAAGCAGAGGGGAACGACAACGTGTAAAAATGAAAGGGTTTCTTGTAATTCGAAAAAAAAAAAGGGAAAGATGGGAGTCGGAACCCTTGTTTATCGCTTCCGATGGCTTTCTTTAAACATCGCACATCAACCATGGGCAGGCGGGAACTTCCGTCTGCCCATGGTTAGGTGGGTGTTATTTGACGCTTACTCATCAAACGAATCTTTGGCTATCGCAGGGTCCGATACTGGGGGTTAGCAAAAAGTCAAGACCACCGGCTTAGCCGGTGGCTTGCTCTGACCCTATAAGGGTCTTTTCCCTGCTTGCGCCCGGAGGCGCCTGATGGTTTTGCCAACCGCACTTCCTTCTCAGGCTAGCCCTAAAGGGCTTTTTTATTGCCTCCTTACTCCGGCAAGTTCCTTGAACCTTTCATGATAGCTTTATTCCCCAGCTTCCCTTTTAGGGCTTACTTCTTGCTTTTTTGTACTGGCTCACCCGTGAACGGATCTATATATTCATTCAATTTCATTTGATCTGTTTCATGATCTTCTTTCAATTGATTTGCAATATATTCTTGTATCTTCTTTGTGTTTTTTCCTACAGTGTCGGATAAGTCAGAGCCCTTTTGAGCTCCTATGGCATAGCCGCAAGTACTTTTGCTGTTTTTGATATAGGCTTTCGGAAATGCTCTCATATTTATTCTGTAACATGGGTTAAGCATTGACTAAACATTGCTTTGATATGTTCATCATCTAATGAATAGTAAGCAATTTTGCCGTCACGCCTATATTTAATCAAACGAGTTTGTCGCAATGATTTTAGATGATGAGAAATAGCAGGCTGAGACATATTTAAAAGAGCTGAAATATCGCACGCGCACATTTCTGAAAGCATTAGTGCATTTATAATCTTTAAACGTGAAGGGTCGCTTAAAACCTTAAACTCCGCTGCCATATCAAATAAGATTTCATCATCTGTTATTTCCTGTTTTACTTTTTCTAATATATCCTCATGAATAATGGTAGTGCTACATACTGCATTTTCATTCTTCTTGTTTGACATAGTTACTCCTTTCATGTAATCAATTAAACAATGGCTTAATTGTTATAATACCATTTTCTTATTATACTGGCAATACAGGAAATAATAAACGTAAACTTAAGTAGCTTTTCAACCATTCAAGTTATCAATATACTTTTACTTATTTATGTTTCTTTTCTGTTGTTAAATATATTATATTTTAGCTCCTTTAAGCAAAACAAAATATGAGAGCACGACAACTCCTAAAACTACAAATACATCTGCAAAATTAAATATGGGATAATTGATTAGCGTAAAATCTAGAAAATCAGTCACATAGTTCAATCTAATTCTATCAATAAGATTCCCTAAAGCTCCACCAATAATAAACGTCAAGGCTAGCAATGTCAGGTTTTATATCCATAGGTGCAATTATTGACTTCCTGGAATGATTTATAGTTAGCTCTTTGAAGAGCTCTCATACTTGGAAAAACAGCATAACAGCTACATCTTCAGGGTACTCTCCAATAAAAAAGCACTGGTTGTAGCAATACTCATAAGGAAGTTTTTTCCTATGCTTGTCCTCTGGTGATATTCTTTAAATCTTTTATTCCTTATTAATATTAGATGACAAAGTATCTCCATTATATTTATTTTTTCTGTAATATGGGTTAACCCTTGATCAATAATTTGCTTTATATGTTCATCAACCAAAGAATAATACACTACCTTGCCTTCTTTTCTCTACCTCACTAACCTTGCTTGTTTCAGAACACGCAGCTGATGGGATATTGCAGACTGAGTCATATTGAATGATACAGCAATATCACATACGCACATATCTGAAGCAAATAAGGCATAAAGTATTTTAATTCTTGTAACATCACCAAAAACTTTAAAGACTTCAGTTAAATCATATACGCTTTCTTCATGTGGCATACTATCCTTTACTGAGTTTACCATATCTTCATGAATAGCAGTGCAATCGCCTCTTCCAAAGTCAATTTTATCCTTCATAGATTCAACCAACAGTTCTTTTTATCTCAAACATACTTTGTATCCTCCTACTAAAAAAACTGCGGTTACAAGAATTAATCTCCAATATTTTGAAACTCTTTATTTATATTCTGCATTTCAATATCTATATTTGAAAGGGTATCTGCACACTCCTTAAGCTTGTTTACAAGAGTTCCCGGAACATTATTACATGCTTTATAATGTATTTGATGTTCAAGACTTGCCCAAAAGTCCATAGCGATGGTGCGTATCTGAATCTCCACTGGAACAAGCCTCTTTGCTTTAGTCAGAAAAACAGGCACATGGACAACAATGTGCAAGCTTCGATAGCCATTGGATTTTGGATTTTTAATATAATCTGTTGTTCTAATTAAAGAAATATCATCCTGTGCGCATAGTAAACCAGCGATCATGTAAATATCGTCAATATAATTACAAATCACACGTACTCCCGCTATATCGGTAAGGTTCTCTCTTGCCGTTTTCAAATTGGGCTCCAGACCTTTTCTAATCAGCTTGTCAAATATACTTGTTGGAGTTTTTAATCTGCATTCCATATGGTGAATAGGATCGCGTTGAAATCGGATTTGAAATTCATCATCCAGTATTTCGAGCTTTGTGCTGATTTCGCGAATTGCAGATTTATATAAACTTTGTAGTTCCAGAAGTTCTTCGGCATTCTTCAACACCTGTTCCTGCATTTCATTTTGGGGTTCAATATCCTTTAAGATACTATAATTCATTTTCTTTTCAATCATCATTTTAGTATACCTCGTTAATATTATCCAAACTAGCTTTGAATGGTTGTCACTACATCAATGGCGCAAAAACTCGCAATATTTCCTGGACAAACCGTATGAATGCATTGTACACACAGTCTTTCATTGTGATTTCCTGACAGATATTTAATGTATCAAGATAATCTTTTTTAATTTCCATGACAGAACGATTTTTATAAAGCAAAACACCGCACTCAAAATGGAGATATAGACTTCGAAAGTCCAGATTGGTAGTCCCTACTGTTGCCACCTTATCATCAGAAACAAAGGTTTTAGAATGCATAAAGCCTTTTGAATATTCATAAATCTTAACACCAGCGCGAAGTAGCTCTCGGTAATAAGAGCGAGTTGTCATATGAACAAACCGCTTATCCCAGCGATGTGGTGTCACAATTCTTACATCCACACCACTTTTTGCCGCTAACTTCAGCGCAGATACCATAGCATCATCGATTATAAGATATGGTGTGTTTATATATACATATTTTTTGGCATTATTAATGATTTTTAAATAAACATGCTCACCTACATTCTCGTTATCTATAGGGCTGTCTGCATATGGCTGTACATATCCGTCAGACAACACTGGACAAGTTTCGGTTTGCCGCGGGCGGTATTTATTGTAATTTTCGATTGTATTTTTACAAAGGCTCCACATCTGTAGGAACATTAGCGTAAAACTCCATGCTGCATCACCATGCACCATGATAGAAGCGTCTTTCCAATATCCATGTTTATCAATAGCGTTTATATATTCATCCGCTAAATTTATGCCGCCAGTAAAGGCTGTTTTCCCGTCAATAACTGCTATTTTACGGTGATCGCGGTTATTCTGTATGGTAGACATTATAGGTTGGAACGCATTAAAAACGAAGCAGTGAATTCCCATACTCTCCAAAGTTTTTTGATAATCTTTAGGCAATAAGAAAAAGCATCCCATATCATCATAAATTACGCGAACATCGACACCTTGTTTTGCCTTTTCTTTTAGAATTTCAAGCACAGTATTCCACATGATTCCTTCCTGAATAATAAAATATTCTAGAAAAATATAGCGTTCTGCTTTTTTTAACTCCTCGGTTAATCTTTCAAACATTAGCTCTCCAGGCGTTAAATACTCGGTTTGCGTATTCTGATAAACAGGGAAACCAGCGCATCCCTGTAAGTATTTTACAAGTGGAAAAATCTCCTCATTTTCATTAGCAATTTTTGTCAAAATATTTTCCTTAGGCACAAACTGAATATTCCGCCTCAAATGCGACAGTTAGACCGCAATGGTGCTACACCACGACCGCTGAAGCGCGACACCAACGCCGCGACCGTGATACACCCTGTATAATGTATTCGCATCGGAAGATGTAATCATTTACAGGAGGTCTTTATATGACCAATTATCGAGAGATTCTCAGGCTTAATAGTTTGGGAATCAACAATTCGCAAATTGCTCAAGCATGCGACTGCGCAAGGAGCACCGTTGTCAGAGTTCTGCAGCAAGCGGACGAACTACAATTTGACTGGGAAAAAGTAAGGGGCTGTTCCAACGAGGAACTCTCAAAAAGGCTATTCCCTACAAATTTGAACAAGCCCACTTACCATATGCCGGACTATGAGCATGTCTATCATGAGATGCAACGAAACGGTGTCACGCTAACCTGTTCTACACGGACACGAGTTTCCACTCCATTTCTAAGAACAGTTGCCTCTTGCGGAGTTAATGCGACCAGGGCTTGAATAGAACCACGGGCCTTATCTACAGCATAAGCCTCAAGAACATCACCAAGTGAAAATATAACTACAAGTCCTGCTGCTTCTTCCCAAAGTCCTAAATAAATAGCGCCGATTGCCCCCACGATTAATAAAGTGTTAATGGTAAGACGGCCATGTCTTAGCGCTGCGAAACCGGTTTTGGCCGGATAAATACCTCCAATTATTGCTGCTATTCCATATAGCGTCTTTGCCATATTTTCAGATAAACCAAGGTGTGTCCATTCGGCTATCAAAGTAAAAATCGTCACAGTACCGGCTATCGCCAGAAGCACCATTCGGGGTTGTTTCCACCATGGCACAACTGCAGGCGTTTTATTTGTTTCCTCAACAGTTCCCGACTGTTCAGCCCTTGATGGATTATCCTCAGCCTTTTCCAAATGTATCGCCCTTGATGTTGTATTTATATCCTCTACAGTTCCCGGATGTCCCATCCTAGCCAGTGTTTCTAATACATTCGTTATGACCGCATCGTCCGTATCGTGCTCAATCTTTAGCTTTTGGGCTGCAAAATTAACTTCAGCCTTGTGCACACCAGAAACGTCTGAAACGGCTGCCTGAATATCCTTAGCACAATCAGGACAGTCAATACCTTTAACTTTAAGCGTACTGGTTACAGTTGACTCTTGAACGCCACCTTCTAATGTTGCAGGATGCCCCATCTTAGTTAAAACCTTTATAATCTGGTTTACCGATGCTTCATCTTTGTTGTGCATAACTTTGAGTTTCTCGGCTGCAAAATTAACCTCAGCACTTTGTACACCAGACATAGATACTACCGCCTTTTGAATATCTTTAGCACAATCTGGGCAATCTAAGCCCTTAACTTTTAGTACGCTTGTTAAAATAGTTGAATTCTTCATTGCTCTACTCATTATATCCCTCCTAAATCAATATCAATTTTTTTTGATATTGAACCTAAAAAAATTTAATCCATCAGGTGTTCAAGTTTTTCCAAAATATCTTTATCAATCAAACTATAGTGTCTCCAGTTGGCAATAACACGCCTTTCCACAAGTCCGGCATTGAGCAGTATTTTAAGGTGATATGAAACCTTCGATTGACTTAAATCCAGTAAATCTTGAAACTCGCAGGTACATATATCCTCATGTTGTTTTAAAAGATAAATAATTTGAAGTCGGATAGGATCGCTTAAAGCATTGGCGACACTCGCCATCTTATTTAGTTTATCAGAACCTAAAAGGTTAACATCTTTTTTAAAGATTCTCGGCTGTTCTGTAATACATTCACGTTCTGCCATTCCATTTCCTCCCAACCTGTATCAATTTTTTTGATATTGATTAGTATTACTACATGCCTACTGATTTCTTTTGTCAATATCATTAATTATACAAATTCTTGTTTTCTATATTGACAACAAGTTGTGATAGTGATAATATAATGATTAAGCAGTAGTAGTCTTCTTGGTGGCTACCGCACTACTTGGATGGATGCCATTAACGACAGGACTGATACTCAATGAGGGAGGTGCTCTTGTAATAATAGCTAACGGGGTGCGACTATTAAAACCAAAATTTAAGAAAGGTGCAAGATAATTATGGAAGAACTCATGAATTATAATAAAAACATGACCAATATTGACAAGGATATTAAGAAAGTTAGGCAAGAGCTTGATAAAGTAAGACAGGTTAAAAAATGTACCTCTTGTGAATGTTTTTTAGGTGTTATAGAAGGATTACATGAAGACCTTCAAAAAATTGAAACACAAGAGTCTAAAGATACACAGAAGGAAATAATACAATGGCTTTTAGATGGAAACAAGGAACGCCACGGCTGCTATGGGTGTGAGAAATGTCGACCCATAGAGCCATGTAACAGATTTAATGAATCGCTTAAAGGTAATGATACATCCGAGATACCTAAAACTAAAGTATTATCCTGCTGTTGCGGGGATTGAAGTAATTAAAGGAGCAAGTGCCGAAGATATCGCAAATACAATTATAAAACGTGGGTTACTCTCCCGTCTTGACCATGCCGCCTATCTTGGTAGGGAACTTGCTAAAGCGGAAACGGCCTTAAATCTCAGTATACCTTATAAGCAGGATGAAACTTTATATAAAGAAAAGTAAAGGTTAATATTTGATTACTCGGTACCCTCCTTATGGTCACATTGACTACCGTCATCAAAATCAGGTCATTTTTACCGATGCTTGAAGTGGTGAAAAGGCAGGATTTTTCAGAGTGCACAGGCATTAGGTTACTAATATCGCCGTTTTCACGCCATCACGGCTTCTTACAAGGATGTCTTATCTTTACAAGGTCAGTGATGGCTCTTTTTATGGTGCTGTGTGGCAGCTTCCGTGTGCAGCAGCTGTTCTGTGTCTGATCCTCATTAACCAAAACTCATAGTAATTCTGTAAGCGTCAAAACCACCCAATAATAAAACGCCGAGATGACTTTTAGTTATGTCTCGGCGTTTGGTATTTTACATTCGTCCGGAGCGTTCCATGGTAGCAAGCTTTCAAGCTGCCGAGGATCATTTAAAACCATGTTGGGCGCTTCGTGGAAAATATAAGTCAAATATTTATACGGATTTATCCTGTTTTCCTTGGCTGTTTCAATTAAGCTGAACATTACTGCGCTACCGACGGCTCCTCGGGGGGTGTTAACAAACAGGAAGTTCTTCCGGTCTATTACAAATGGCTTAATGCTGCGTTCGGCGCGGTTATTTGAAATTTCCAACCTTCCGTCCTCTAGATAGCATTCAAGATATTTCCACTGATCCAGCGTGTAGTATACCGCTTTGCCGAGTCCGGACTTTGGCGCAGCCTTCTGTGCTTTTAACCATGCCAAAAACTCGTCAAGCACAGGTTTCGCCTGCTTCTGACGTTCCTCAAACCTTGATTCTGGAATGAGTTTCTCAATCTCTTTTTCTATTGCAAACAGCTTGTTGCAGTACCGCTTTCCCTGAAGTGCCGCGCTGCCTTCGCGCTCCTTTTCTGGAATACTGTTCAGCGCCTCGTCAAACTTTCGCCTTGCGTGCGCCCAGCAGCCTACTACCATAATGTTCTCCGGTAAGCTGTGGTAGCCGGCGTAGCCATCTGCATGAAGGTATCCTGAAAACCCCTCAAGGAACTCTTTCGGCCTCGACGCCTTTCTATCCGGCTGGTAGTCGTAGAGAACTATCGGCTTTGTACTGCACCCGCTTGTGCGGTATAGCCACATATAGCTCTTGGCCTGTGCCTTCTTTCCATCCTCATGCAAAACTTGAAGCGTGGTTTCATCAGCGTGAAGAACTGTTTCCTTCAAAAGCAACTCATACATACGCTTATACACCGGTTCCAGCCAGTCAGCAGAGCTTTTTAGCAGCCAATTGGACATGGTCTGCCTTGACAGCATAATCCCGTTTCGCTTTAGCTCCTGCTCCTGACGGTATAACGGTGACCCCATGACGAACTTCTGCGTCATGATGTGAGCCACAGCCTCTGGAGTTGCAAAGCTGCCCTTGATGACGTTGCTTGGCATATCTACCTTGATGACAGGGACTTCTATCCCGGTTTTCTCACAGTTGCGGCAGGAATAGGTGTAGTAAATATCCTCTACGATGACGGCCTGTGCGGGAATTAGCTTGAGCCTACGCTGTACGGTCTTACCGATGATGTGAAGTTGTTCACCGCACTTCGGACAGGATTGCTCGTTCTCCGGGAGAAAGTGCTCCATTGTCTCGACCGGCAAGTCCTCGGGAAGACTATCCTTCGTTTCGGAGCGTTTCTTGCGGTAATGCGTCTCTATCTCAACAAGCTCGGGTTCGGCAGAGCTTTCGTTGGCAAAGAACTCGGCCTCGTTAAACAGGTTCAGTTGTTCAGGCGCATCGTACTTGCTCTGCTCCGATGATGCCCCGAACTGCTTCTTCCTGGCCAGCCGCATTTGCTCAAGAAGATACTGTACCTGCTGAGAAAGTTCGGCTACCTGTGATTTTGCAGCGGTAAGCTCATCATATTCCGCACGCGAAATCGTGACTGTTTCGGTGGCTCTTGTTTCTTCATTCTTTACGTTTTCCATACTTATAGTATAGCATATTTTGCTAATAATCGCAAGGATAATATACCGAATTATCCAGCATTCTCAATGCTTTTACGCACTCAGACCATACTGATTTCCGTGACTGGTTTATGTGCTTTCGGTTGGTCTATGCTAAGTCCCTCCATAAGCCACCGGAACTGCTGAGGGCTGAGGTCACGCACCTCACTCTCACTCCTCGGCCACTGAAAGCTGCCGCGCTCTAGGCGCTTATACAGCAATACAAATCCGTCGCCTTCCCAGTACAGAGCTTTTATCCTGTCGCGCCTCTTTCCGCAGAATAGATACAGGCTGTCAGAAAACGGGTCTAGCCTGAAGCTCTGCTGAACAAGTGCGGCCAGCCCATCGATTGAACGCCGCATATCCGTATATCCGCACGCTATGTATATGTGTCCAGCTCCTGTAAAGTCGCTCAGCATATATTCTTAAGAGCCTTTAGGGTGCTTTCAATTACAGCAGCATCGGCGCCGTTATGTATCTCCATTGTCGCTCCGGACAGGTGCAGCGTTACAGCGGCGCTGCCGATGCTTTGACTATGGAGCCTGTACTCAGTAAACGAAGGAGCTTTAAGTGTTGAAACCGCCGGTAGGTCTGTCGATTCTTTCAGCGTTAGCTGTTCACATGCCGCCTCACGTACTCGTTTCTGCCAGTAATAATATGTTTTTACGTTGACGCTGTGTTCCGCGCACCATGCGGCGATGGTTTTTCCACTCGCCTTGCATTCGCAGATTAGCTCCGTCCACCGCAACACTCGGTATGTTCCGGCCGCCTCTTTCGCTGTCATATTTAATGCCCCCTTAGATATTCTTAGAGTTTCTTAGACTTGTCTTGAAATGTCTAAGAAACTCTAACTTACTATAGGGCTATTCTCTCATGCCTGTTTTCTGCTGTCTATGTGTCAGTAGTTTTGACGCTTACGTAATTCTATTTATTTCTTTGTTTAAAATCTTTTTGAACATAAAAAGCAGATCGCCTTATTTCAACTCTTTCGGTGATTTAAGACTATCTGTTTTTCGATTTTAGTATATTTACTTTTTTAATCAATTGCGTAAGGTTGTTTTTAGTGCTTTACGGTATCTGCAATAATGCGGAATTTCCTGTTCATCATAGTCCTTGATCTCCCATGAAATCTCGTTTTCAAACACATTCTTTACCTTATCAAGGCTATCACAAAGCTGGTCATTCACCGTAACACCAAGAGCATTTGCAATGTTGATGATTAAAGGCAGACTTAACTTGGTTGTTCCCCATTCGATGTGCGAAATGTTTGTAGGCGTTAGGTCTGATAATTTGGCTAACCCTATTCAAGGGCATTCAATAATCCTATTTTTCCATTCTCTATTTCTCCTTTGTAGAAACGTCCTTTATCGTTATTGCTTCAGCTGGACATATTGATTCCGCATATCTAGCCATAGCAAGTAACTCTCTTGTAAGTTCTATATCTAATGCTATTGACTTCCTCTTATCAGAATCAATCACAAAAACATCTGGACAAACTCCCCCACATATGCCACAGAAGATACAAATATCCTGATTAACAAATGCCTTCATAATAACTCCTTTCATCAATTTAAACAATTGAATGATTATTCAAATATAATATTATCACTATATGATTCAAAGACAAGATTGTCAACATGTTTGAAAGATTATCCAAGTGTTATATACGTGTAGGATTTTGAACAATGATATGTGGAATTTAGAACACTACTATAAGGCAAATCGAAAGATTTTCAACGATCTTATTACAAAATCTCCCCATATCATTGTTACAATGACTAACTATCAGATTAGCTTTCAGCAAAATATAATAATATAAGAAAAATTTATCATGTTGGCACGGTTCTTGCTTCTTAAATATATGTGAACAGAAAAGCATAAATTTTCACACGAGGAGGTGAATGTATGAGCAAAACAAATGAAAGTACAATATTTAAATTTATCGTAGTTACAATAATAGGGGGGTTTGCCTTATGGTTTCTTTACACATTGATAGCTGGAACAGGTAACGGCATAAACATGGGATTTAGAGGAAACTACGGTGGTGGGTATTTTTATATGGGTTCGGGGCTTTCAATTTCCCCCATCTTATTACTTTTAGTCAAATTCTTATTTGTCCTTTTCATTGTAGGACTTGCAGGAGGTATTTTTGTATTTATCAAAAACTACTTGTTTACAAAAGAGGATATTGAAAAAATCAAAAGCTCTTTTTCAAGTAATACAGAACAGGAAGCGAATGAAGAATCTGTTACTTGTAGTGCTTGCGGTAAGGAAATAGACGTTGAATGGAAAGCCTGCCCATACTGTGGTGAATTAATGAAAAAATCTACTAATTAAAAGAAGGAGCGAAAATTATGGCACAAAATCCGTGGGTTAAACTTGCAGTTTTATCTGTTGCCGGAATTATTTTAAGTCTTGGTGTACTATGGGGAATTAATCAATTTAACTATAACAAAGGTTATAATGGTATGAATAATGCAGGATATGGTTATAGCACAAATGGAAATATGAATGGAAACTCGAATATGCAGGGTATGCAACAGCAGGGTAATACAAACATGAACAATGCGTACAATTACGGAATGCAGCAAAGAGATTACTGGATAAACCAAGGAAATAATATGGCTGCTCAAGGTATGCAGCAGGGACAGAATTGGATGAACCAAGGAATGAGCATGGGTATGGGCATGATGCCTATGGGCAATATGAGTGGCGGTACAAACATGCAGGGTGGAATGACAATGCGTTAATTCTATTGACCCGACAGGAGTATAGCCTGGCAGATAACTGCCGGGCTTTATCTATATCGCAGGTAATTTTGTTGATAAAATTGATACATTATGACATGAAACTTTACATTGGTATCAATAAAGGAAATTAAAAAAAATTGTAGTTAAGCAAAAAATAAAATAAAAAACGATTGAAAACATATACTCAAGTTATACTATATAAGAGATTCGAGGGTAAAAACTATGGATTATAATAGGAGCTATAAATCATTATTTATGGGACAAGGTATTAAAGTTCCCATAATAAATGGCAAGTTTATCGAATATGTCGATTTGGATAATGCTGCAACTACTCCACCCTTTAAAAAAGTAATGGATAAAGTCAATGAATTTTCATCACTTTACTCCAATATCCATAGGGGGAGTGGGTTTAAGTCCAATCTTTCAACTGAAATATATGGAGAAGCACGCAAAATAATAGCTGGTTTTGTTGGTACTGATTTGACAGACAATTCCGTTATATTTGTAAAGAACTCGACAGAAGCTATAAATAAATTAGCAAAACTGTATAATCTGAATGATAATGACATTGTAGTCTGTTCTCAAATGGAACACCACTCGAATGATTTACCATGGAGAAAAAAGGCTATAGTTAAATATATCAATGTAACTGATAACGGCGAAATTGACATGAACCATTTTATGAACCTTATTGAGAGCTATAAGGGAAGAATTAAACTTGTATCTGTAACCGGAGCATCCAATGTCACAGGATATATCAACCCTATCCATGAAATTGCAAAAATAGCACATGGTATTGGAGCAAAAATATTAATTGATGCATCCCAGCTTGCACCCCATAGAAAAATTAACATAAAAGGTATGCAAGATAGTGAGCATATCGACTTTATTGTTTTTACCGGGCACAAACTTTATGCACCATTTGGTTCGGGGGTACTTATCGGGTCAAAAGAATTCTTCAACAATGTAGACCCCGACTGCGTTGGTGGAGGAACCGTTAAAATAGTAACCGAAAATGAAGTATACTGGGATGAGACACCGGAAAAAAATGAAGCGGGTACACCTAATGTTATTGGTGCAGTAGCCCTTGCTGTATCAATAAAAATAATACAGAATATTGGCTTTGAGAGAATACAAGAACATGAAATAGTCTTGAGTGAATATTTGTTCGATAAATTAAGAAAAACAGACAATATTGAAATATATAGTGATATGAATGCTAGCTTTGATAGGCATTTGGGTGTAATAAGCTTTAATATCAATGATATAAACCATTCCTTAGTAGCTGCTATATTGTCATACGAGTATGGCATTGGTGTAAGGAGTGGGTGTTTTTGTGCCCATCCTTATGTATTGAAACTTCTTAGAGTTGATAGAAATGCAGTAGAAAGGCATAAAGAAAATATATTAAGTAACAACAAATCTCAAGTTCCTGGATTGGTAAGGTTGAGCCTGGGGTTGCAAAACACGCATGAGGATATTGACAGGTTAATTTATGCATTAAAAAAGATTTCAAATGGAGAGCGTTTCGGTAACTATATCATTGATAAAAAAACGGGTACTTATATGCCAGAGGGTTGGAATTCTAAATATAGGGATCACTTCGATTTTTTCTGAGTTCCTTATGATTATTTTTATCCAAATGAAGAATAATATTCACATCAATACATTGTAGTATCACCAAAAACCTTAAAAAGCTCTGCAATGGTTTCTTCATAAAATCTTCACATCTCATTGATATAATGACTATGTTGGCGATATTAGTTTTCAACTAAATATAATGTTTGCAGAAAAATTATTGAGAATACAAGAAGAATTTAACAGGCTGGCACAACTCCTGCTGTATATAATTAGTGAGTAGAAAAATACACAACTACGCATAATAGAAAGGAGTTGGATATATGAACAAAACAAGTGAAAGTACAATATTTAAACTTATTGTTGTTTCAATATTAGGTGTTTTTGCCTTATGGTTTCTTTACGCATTGATAGCTGGAACAGGTAACGGCATGAACATGGGATTTAGAGGAAACTACGGTGGTGGGTATTTTTATACGGGTTCGGGGCTTTCAAATTCCTCCATCTTATTACTTTTAGTCAAATTCCTATTTGTCCTTTTCATTGTAGGACTTGCAGGAGGAATTTTTGTATTTATCAAAAACTACTTGTTTACAAAAAAGGATATTGAAAAAATTAAAAGCTCTTTTTCAAGTAATGCAGGACAGGAAACGAATGAAGAATTTGTTACTTGTAGTGCTTGCGGTAAGGAGATAGACGTTGAATGGAAAGCCTGCCCACACTGTGGTGAGTTAAAGGAAAAATCTGTTAATTAAAGAAGGAGTGAGAATTATGGCACAAAATCCGTGGGTTAAACTTGCAGTACTATCTTTTGCTGGAATTGTTTTAAGCTTTGGCATACTGTGGGGAATTAATCAATATAACGGCTACAACGGAATAAATGCGAATTATCGTTATAACATGAATATGCAGGGAATGCCACAAGGTCAAAACTGGACGAACGGCAATATGAACAATATGTATAGGTCTGGTATGCAGCAAGGTCAAAACTGGATAAATCAAACGAATAATATGCCAATGCAAGGTATGCAGCAAGGACAGAATTGGATGAACAATGGTATGAATGCAGGAAATATGTACATGCAGGGAATGCCACAAGGTCAAAACTGGATGAATCAAGGTATGAACATGATGCCTATGAGTGGCGGAATGAGCATGATGCAGCGTTAATTATGTGGCGTACATGCAAGACCTGTTAGGAAACTTTCAGGTCTTTTTTTGGTTGCGCCTATAGGAAACATACTATTTATTACTTCCATATCGGAGCAATACGCAGTATACTATAAAACTTGGATTCCCGGTAATACCTAACGAGAATGCGCGTCTGTTGCAAAAAAACGCCTAAATTAAGCCGTTTATCATTATAAAAGCTGGTCATTCTCATCGTTATGTGTTATGCTATACATAACGATGAGGAGGGAGATATG
>JAUSPO010000108.1 GCA_030656575.1 Bacillota bacterium
ACAAATCAAGGTATATTATCTCAAAGAAGGGGGAAACATTCATGAACATAAGCGAACTACTCCAGCAGGCCGTCGAACGGGGGGCTTCCGACCTGCATATAACCGTAGGGGTTCCTGCAACTATAAGATTGGACGGCCTTCTAACCCGGCTGACAGAAGTCCCTTTTAAACCGGATGACACCCGTCAGCTTGTTGAAGAAATACTCGGCGAAAAGGAATATGCCCTTTTTAAGGAAAAAGGAGAAATAGACTTTTCTTACAGTTTTCCCGGGTTTGGCCGCTTCCGTGTGAACGCCTTTCACCAAAGGGGGACAATGGGAATGGCCATCAGGGTTATTAACACAGGTGTGCCCGAAATATCATCCCTGGGGCTCCCGGATATCGTAACTAGGATGACAATGCGCTCCAAAGGCCTGATAGTGGTCACAGGCCCTGCAGGCAGCGGAAAAACCACAACGCTGGCGGCAATGATAGACCTGATTAACAATGAAAGGCAGTGCCATATTATCACTCTTGAAAACCCAATTGAATACCTCCATACTCATAAAAAAGCTATTATTAACCAGAGGGAGATAGGTTCGGACAGCGAGTCTTTCCCAACGGCTCTTCGTGCTGCTCTGCGCCAGGACCCTGATGTTATTATGGTGGGAGAAATGAGGGACCCCGAGACAATATCAATTGCTCTTACCGCTGCTGAAACAGGACACCTGGTCCTGGCTTCACTGCATACAACTGATGCTCCCCAAACTATTGAACGTATTATTGATATCTTCCCACCCAATCAGCAGGGGCAGGTCCGGGTCCAGCTTGCCAACACCCTTGTGGGTGTTATTTCCCAGCGCCTTTTACCACGAAAAGACGGGAACGGAAGGGTGGCTGTGGTCGGATATCTGGTTACTACCCCTAATATACGCAGTCATATCCAGGAAGGAAGGATTCAGCAGATCCACTCAAGTATGCAGAACGGCGTCAAGTCGGGTATGAGGTCAATGGATGACCACCTGCAGCAGCTCTTTCAAAAAGGAGCCATTAATGCCGAGGATGTCATGGAAAATGCTGCAGACCGGGTATCAATGTCCCGTTTTATGAGCTAGCCAGTTTCCAGGAATAAATAAAAGCCTGCCCTGTTTACATAAGGCAGGGGTAAAGCGAAGATGCCATCCGTTTTATCCTTTATCGCTACCGCACCGATAGCAATATCTTTTTTCCGCTGAGCGTAACCTTTTTAAAGGATCCTGCGTTATAAATTAATGAAGGGGATGATTGTGCCCTCGTATCTCTGCCTGGAAAAAGAAATTAAAAAAATCTTCTTGTAATATTTAGGCATTTCTGGTATTATAATATAAGGTTCTGGAGTTTTATGGATTGTTTTCTCAATTATGACAGAAATCGGGAGATGACTGAAGTATTTAAGGGATAAAAACTCACGGTTGTTGTATGGTTTGCTTGGTTTCTGTCGAATATTTGCAGTTTTCAAAGTTCAGCAATAGTTCACCCATAATTAAATATACACCAAATCGGGTAGTCTCAAAAAAACTTGAACTCCAGCCGGCGGTTTCCGAGCCAGGGAATGCGAGGGTCGATGCTGGCGCGAATAAGCTTTGACTCTAGATTTAAAAATATTGAAGCGACCTCTCGATCATATTTGAACCCATAGATACTCACTGTAATCAGGTCGTCGCGGAGCTGAACCCGGCCCTGTACCCCATTCAGAAAGTGGCGGTGGATGAGCTCTGGTGTCTTGCAGATGTGTTCAGCCCCAAGATCATTACGGAAATTATCCATGGCATGAAAAGCAGCTAACCGCAGGGACAGCACTGCCTGGATGGTATGCAAATTCAGAGAAGGAAGATGGTCGATGCCCAGAAAATAGTTCTGGCCAAAAAAGGTTTCGATACGCCAACGCTTGGTATAAGTAGGCATGACCATCTCTTTAGTAACACGATCAAGGGGCGTAATCAGGGCAAAATACTTGCCGTCCGGCCTTTTTTTCAAGAACAAATGCAAAGGACCATTAAAGTCTTGCATGGTAGTATATATTGTAGCAATAAGTCGTTTTAGGCAAGTCCAAGCAATGTTTAAGACCATATATGTTAGGTTGTAAAAACTATTAATGCAGGAATTAGATATACACTTTTGCGCAATAATCCAGCTATTATGCAATATTCAAGGTTTCAAATGACTACCTGGTGTAGGGGTGAACTATTGCTGAAGTTTGTAATAAATACTGAATTTTGTTTTTCCCTGGGACATACCCCTTAAAATAAACATATAAACAAATACGAGGAGGAAGAGAAATGGGAAGGAGGATTAGAAAGTCATTATTTGGTTACAAGCCATCTGATGTAGAAGATGAGATCAGGCAAATTGACGAAGATCGCCAGTTTAAAATATCAGCTCTTCAGCTAGAGATTGAAAAAAAGAAAGAAGAATTAAAAAAAGCAGAAGAAGAGATTCAAGAATTTCAAAAAAAAATAAACGTATTTGCCAAGAGGGAACATTCTATTGCCGAAGTATTCCTGGAAGCACAGAAAAGGGCTACGCAAATTGAAGAAGAGGCGCGCACAACTGCGAGGAGGCTGCTTGAAGAAACTGAAAACGAGTTAAGAAAAAGGAACCAGGAACTGATAACTATGAGGGAAAAAGTAGCACTTTTTAAAGATGATTTTAAAAAGGTTTTGGACAAATACAGGTTTTCTATGGAAACAATGACAGCAGATAATCTTAGTGGAGATGTTTCTTTTCCTAAACTTGTCTTTGAGAAAAACGATAGAAACATAGAAAGAAAATAGCTGCAGAATTAATATTTTGTTAAAAACCAATAATTTTAAAGCGCAAGCGGCGATTACCACGCCAGAGTGATCGAATATTGATTCAGGTATTATTAGACGTTCGAACTATTTTCCCACATGTCATTTAAAATTAAAGCAGCGGCTCTATTGTCATCTAATCCATTTTATGATTGCATCACCACGAAGGATCCGATCTTCTTGAACGTCATGATATACTTCTTATAGATAATCTCTGGTGTTTTTTAATTGTACTATGACTGAAATCATATCTAAGGAATGAGCTATTGCTGATAACATGTAAGATATCCTGAAAAGGGGAAGATTTATATTTCTATTAGAGAAGAGAATACAGGGCCTCATTTAGAGCCCCTGGAAACTGAATTGCGCGAAGAACTTCAGGAGCTGCTGGACAAGATAAAAAAGTGCGGACAGCAGGCCTCAGAGTTACGGGCGATAATTGCTGCAAATGTACCCCACTTTCAAAATGTCCAGCGCTCACTTGATCAAAGCATCAGGATAGCAAAAGAGATAGAAGACAAAGCCAGGGCTAAAGCCCGCAGCATTATGGCTGAAACCGAAGCTGTTGTTGATTTAAGAAAACTGGAAATAGAAATTATTGAAGAAGAAATTGCCTGGTTAAACAATGAATTGTCCTCCATGAAGCAGCAGGCATTAAATAAGGTTTCCGTTGATGAAGAAACCGCGGTCGAAGAAGCAGAGATTGATAAGGCCGAGAGTGATGAGGCAGCAAAAGTTTCTGAAGTTTCAGGCAGGAGAGGAAAAATTGTATTTTCTCCAGGAAGACCGGAGTCCCTCCCAGAACCCAAAGCTTACTCCATCCAGTTAGTGTCTTTTGTTAATTCCCGTCATTATGTTTCTTTCGACCAAAAGCCCGGCCCGATTCATGCTCACTCCTGGCAGGTCCATCTGAAAGTTAACATTGCTTCCGACAAACACGAACAGGTACCCTTTGCCACAATTGTGGATTCCATAAAGTCTGTCTTTAAACCGTACGAAGACACCGTATTGAATGATCTTCGTCCCTACAACATCTTCCAGCCTACAACAGAAAACATGGCTATGTACTTTTACAACCGCCTGGAAGATGCACTGTCTGAGATAGAGTTGGGCCTGGACAGTATCAGCCTGTGGGAAACCCCCCTCCGCGGGATTGAAGTAAGCAACCGTAATTCCGCACTGGATTCTTTGGCCGAAAGCAGTTGGGACGCTGCGGAAAGCCCGGGTTACTCCAGAGAGATCGCCGCGGCTGTCGAAAGCGCTTCAAAACCCGATACTGTCATCGAAGAGTCCAAAAATACCATCCCCTCCGAACAACCTGACAAAATACTTTCCAGGCAGGTCATTTACAGCTATGCTTTCCGCCATTACTTTGTATCTGTGCTGATAATCAGCCTGCTGGCTTTCCTGGCTTATTACCAGGTTCTCACGCCTCAACTCAGGCTCCACTACCCGTGGGGTTATGATACATGGGGGCACCTGTTGAAAGCAGAGTTTCTTTACGAGCAGATCCTGGGGGGCAATTATTTTCCCCAGTTTACCGAGTACTGGTACACCGGGAGCCAGCCTTTTCGTTACTGGGCCCCTCTGCCTTATTACCTGCTGGCTTTCCTGCGCTCCTTCAGCGTGGATATTTTCATGGCCGGAAATTATTTTATATTTGCCTGTGCCCTTGGCGGAGGCCTCGCCTGGCTTTTCCTGGCTAACCGCATCGGGCTTCTCGCGGCAACACTGGCCGGTGTTATCTGGAGCGTCTGGATCGATAACGTGCGCGTTGCCTTCTCGGAAGGAAACCTGCCCAGGGTCCTGGCCGCAGCTTTGCTGCCCCTCTTATTCTCCTTCTTTTTAAAAGTGCTGGAAGAGAAAAAGCCTTTTTCTGCCATCGTAATTGTTGTTGCTCTAATACACGGGGTTATTCTTTCCCATGCCATGTTTGGGGCGATTTTTTCTATCTGCCTGGGTCTTTTCTCTTTTTTCCTGTGGTTTTTTGGCGGCTGCCGGTTAAGAGATTTTTTAAGAGGAATCCTGGTAGTTGCTGTAGGGATTCTTTCCACAGGGTGGTGGCTGCTGCCAGCCCTAAGCGGCGGGATTACCGGGATCAACGCTGAGGCTGTAAAAGCCTATGTGGCCGAGAATCTTATTCCTGCAGCGATATCCCTGGATCCCCTTTTTCGTTTTGCTAACCGGGAGGCTTTTTACTGGGGAATCAGCATTATTTTTGCTCTTGCTTTTATTATATTGACCTGGCGTTCGAAGCCGCCGTGGGCCAAAAGCCTGGCCCTCTGCGGAGCAATCTTTATAGTGTTAACTTTTCCTTCCATGCGTCTTTTATATTTACTTCTTCCTCTAGGCCATCTGCTCTGGCCGATTCGCTTTTCAACTTTTGCGGCGCTGGCTGTCATTGCTTCCAGCCTGTCGTTTCTTTCCGCCAAAAAGTGGGATGTTCCTTTTCGATTTCCTTTTCGTAATGCGGGGCACGTTGTTATTATCGTTGTTGTGCTTTCAGCAGCCTTTTTACTCGATTCTTTTTTTTCCGTGCGACTGCTTTCCTATACCGTCGCGAGAGCGCCTAAATTCATAGAGAGCGCAGAGATTTTACAGGCTGCCCCGGGCTGGCGCGTAGCAACCATTGATTTAAGCCGGCTCGGTTCAGCTCCTTCCTATCTTTTTTCAGAACAATCAGGAAGGGAGCAGGTATTTGGATGGGCCTGGCAGGGCGCTACCACGTCTCAAAACATCATGCTCATCAACACGGGTTTGGAATTCCAGTACTATCCCTTTTTGTTTCGCTCCTGTGTTTTTTTGGGAGGGACAGATCTGCTTGTTAAGGATGATGTGGTTGAGGATCCGCACACTTTTTCCCTTGAAGCGGGAAAAGCCGGGTACAGCCACATCGTAACAATAGACGGGGTCAGCATCTGGCATGCCGGCATTGACAGGCCCTACCTGGTTGAGGTGCAGGATAACGTCCTTGTCATTGGCGAATATGCTCCTACCATCGCCCTGATGTTTCCCGATGTTGAGATAGGTGTTTCCATTTATATTGACAGTTATGATCCCGAAGACTTAAAAAGGTACAGCAGTATTATCCTTTACGGGGCGAGATGGTTGTCGAAAACAAAAGCGGAACAGGTTGTTTTGGATTATTCAGCTTCCGGCGGAGAGGTGTTCGTAGAGGTTACCGGGATGTCGGACGATGTCCTGGCCAGACAGCCGGAGTTTCTGGGATTTCATGGTGAAATGATTACTCTCCGGGGCCAGCTGGAACTTATGGGCTCCGAAGGCAAAAGCTATCTACTGGAGCCTTTCTCCATGGAGGATTTGGAGGACTGGAAAGCCTGGGTGCTCCAGGGTATGGATGAAGTAGAACTTGAATTTGAATATTACGGGATGAGCGCGCCCGTATATGGGCACAGGATGATAGAAAGCGGGAAAATCCACTTTTTGGGCGGGAACCTGCCCTACCATGCTTTCCTTACAAGGGATTCCGTAGCCCTGGAGCTCCTAAAGGATATTTTTGCTTTATCGACAGAATTCACTCCCGTTTCGCTCGTGCCTCTGCTCGATTACCAGGCCAGTGAGGACGGTTACGTAATGACCTGCCGCGTCGAGAATGATGTTGACGTGATCGTTCCCGTCGCCGTCCTTGACGGGATGAAGATAAAGATGAACGGAGAACCCTGGCCTTACGAAGTTTATGAAAACTTGCTGCGGCTGAAAATCCCCGCCGGTGAGCATAAAATCGTAATCTACCTGGAAAAGCCGCCTGTCTATCACTGGGGAGCGGCCCTATCCGTTCTTTCCCTTTTGTCCCTCGGGTACAGCTTTTTTTACATACGTAAGAAACTGTGAGGTTAGGATATGCGTCTTTTTTATTTTTTCATAGCCGTAATATGTGTGGCTGCCATATTGCTGTGGCCTCCTGGGTCCTTATTTGTACAGAAAATAAGGCTGGACGGGCAGTTTGACGACTGGAAAGGACGCGTTTTTTACCAGGTTGATTTTAAAGACAAAGATCTGAACGACAGGAAACTTAAATCACTGTCCTGGGGAACCAATGAAAACGAAAGAATCCTCTATTTCATGGTAGAACTGCTCGAGCCGGTTGAGGAAGGGAGCAGCTATGTGTGCAGGATTGCTTTTGACATTAATGATAACGGCAGATATGATAGCGGCATTGATAAGTTTGCAAAAGTGTTTTACAAACCGGTTTATAATGCAGGGGCAGTGCTTGTAGAGCTGCACTCTTCAGGAGGGAAGCTGCTTTCCACCTACGAGGGAAACTGGGGAGAAGGATCCTTAAGCGGCGGCAGCCGCTTTGAATTCAGCATCCCCATGGCCCACCTCCATGTGTATCCTGCCCAGTACATCAGGTTTTATCTTTCCAGCGCCGTTATTCAAGACGACCACATCCCTTCAGAAGGGGATATTCAATGGAAGCCGTTTCCTGTCGTTGTGAGGAACAGGATAATGATAGCCACTCTATCTCTGTTCTGGCTTTTGGGGTCGATTTTACTCTACCGTCACCGTATCTGGCTTTTCTACTACATATGGAGCGCGGTGGGCTTTACGTTCCTTTTTATCCTGGTTTTTCGTGGTTCATTTCTAGAGTACCGCATTGAGTACCTGACCGGCCTGGCCCTGCACCATTTACTAAATTATTTTGATATTGCAACCCAAGTTTTTGATAAAGCTCCGGGCACAATCCTGGTGTTTATCAAGATCGATGACAGCTGGACAACGATAGACATAGATATCGAAAGCTCAGGCATTCTGGAGATCGGCGTATTTTTGGGGCTGATCCTCTTTTATCCGGCCTATGGCTTTTTCAAAAGAATTATTTATTCGCTGGCAGGGGTTATTGCCCTGCTCTCTTTTAACATGGTGCGCTTGATGATAGTAGTAGCTATTATTTACAGCGGCGGCAGGAGCTTTAACTTTCTGGCCCATACTCTGTTCGGGCGTATTATCTTTTTCTTTTTTATTGTGCTGCTTTACTGGTATCTCATGACGCGCCCCACATTGGTAAAAGTCAAGGAGGATGTTGAAAATGCCTGAGTTTTTTTGGGATATTTCCCTTCGTTTTATATTTTTCTGGGGCATCTGGCTGCTTGCCCCGCTCCTGGTGGATGTATCCGCGGCCATAAACTGCTTTTGGGGCCTCTACGTTCACTCGAAGAGAGAAAAACAAGATCCGCCCCTGAGCTGCAAGCTCTATCAGCCGTTTATAACCATTATTGTACCTGTTTACAATTCCGAAAAAACGCTTTACAAATGCCTGGAGTCAATCTTTATGCAGAATTACCCAAGGAATAAAATACAGGTTATCTGTGTCAACAACGGCAGCCAGGACAACAGTTTTGAAGTTTTTCAGCGCTTTCAATTTGCCCACCCCGAGATGATGACCATATGGAACTCCCTTGACAGGCCCAGCAAATCCATTGCTTTAAATGCGGGAATTTTTTCCGCTCAAGGCACTTATATTATAAACGTGGATTCCGACACCTGGCTGGACGAGGAAGCAATCATGAAGGTTGCACAAACTTTTGAAGAAGACAGCACACTGGCTGCTGCGACAGGTTATATCAGGGTAGATAAGGAACTGGGGAAAGGTTTTTCCTTCATGGATATTATTAACTACTGTGAAGTCGTAGAATATATGCTTGCTTTTAACATTGGCCGCCGTTACCAGGACATTAAAAACACTTTATTTACTCTTTCCGGCGCCTTTTCAGCATTCCGGCGGGACGTACTTATGCAGTCATTCATGTACCAGGAGCGCACCGTGTCCGAAGATACCGACCTGACTTTTCAGATCAAAAAAATCTTTTCCAAAAAGAAATACCGCGTGGGAGCTATTCTGGACTCAGTTGCTTACGTTGAGCCGATAAGATCACTGGCAGCCCTGTATGCCCAGAGGGCACGCTGGCAGAGGGGAGAGATAGAAACAGTGGCCATCCATTCGGCGGGGAGCAAAGGCCCGGCAATAAAATTGTGGGACTTTGGCGGCCGCATGTTTCTTACTGATCATACACTGGCTCTCACCCGGCTTACCTGGACATTTTTAATTTTTTTTCTCTACTTTTTAGGTTATGCACTACAGACGGTATTCTTCTTCGTAGCCGTGCTTTTTCTCTGTTACTTTCTTCTGGATGCCGTCAGCCTGTTCATATACTACAGGACCAGTCCGGATGACTTTAAGGAAGACGTGAGAAAGATCTGGTGGATAATTTTTTTAGTTCCTTTTTACCGGTATCTCGTTTACTGGTTCAGGCTGGCCGGGATAATCCTGGTTTTAACAGAACCAAAAAGCTGGAGGGTGGAAAACCCTGTCGTCCAACTCAGGGAAGTTTTAAGAGAATATTATCTTTCACTGAAAGCCCTCTTTACATCTCCTGGTAAATACGAAAAGAAAGGTGGAGAGCAGATTGAAAAATAACTTGTCAATGAGGCGAGGCGAAAAAGATTGATAGAAAAACTCGTTGCCATAATTTTACCCATGTATAACGAGGAGCTGTCTGTTCCGGCACTGCGCAGCATGTTTGAGCGCGGTATACCATTGCCCCAGGGATGTGATTATCGTATAATCATCATCAATGACGGGAGCAGTGATGCAACACTTCAGAAAGTTATGGAGTGGGCAAAACGCGATTCCAGGGTTACAATATTGTCTCATACTGAAAACAAGGGCCTGGGGCAGGCCATACTGACAGGTTTTTACGAGGCCGTAAGAATGAATTCTACGTATATCGTAACCATGGATGCTGATGCCACCCGCCCCGGCGGTCTCATCGGCGCCCTGGTACAAGCATTACTGGAAGGTGCAGAAATAGCAATTGCCTCCCGTTTTGTGAAAGGCGGGGAGCAAAAAGGCGTTCCTTCGTTTCGCCGCCTCTTGAACTTTGGTGCAAGGAAATACTACCGGCTGGTTTTTCCTCTTGCCGGTGTAAGCGATTACACCGTTAATTTTCGTGCTTACAGGGCGGAACTTATAAAAAGTGCTTTTGATAAAGTCGATGGTCCCTTGCTGGCTTCCGGCTCTTTTACAACAGTCGCCGAGCTTTTGTTAAAACTGGCGACCCTTTGCAGGAAAATAAGCGAGGTTCCCATGGTGCTGCAATACGACCGTAAGAAAAGCCGCAGTAAACTTGGAATTGCAGCCTCGGCTCTGGACAGTATCAAGTTGTGCATGCTTCCAAAAGAAAAATGCCCTCTGGGAAAAGGGCTGCGGATCTCCTGAGGAACAGGCTGTTTTCAAAACAGATCTGCTTGAAGGAAGGCTTCCAGGCCATTTTTGGAATTTTTCCGCCTCTTTCCCCGCTCTACAGATGGGTATATGAAACAGCGGTGAAAGATTCTTTTATATCTGTGGAAAAAGCTGAAAAAATGTTGGGCTTTTCACCAATACGCCCTTCGGACCCCCGAAATAAGGGGCTGTAGTTAAACGGGACATGCCAGAACGCAAACCGAGATACATTCTCATTAAATTTTTATCCGTAGGGGTTGAAACTGCGATGCAGGACCAGGTTTCCGAGCAGAGGTTTCGATATATTGCCTGTTTCCTCTTTTTGACCGGCATCGGTTTTCTTATTGCCTCGTTTTTATTTTTTCCTCCCCTGACCAGGGAAATTCTCAGTGCAAATGACGGGAAACTGGCCCTGCTTATCAGGCTTGAGTTTACAGCCCTGGGCATTTTCCTTGCTGTTTTCAGCATTTTAGTAATTTCAAAAAAAGTGCAGCTTTCCGATCTTAAATACCTGGGACTGTCCCTGGTTCCCGTGCAGCTGTTTCTCGGGCTTGGCTTCTGGCAAATATGGGTGGCTGATGATGCTATCATTATTTTTCCTGTTGTCCGCAACCTTCTTTCAGGTCATGGACTTGTTTTTAACGTTGGAGAACGTGTAGAGGTATACACTCCTCCTCTATGGCTGGGGATTCTCGCGATCTGGGACTACCTGACAGGGGAAATTGAGCTGGCTGCAGCCTGGCTCGGCTTGCTATTTTCAGGATCCGGCCTCTTCCTGGGGCAGTGGGGAGCCATTACGCTTCTCAGGAAAAGGAACGTTGTTCAAAAAGCAGCTTTCTTTCCCCTGGGAAGCCTTATCGTTGTTGCCCTGCCGCCCTTCTGGGATTACGCATCTTCAGGACTGGAAACCGGGCTGGGTATTTTCTGGCTCGGCCTGTCATTTTTTCTTCTCGCGCGCGATCATCCCGGACAGGGATGGTGGAAGACGGCAGGGGCGCTGCTCTGGTTTGGCCTGGGGCCGTTGATCCGCCCTGATTTTATCATCTTCTCCGCAGGGCTTATTTTGTTGATTTTTGTACTCCACTCCCCGGGGTCCTTTCGCAGGTTTGTTTCCCTGGGGATTGCTGCAATATTTTTTCCCGCTGCTTACCAGGTTTTCCGAATGGGTTACTTCGCCTCCCTGTACCCGAATACCGCCCTGGCCAAGTCGGCTACCTCCTCTTACTGGAGTTTTGGTTATTTTTATCTGCAGGATCTTTTTTTGCCGTATATGTTGTTTATTCCCCTGTTATTGGTGGTGATTGCTCTTGAAATACAGGGGGTATATTTGTATAAGCAAAATGGAGGCCGGTCTGCAGTCATCTGCGGCACTGTTGCAGTCCTGGGAGTTCTGTATGCCTTTTTTATCGTGCGAGGCGGAGGAGATTTTATGCACGGCAGGTTCCTGCTGCCGGCCTTATTCGCCTTCCAGCTGCCGGTATCATGTATTGTATTTCCTAGCGAGAGCAGTTACCGGCGCCTGCTAATTCCTCTTCTGGTGGGGATGACACTCTGGTCAGCATGGTGCGCGGGGTGGGGCAGGGTGCCCTATGGACTCTTAGGTCCGCACGGGGTTGCCGATGAACGTGGAGTTTATGTTTTTGAGTCAGGCGCTCCTAATCCTGTTACCCTTTCCGACTACGGGCAAGAGCGTAAGAGCCTGGATCAGTGGGCAGTTCAGGCTAACGAGGCCGCAACAATTGCTATCCACGATAGGCATATCCTCTCCGGCTGGGGCGGGATAGGGGGCTTTGCTGCCGGCCCAGCCGGTTATAACATAACCGGGGGAGGCTTATCCGACCCCGTTACAAGCCGTTTCCGCATTAAATACCGCGGCCGCCCGGGCCATGAAAAAGGGATGACCCCGGTACGGGAATCGGCATACCTGAGAAGCTCGATCTACAACCAACATACTGTTGAACTTTTAAACACGGGCACGCTTCTTTATGTTGATGTTTTTCTTGCCGGGAAGGTGTTAGCGTCTTCACCGTTAGCGGATTTGTTAGCAGCAGTTCATGAACAACTAACCTTCCAGCGGTTTTTCTCGAACATACTGCTGGCGTGGCAGACCCGCTCACTCCAAATTCCAATAGACCCCTATCAGGCAGCATCGGAATTCTGCTCTCCGTCTCTACCATGGCTGGATGCTTTGCTCTCCAGAGAAGATTTCCAGAGGGTGCTGATCCTGGAAAAGAATAGTGCTCTTGGCAGTTCCGGTTACGAGGCATCTTTTGCCAACTCCAGCCCTGACGGTTATATACTCAATTTTGAGTTCAAGTCTTTAGCTGCTGGAGACCCCGGCACCCTTACTGTGGAGCTGATTGTCGAGGATTTCGGTGGAAAATCCTACAGCATAGATTATGAACTGGAATACGAAAACGGGTATCGTTTTGCTGGCGACTTGAGGGAGGAAATGGATCGTGTTTTTGGAGAACAGGCACCTTTTTATCGCCTGCAGCGGATCGCCTTCAGGGGAAAGGAAGAATACCTCCTGGCAAACAGGTTTCTTTTTTACGGAGAACCGGAACCGGCTGTCTATATAGCGGAAATTGATAGCCCGAAAAGCGAAGGAACGTCCTGGGATGCCCCCGGAAACATCATTATTTCAGAAAAAGGTCTCTGGATCAACCTGGGTGAACAGTCTCGCGCAAAGCACCTGGAGATCAGCCTGGATCACAACGATGATTACCAGCTTCATTTTTTAAACGGGGACCTACTGCTCGCAGACCGGGTAGTCCAGCGAACCATGAGAGGAGGCCTTTCCGTGCATACTCTTGATATCCCGGCAGAGGCGGCCGCAGAAGGATTCGACAGGGTATGGGTTTTCCCCTTGCGCGGTGACAATATGTACAGTATCGGGCACATCACGTTTTTCCATGATGATTCCCTTCCGGTTCTTTTAAGGTAAGCAATATTTAATCAGGCATAAAATATGGTACGGGATAGAAAGGAAGATACATGAAGACCATCTTGGAAAGGCTTATGAATTTAAGTAAAAAGCTTTCTGGCTTTCCGGAGACAACCTACTGGTTATGCGTGGTACCCATGATCTTTATAGCCTGCACTGTTGCAATGTGGCCGGTACTGGGCGCTCCCCATGATCTCTTTCCCACCGGAGTTGACACGGTAGGCCACCTGACCAAGGTTGAGCAGCTTGCCGCTAACTGGAGCCGTCTCTCCTTTGCCGACTGGTTCCCCCAGTGGTACATGGGCGCCACCTTTGTGCAGTATTATGCTCCCCTGAGCTTCTGGCTGGGTTCTCTTATACAGCTCCTTACGGGAAATATCATGCTGACCTTTAAACTGTTTGCCTTTGCCTGCCTCTTTCTGGGAGGCATCTTTACTTCCGGGCTCGCCAAAAAATTTGGTGCTGATCCCGCAGCCGGCGCCACCAGCGGCGTGCTGTATGCTCTGGGTTTTTCTTCCCTTTATATTGTATTTATTGATGGCACGCTGGGCAGAGCGCTGACCCTGCCTCTTTTCCCGCTGCTGCTGGGCCAGATGGTATCCCTCTACAGCTGATGAAAATACACACTTGACACAGGGGTGATTTCCTGGTACGATAAAGCCATGCAAATCCATGGCCTCAATTTCCCGGAATCTTTAATTGCATACATTGGGGAAACAGTCGATGCAGAGCCAACAATTTCGCGTCGTGAATTGTCCCAGCGGGTCTGCC
>JAUSPO010000115.1 GCA_030656575.1 Bacillota bacterium
CTTCACTATTTTTTGACTGGGGGTTAAATCATATTGAGGATCAGATGAAGAAAACTGTAGCAAAAATGGGTTATAGCACAAAAAATGTTAGGGCTGCACTTCAAGAGGGATTAGTAAACAAAAAAAAATTTGATAGGAAAATTGAGGAAAAAACAAAAGAAGTCTTTGATTCTATTCAAGAGAAATATAAAAAAAACGAACCCTCCTTTTTGGTTATGGCAAGACCATACACAGCTTATGATGCAAATGTTAATAATGATATTGTCAATAAAATATTAGATGCTGGTTATCTGGCAATACCCCTTGAATTTACTCCCATAGATTCAATAGATATTTCTAAACAAATGCCAAAAATGTACTGGATTCAGGGCCAAAAGAAACTGGCGGCAATTGAATTATTAAATAGAAATAAAAACTTGTTTGGAATTGATATAACCTATTTTGCCTGTGGTCCTGATGCCCAAATAAACCAGCAAATGAGATGCAGAACACAAAAACCATTTTTAACAGTTGAAATGGATGAGCATACTGGAGATGCTGGAATTGATACCAGATTACAGGCGTTTTTCAATACAGTTAAATCTTACCTGGGAATAGAAGCAAAGCAAATCAACAAAGTATTTAGTGTCAAACTAAAAGGTCTTAATAAGATTAAAGGCAAAAAAATTCTTTTTATCCCTCCAATGTCAAAACATAATGATGCATTATCTGCTGTTTTTAATGCCTATGGAATTCAGTCAAGGGTTTTAGAAGTAAGCCCTGATGAAACCATGGAAAGAGCGAGAAGCTGTACCTGCGGCTTAGTATGCACCCCTTATCTACATACTACAGAAGCTATGCTTAATTTTATACAAAAACCAGGGTTTGACCAGGAAAAATATGCCTTTTTTCAGGCAACAACCGATTGCGGCCCATGTAGGTTAGGGCAGTATGCAAGCCTGGAATCTCTTTTATTCCAGAAAAAGGGAATAGATGTTGATATAATTACCGGGGGTGAAGTGGATAGTGAATTTAATCTTGGTTTATCTTTATTAGTCAAAGCATGGTCTGGTGTAACTGCAGTTGACCAGCTTGAAAAAATGAGAATGCACACAAGACCCTATGAGGTTAATAAAGGAATCTCAGATCAGATTTATGAGAAATATGTGAAAAGTCTTCTTGATTATTTAGCAGATTCAAAAACTAATCTTGGAAAAATAAAAACCTTTTTAAATATTGGGAAGGCATTTTTTTATAATTCATTTGATGGAAAATTATCCCCTATTGAAGAAATCCTAAGAAAAGCTCAAAGTGAATTTTCTGAAGTTAAAAGAACGAATGAAGAAAAACCAAAGATAGGCATAGCTGGTGAGTTCTTTGTGAGGCTTCATGAGCAAGCCAATCAATACATTATAAGAAATCTTGAAAAAAAGGGAATGGAAACCTGGTTAGCTCCAGCAACAGAATATCTTATTTATTCTTATTATATTAATTCTGTTCTTGCAAAAGAAAAATTCAGCTTAAACAGAAAAAAGGAATATTTAAGGGGATGGATTTTAAAATCAGCAATATATAATATTTTGATGGGGTATGAGCACATGTTGTTTAAAGCAACCTTACCATATATGCAAGGCTTTGATGATATAACTGCACAAGAAATAGTATCAAATGGTGAAAAATACACTAGACATTATATTGTCGGAGAGGCCATAGTAAGCATGGGGAAGGCAGTAGATTATGCAAAAAGGGGGTTGGATGGCATTATTAGTGTTATTCCATTTAACTGCATGCCAGGATTGATTGTAGATGGTTTTATCCCAAAATTCAGAAAAGATAATAATAACCTTCCCTTTGTGTCTATAGAATATGATGGTTTTCAGGATAGTACAAGAGAAATGAGAATTGACACCTTTGTCGCACAAGTAAAAGAGAGATATGAAAATAAAAAATATACAAAACCTCATTAAAAAAAGATAAATCAATCCATAATTGCTGAAAGAAAGTCATTGAAACTATTTTTCATCATTCTCTTCAAAATTATTTTCTTAGGAAAGAGGGTTTTTTTTAACCTGCGTTGTATATATATAATAGTTGCATTATATTTAATAAAAAAGAATACCAAAAGAGACAGGATAGGTTTTATATGGAGGCAAAATGAGTATTTTATTAATAAAAGATGGAGACGTCTATGCACCTGAATATAAAGGGAAAAAAGATATACTGGTTATCAATGACAAAATCGTTTTTATTGACCAAAATATATTAACGTCAGCATTAAATGTAATTGATAAAAATATAAAAATTATTAATGCTTCTAAGTGTATCATCATTCCCGGCCATATTGACCAACATGTTCATATTAATGGCGCCGGTGGCGAGGGGGGGCCTCAATATCGAACTCCACCCATACAATTTAGTGAATTTGTGAAAGCAGGTATAACATCAGTGATAGGGTTGTTGGGTACAGATGGATTTGCCAGGTCATTAAAAGCCCTTTTGATGAAGGCAAGAGAATTGGAACAGGAAGGGATAAGTACCTGGATATATACCGGGGCGTATGAATATCCTTCACCAACAATCACCGAAAGCGTTTTATCTGATATTATTTTAATTGATAAGGTTATTGGTTTAAAAATAGCTTTGTCCGACCATCGGGCTTCCCATCCCACGGTAGATGAATTTAGAAGAGCCACCTCTGAGGCAAGAGCCGGTGGAGTACTTGCGGGAAAAGCAGGTGTGGTTCATATACATATGGGAGGTGAAAAACAGGGTTTAAGTTACTTGTTTGATATAATTGGAAACACGGAAATACCCATAGAACAGTTTGCGCCGACTCATTTAAATAAAAAAGATGAAGAGCTTTTTAAGCAAGTTGTGGAATTTGGCAAAATGGGTGGCTATATAGATTTAACTGCCGGCGTTTCAGGGGAAGAAAAATCAAGTAAATCCATAAAACCCGGCAAAGCTATTAAAAGACTACTGAAAAATGGTGTTTCCATAGAAAAAATTACCATTAGTTCCGATGGCAATGGCAGTCTCCCAAAATTTAATGAAAAGAAAGAGTTTGTTGGTATGCGTATTGCATCAGTTTCATCTCTTCATAAGGAATTTATTAATATGGTAAAAGAAGAAAATATTCCTATAGAAAAGGCGATTCATGTAACTTCTACAAATATTGCCAAACATTTAA
>JAUSPO010000132.1 GCA_030656575.1 Bacillota bacterium
GAGGGGCACGACCAAAACCTGTTCCGGTTGTGGTAATCAACAAAAAATGCCGCCAAACAAGAGGGTATATGATTGTCCAAAATGCAGCTTCAAAATAGAACGTGATCTTAATTCGGTGTTAAATTTCCTTAAGAACCATAATTATGCCATGTGGCTTGGCCTGAGCGATCAGCTCAGTATCGTCAGATACAGCTTCAATCCTGTAACTGGCGCAAACCGAAGGGCCGAATACCGGTCTGTCGTCCTGAACTACCAGGATGCACGGGGTCTATTGACCCCGTGAGGATGTCACTGGAAGCCGTATCAGTATACAATGTGCTGCCCCTTACTTCAACCTGTAATTTAAACTGTATTTTCTGCAGTCATCTACAGAACCCTCCCGGAATCAGGGCATATCATTTTCCACCCCTGCCCGTGGATGAACTGAAGCAGTTAATCCCTTTCCTGGACGGCTCCAGAAAGATTATTATAGGTGAATCATCAACAAGGCTCAGTGAAGGGGAACCTCTTACTCATCCCCGGTTATTAAGCGTGATCGGGGAAATTAGAAGATATTACCCTGACACACCTTTGCAGATTACCACAAACGGTGCGCTCCTGAACAGAGATCTGCTGCAAAATCTGCAGAGCCTTAGTGAAGGCCAAAATGAGGGCCAGCACAGTTTTCCTCATAAAGAGCCTAAACTGGAGCTGGTTATCTCCCTTAACAGCTCATCCAGGCACTGGCGTTCTGAGGTGATGGGAGACAAAAGCCCATGGATAGCACTGGAAGCTGTTAAACTCTGCAGGGAGTTGGGCATTCCTTTTCATGGGAGCATTGTCGCCCTGCCCCACATTTACGGGTGGGATTCTCTAAAAGAGACACTTTTTTTCTTGAAGAAATGGCTGCCCTTACGACACGTCTTTTTTTGCCTGGTTATACCCGCTTTTCTCCCCTCTGGGCCGATTTCGGAAAATCCCTTATGGGAGAACTATCTGAATTTCTGCAGGGGTTGAGTGATGATTTAAAGCATCCTGTCGTCCTGGAGCCACCCTTAAAAAAGGATCTTCTTGCCCGCGTAGAGGGGGTAATAAGATCTTCACCGGCAGAGCATGCCGGGTTAAAAAAGGGGGATATCATAACTACTGTTGACGGGAAAAAGGTAATTTCCGGAGTCGAGGCTTTTTTTCAAATTCAAAAAGCACTTGACCCTCTCTTGGAAGTAAGGCGCTCTGAAAAAGATGCAGAGAATTTCCTTGATAAGTCAATTACTATTAAGCTTTCTAAAAAGGGGGGAGAGCCATCTGGAGTTGTGTTCTCTTATGATCTGGAAGCGGATTCCGTATCCAGGGTAAATACCCGGGCAAGAAACCGCAGATCTCCTTTTTTATTAACTTCACGGGCGGCGGCTCCTCTCTGGGAAGCTGCAAAAAGGGAACTCCTCCTGCCCCGGGAACTCTGCATCAGCATTGTGGAGAATGGTTTTTTCGGCGGCTCAATCTGCTGTGCTGGGCTGCTGACGGTGTCAGATTTTGAAAAAAATCTTCAGAAATTACTGAAGTTAGAAGTAATTCCTGATCTAGTTATCGTTCCCTTAAAGCCTTTTGATGGGAAAGGCTTCGATCTTAGAGGTGATCATTTCCAAAAGCTGCCTGCTGCCTTCCCGCAGCTATCTTTTTCCTTTCTGTAAACGCCTATCTGTAACAGGATAGGCGTTTGTTTTTATAAAAGAAAAGAAATGCCGAAAAAGCAAGCCCTGACAGCAGAGCATTTTTTCTAGCGGCAGGCATGTGTACCCAGAAGGCATCCCAGAAAATATCTAAGCTTCCCTTCCAATCGATCTGCGGTATTTTTAAGACGGGCTCCCCGATGTGATCATAATAAAAAACAGCACTATCAAAGTTTTCAATTTTATTATCCATTTTTCCTTCATAATTTATCCAGATATGAGTAGGAGAAATATAGAGTTCATAAGGAATTAAGAGGGCTTCAAACAAGGAGGCCAAAACAATAAAACGGGTTTTGCAATCACCCTTTTCGTTTTTTAAAGCTTCTTCAACGGTGGGGAAATACCATGGGAGATCATAGGCCTGCCAGTCGTAACTGTAAGGAATATTTTCAAGCACAAAGATCTCTATGGCCTCAGGGTCATTGGGATCAGCAAGAAGGGGAATAAAGGTTTCTGCAGTTTGTGCATTAACAGGAGGATTAAGAAGACGATAAATGCTTTCTCCCAGAGCCATCGGTCGGGGGTATAGAACCAGGAAGATCCAGAATAAGGCAATCACTATGGAACATCGGCGGTAATTCCTGATTTTATACACTCAAAAGTTCCTTTCCGATCTCTTATTCTGACTCCTGACTCCTGACTCCCCACCGTTATTATATCACGACATTGAACAGCGTAAGTTTATGCAGTATTTACCATTTTCTAACCATTCTAGTCTTGCAGGAAATTGATAAATATTGTCGAAGTTGAAAGTAATAGGATTATTTGTATAAGGGTGGTAAATTTGTTTAAACTAACACCTAAGGAACAGAAACTGGTAATTTTATTGGCTCTTCTACTGGTGCTTGGTATTGTATTACGTTTTGCCTTGCCTGCCCATGGAGAAAAAAATACGGATATGGATATAACTTTCAACCCGGAACATAGTAATGGAAACGGGGACCTGGTGCCTGCAGAAGAAAAAATGATTATCATTCATGTTACTGGCGCCGTGGATAAGCCCGGCGTGTATATTTTAGATGAGGGGTCCAGAGTGTTTCAGGCCATAGAGAAGGCAGGGGGGCATACAGATGATGCGGATCTGGAAAGAATAAATCTTGCTGAACCTCTCTATGACGGCCAACCAGTCTATGTTCCCCGGAAAAGCGATACAGTTTCGCCCCAGGCCGAAGGTTCTTCTTTCTCCGCGGTTCAGGGCGTCAGAGTTAACATAAACAGGGCGAATAAATCTCAACTGGAATCCCTGCCTGGTATAGGCGCTGTCAAAGCTCAAAGCATCCTGGATTACCGTGAAAAGAACGGTCCTTTTCATAGTGTTGATGAGATTGTGAAAGTTACGGGGATAGGCGACAAAACCCTTGAAGGTCTTAGGGATCTGATTACGATCTACTAGACTTAAGCGATGATGGAACTTACAAAATAATAATATATAAAGGATTCTGCATTAATAAGTGTAATATTATACTTATTAAGAAGTTATTCCTTTTCCTTAGAAAGGAGGCATCCCTGATTTTTAGAAAGAAATCAGGGTTATGATTATGAGTATTAGGTCTCTTATTATTGCTTTGTTTATCATCTTAGTGGGGGCGTTCATATGGGTTTCAGGTCTTTATACGGATTTTCTCTGGTTTGATAATCTCGCTTACGGTTCCGTTTTCTTAACTGTCTTTCTCTCCCAATGGGGTGTACGTCTCGCGGCATGGTTTATCTTTTTTATTTTTCTTTTTGTTAATCTCATTTTTATGCGCGGCGTCCTTTTAAATGTCCCCAATCTGGAACTGAGGGAACGAATTACCGGTACTTTTTTTGGCCGTATGTTAACCCCCCGAAAAATTACCTTATTTTTTCTTGTTTCCAGCCTTGTGGTTTCCTTTCTTCTTTCCTCTTATACGGGAGGGGTTTGGCTGGAAGTGCGCCAGTTTCTGCATGGGGCGCAATTCGGGATAAATGATCCGATCTTTAACCAGGATGCTTCGTTTTATGTTTTTCAACTTCCTTTCCTCCGTTCTCTTTATACTTTTTTACAAACGATTGTTATCCTCACAATTCTGGTTACAGGAACAATTTATTTTATTACCGACCCTCCTGTTCAGGTTGGCAGGAAGATTGTATTTCTACCAACCCGGGGGAAGGGACACCTTTCTTTGCTGCTGGTTTTTGCATTTTTATTAAAAGCCTGGGATTATCGCCTCAAAATGTATGAATTACTCCTTTCGCCCCGGGGTGCCACTTTTGGTCCCGGTTATACAGATCTTAATGCGAATCTTCCTGCGTTGTGGATCCTTTTATTTTTAACCCTGGCAATTTGCGGCCTGCTTATTTTTAATATTTACAGACGCCAGTCTCGGCTAATCTTTTTAAGTATCGTCGTTCTTCTTGGCGCTTCTATTCTTGTGGGCAGCATTTATCCCTCCCTGATTCAGCAGTTCAGGGTGGAACCCAATGAATTTTCTTTTGAACGTCCTTTTCTGGAACATAACATTGCTTTCACCTTAAAAGCTTATGGCCTTGATGACGTGAAGACAGAAGATTATCCTGCCCTGCAGAGTCTCGAGTGGGAAGATCTGAAAGCTGCGGCGGGAACGATAGAAAACGTCCGTTTATGGGATTACCGCCCTTTGCTCCAGACCTATAATCAGCTTCAGGGCATACGCCCATATTATGAATTTCAGGATGTTGATACAGACCGCTATATTTTGGATGGGGATTACAGGCAGGTAATGCTTTCAGTCCGGGAGATGAACCAGGCAAGGCTGGCTACCCAAGCCCAGACATGGATTAATACACGTCTGCAGTATACCCACGGTTATGGGGTGACCATGAGTCCTGTTGCTGATGTATCATCGCAGGGGTTGCCGGAATTTACCGTTGGTGATATTCCTGCGGTGCTTTCGGGGGGCCTGGAATTAACAAGGCCTGAGGTTTATTACGGCGAATTAAGCAGCAATTATGTTATTGCAAATACCAAGACCGCTGAATTCAATTATCCCAGCGGAGATACAAATGTTTATGCACATTATGAGGGCACCGGCGGTGTTCCCCTGAATAGCCTGGGGAGGAAACTTCTCTATGCCCTCAAGTTTTCTGATTACAGAATTGCTATTTCAGCAGAGATAACAGATCAGAGCAGGATCATGTTTAACCGGCCTATCCGACAGAGAGTTTCCAAGATAGCTCCGTTTTTAAGATATGATGCTGATCCTTACCCGGTGATCGCCGATGGAAAGATTTTCTGGATCCTGGATGCGTACACCGTTACCAGATCATTCCCATACTCCGAGCCTTTCGGAGGTGTAAACTATATGCGCAACTCTGTTAAGGTTGTAATAGACGCTTACAACGGCTCGGTTGATTTTTATATTGTTGACCCTTCTGATCCGCTGATATTGACTTATGCTAATATATTTCCGGAGCTTTTCAAGCCAATTGAACAGATGCCCGAAGAAATTATTTCTCATATCCGCTATCCGGAAACATATTTCAGTCTGCAGGCACAGGTTTTTGCTGTCTATCATATGATAGATCCTGTTGTCTTCTATAACAGGGAAGACCTCTGGCAGATACCCATGGAAAAGTATGGGGAGAATGTTCAGGCAGTGGAGCCATATTATACTGTTCTGCAGCTTCCCGGTGAAGAGGAGCCCGAATTTCTCCTGGTCCTTCCTTATACTCCTGCCCGCAGGGACAACATGATCGCCTGGATGGCAGGACGTTCTGACGGTGAAAACTATGGAGAACTTCTAGTCTATTTATTTCCCAAAGACAGGGTTGTTTTTGGTCCCATGCAAATTGAAACACGTATTGACCAGAACACCCTTATTTCCCAACAGTTATCTCTCTGGGACCAGAGGGGTTCACGGGTGATTCGCGGTAACTTGCTGGTACTGCCTATTAACGATACTGTTTTATATGTTGAGCCGGTTTTCCTCGAGGCGGATCAAAGCCAGCTGCCGGAACTGGCTCGTGTGATTGTTGGTTTCGGGGACAGGGTTGTAATGGAACGTACCCTGGAAGAGGCATTAGTATCACTATTTGGCGCCAGGGGGGATACCTTGATCCCTGAAATACCCGGTGACGTTCCCGGGCCTGAAGATGAAGAACCGGACGAAACCGTAGAACCACGACCGGGAGTGCCCTCTAGCGTAGAGGAACTTGCCCGCAGGGCTCAGGAATTATTCCAAGAGGCCGACAATAACCTTAAAGCAGGGGATTGGGCAGGTTATGGCAGAGCTTTAGAGGAACTGGAATCTGTCATAAATGAACTTGCCGGAAACTAAGATTTGAAAATAGTTGGCAAGCGTTGTCTTAATTATAAGTTTTTGTAGATTATGATACAGATAATAGCACTGCTGTTTGCTCTGGGGAACAATTTTGTTTCTGGTCATAAAATTCGCAATGCTTTTAGGAATATTTAATATTGTTATTACATGGTTAAGCCCCCCCGCTGACGCCTTAATTCTCTTTTGGAGAGTGTTAAGCAACTGGACTACTTTTTAACTTGTCCTGGCGGTGGGGCTTATTCCTTCCTCACAGGCCGCTGAAGGATTTGGGTTTTTGGATAATTAAGTGAAGACCTTATTGTGAGATGGAAGGTGTGTTTCTCCTGTTGGATACTATTCCAGTGAGCGGTGTTCCCAACTATATTTAAAATAGGTGTTTATTACCTGCAACATATTACACCTTTCTTACGTCATAGATATTAGAATATGCTGCGGTTTGGTTTTTATATGCTTTTCAGAAAGGAAGAGAGAGATGAAGAAAAAGTTAGTTTTTATGCTGGTGTTTCTTATGTTTTTTAGCGTTACCGGTTTAGATGTAATAGAAGCTTCACCATCTGTGCCGGCTGCACCAACAGGACTTAGCGCCACAGTTGTTTCCGGAACTCAGGTTAACCTGACGTGGGATTACAGTACCAACGGAGTGGGTTTCAAGATTGAACGCCGACAGGAGGCCGCAATCGAAGAAATCAACATTGGAGAAGGCGGCACCAGTTTTTCGGATACCGGCCTTACCCCTGACACTACCTATACCTACTGTGTGCAGGCTTACGACATTAACACCCTTGCTCATTCCGACTTTTCCGAGTTGGTTTCAGTCACAACGGTCATAGTACCTGAGTCGCCATCAAATCTCGAGGCAGCAGTTGTTACAGATACGCGGGTTAGCCTCACCTGGACGGACACATCCAACAACGAAACGGGTTTTAAAATCGAAAGGAAAACAAGCACGGGTGCCTATTCCCAGATTGCCGCCGTGGCAGCCAATTCCACTTCGTTTCTGGATACAGGCCTGACCGCCGGCAGCACCTATACTTACCGTGTGCGGGCCTACAATGCCGCCGGGGATTCCAACTATTCAAACGAGGCCACCGTGTTCACGGGCAAGCCGACCGCACCGACAAATCTGGTCGCAACTACCGTTTCTACTTCCCGTATCGATCTCAACTGGACGGATACTGCCAACAACGAAACAGGCTTTAAAATTGAGCGCAGGACAGGAAGCACTTGGAGTCAGGTCGCCTCCGTTGGAGCCAACGCCACAACGTACTCCGATACAGGCCTTTCAGCTAATATCACTTACTATTACAGGGTAAGGGCATACAATACCGCCGGGGATTCTTCTTATTCCTCCGAGGCTAGTGCAATTACTGCAGTGATCCTTGCCCCTTCAAATCTTGCGGCAGCAACCGTTTCCAATTCCCAGATAGATCTCACGTGGACAGATAACTCCAATAATGAAACGGGTTTTAGAATTGAGAGAAAAATATCAGGCGGCAGTTACAGTCAGATCGCCACAGTTGGAGCTAATCTGACCACCTATGAAGACAAAAATCTTTCTAATAATACTACGTACTACTACAGGGTAAGGGCTTACAATTCTACCACAAACTCTACTTATAGCGGCGAGGCCATTGCCACTACAGGGGTTATCCCTGCCGCGCCTTTAAACCTTGCAGCAGAAACCGTTTCCACTTCTCAGATCAATTTGACATGGACGGATAACTCCAATAATGAGACGGGATTCAGGATTGAAAGAAAAATTTCCGGCGGCAGCTACAGTCAGATTGCCGTTGTCGGGGCCAATGTGAAAGCATATTCGGACAAAAATCTTTCCACCAATACAACATATTATTACCGGGTTCGGGCCTACAATTCTATTGGTAATTCAACCTATTCCAATGAAGCAAGCGCCGGTACGGGTGTTCCTGCGGCCCCTACACAATTAACTGCTTCAGCAGCATCCAGCGATAAAATTGTACTGACATGGGCGAATAACTCCAACAACGAGACCGGGTTCAAAATAGAGAGAAAGCAGGGTGGTGGAAACTACGTTCAGATCGCCACGGTGGGTGCCAATACCAGGACTTACCCTGATACGAATCTCTCTTCCAGCACAACCTACTATTACCGCGTCAGGTCGTACAACTCTGCAGGAAACTCAGGGTATTCCAACGAGGCCAATGCAGCAACGCAGGCCCAGAGGATAGATATTCGGCTCTATATCGGCAAAACCAGCTATTACGTGGGCAGTCAGAGAATGGAGATGGATACCACACCGATTATTGCGGACAACAGGACCCTTCTGCCTATCAGGTATGTGGCAGAGGCCATTGGGGCTTCAGTGGTATGGAACCCGAGCGAGCAAAAAACAACGATAATTTTAAAAGGGGATGTTATCGAACTCTGGGTTGGGAATAACACGGCCAGGGTGAACGGGCAGAACAGGCTTATAGACTCCATGAATTCAAATGTAAAGCCTCTAATAATCCCTCCGGGCAGAATAATGCTTCCTTTAAGGTTTATCAGTGAAAACCTGGGCTGCACAGTAGACTGGAATCCCAGCTTACAGGAAGCTAAGGTGACATATACTGCACCATAAGAAATGAGAAGAGCTTGTAAAGCCAAAATAATCTTGATAGGGAACCTGGCCGGCTTCAACCGCCGATCTGGTTCCCTTCTTTTTGGATCTGGTTCCCTTCTTTTTGGAGAAACAAGACAAGGGGGCAAGGGGAAACAAGACAAGGGGACAGGGACTTGTCTTGAAAGAATGAATATGAATTATCTTGCCGAGGTGGTAGGATATGCCAAGACAAGTAGAAAGAAAAAGTAAAACAGGGATTTATCATATCATGCTAAGAGAATTAACCGTCAAACAATATTTGAAGATTATTAAATTAATTGTTAGCATGAAAAAGCCGGGTGGTTATGCCGCGTTACCCCTATGCACCCAATAGCTGTCCCATTGTTTGTTCAACAGGATTGTTTTGAACGCCAAAAGGGCATCGCCCCCTCTGCGCGTCCATTGCATTGAGGTGTTTTTCTGGCGGCGTGCCACAAGGAGATCATTTGCTTTTTCAACAATACCACTGCCATTGTACAAGCACTTTTGTCGTCTCAAATCATAATTGGGGATGCTTTCTTTACGTGTATTGATATAGCCAATCAGCTCTGACAGTTTGCCTTGGTTCCGGCACTTATCGTTTAGGGCAGCCAATCGTACCAGTGCATCATCTATTTTTCCATGCCATAAATCGCGCATTAAGGAAGAAAACACTTCGTTTTTGTGGGACTTGCCATAACAGATCATGCTCAGTAGCTCTTTAGATTTCTTTTCCAGGTGATACCAGTCCAGAATCAGTGTCTTGTTTGTAAAATCGGCCAACACGCCAAGGTAAATTTGCTTTGTTATCCATTTGGCACCATCCGCTATGACTGTAATGGATTGTGGATTGATCTTTTTGACCAAGAACCTGATCTCTTCAACAAGATTCTCTCCGCTTAAATAGTATATCCCCGCTGTAGTGACAAGGGCGCCGGTCAGATGTTGGAGATATTTGGCTTGATCCCAGTTGTTGACCAAAATCTCATCCACGAAGATCAGCAGTTCTCCCGGCTGCGGCTTGGGGCCTAATTGCGACAATTGACTGAGAATTTCATCGTCAATAGCCGTAAACGGCTCAAAGTTTTCATTATAGTACTGCTTTGCACGTTTCCAATCATACCGGGATAAACCTTCTGGTATTTGACCTGAGTTATTCTGATGAATAAGATCGCCTACTGATTCTTTAATCTCTTCAGGCCATGCCTTCTGCTGCTTTCTGCTGTTTCTTGGTACAAAACTCGATTCAGCATCAAAGTCTTTTTGAGTTTGCTCAAGATAATTGCGGAGATCTTCTCCACATCGCATGGCAATATTCTCAATACTGTGATCTGTGATGATGTTTTCGTCATCACAGAAAAACCCCAATAGACGTTGGGACGTTTCATAGGGGATGTCGCTTGCAACAAGGCAACATATTTCCTCAAATCCAGGAAACACAATACGCCCATTGTGTTGCGGCAGAATGGTGTCAAGGGGTACAAAATGGGTGTCGCAATCGGTACAATACAGTTTTTGTCTTGGATATTTGAGTAACCCTGAACGGCTCAACAAGGAAATATCTTTACGTCCATTTTTAATCACATGACAGGTTGCGTGCTCCACATAGGGTTCAATTATTTGCTCTTCTTGCTGCTGTATTTGTTTAATTGTAGCGTTTTTTTTAGAGTCGAAGCAGCATCTACCGCATTTTGCTCCACTTTACTTAGCCAGGCTAACTTATCGGATTCGGTTAGCTTATTGGGGGGACCAAGATCAATGGGCTCAATTTCAGAGATTATCTTATCACTTATTACCTTACCGGTTTCATCAACTTCACGAATAAGAACTTGGATTGTCTTCTTCATTAAGCTCACTTCCCATCATAGTAGTCGTGGCTATGTTTCAGATAATAGCTCACAACCATATGATACCTGACGGCGATTCAAATGTCCAGCGTCAGTTTCGCAACATCTTATCTACGATAATCTAGAATATTTATGACTTAATGAAAGGAGTAGAAAACGCTGTAATAAGCATTCTCTACCGTTCGATGCATAAAAACCTTTGGCCGGTTTGTTTGTCCAGCCCCAGTTTTACCGATGGATCTGCTCCACCCGGCTTTTTCATGCTAACAAATAATTTACACTCCCTGGCAAGAACGACAAACATAAATCCCATCTTTTCCAGGTGGGATTAGTAACCTTAGGAAATTAATCATCGGCTTGACATGACCTAAAGTGCTCTAACACTTGCTCCAGAGGTATGGATGTCACAAAACAAATGTCTCCCGCTCCAGGAGTTGGAGATAGGGCTTTTGGTTCAAGTTCTTTACCAGCTTCATAAAGATTGATTTTTTGAGTTCCAAAAAACAGAGCCTTTCGGCCATTTCCAAAAGTTATTACTTGCATACCGAAAACCTTAGAATAAAATTCACATGTTTCTTCAATGTTTGTACTGTTAGAACAATATGATCAATCCTATCAAATTTCATGTGTTCGCCTCATGTTATCCACCGCTGTTACATTACCAAAACGTTTTGTCAAACCATCCCAGACTACTGCCCATTCCATGATCAATGGAAGTAGTTACCAGTACAAAGACCCGAAGGATCTCCCCATCCGGCATCCTCCTATTTTTTACCGTTCTTCTTTGTGCCTTTTCTTTTTTCTGAAACTACATTACTTGCCAAGCAATACATGCTGTCAATACCAGCTTTCGAAGCTGAAAAGTTATGCGCATTTTCCATCGCAATTCCTATGCTGTCAGCTTCTTTTGCAGCATCGATATTTGCTCCAAGGAAGATGAAGTCCCATTTGTATTTATCCTGCTGGTGTTTTATAAGCTCTTTCACTTTTTCATAGGTAAATTCACGACTGGCATTTTCCAAACCGTCTGTTGTGATAACAAATATAACCTTGCCGGGTCTTTCCTCCTCACTGCTCATTGACAATCTTGAACCCACATCAAAAATGCTTTTCCCCACTGCATCCAATAGGGCTGTGCACCCTCTAACATAATACTCCTTACCGGTTAGCCTGGCTTTATTGATATCAATGCCATTCCATAATATCTCATACTTGTCATCGAAGAGGGCAACTGTAACAATCGTATCACCTTCTGCTTGTTTCTGCTTCTCAATAAAAGCATTAAAACCACCAATGGTATCACTTTCAAACCCTCCCATGGATCCGCTCCGGTCAAGCAGGAAAACAATTTCTGTCAGATTCATCTTCATGCATATCATCCTTTCGGTTTTTGTTCATGGTATAATATTACATGAAGTCTTCCTTTATTTGGTCGCTTAATAAGCGACATTTCCGGGGTGGGCAATATGCTTGACAAAAAGGTCTTATTAGAATTACAGGAATATGTAGAAAGCCACTCGAACGTGGTTTTTTCTCCCATTTGTAATTATGTAGGAGGAACTCTTTCTGAAAGCATACATCATAACGAATTAGAAGATTTTATTAAAAACACCCGTCAACCAACATTCAGACAGGTTTTGTTCAGCTTTATCGATAAAAAAGGAGCCAGTGACTCAGATATTTACAAAAGGGCTGGTATAGACCGCAGGCACTTTTCTAAAACACGTTCCAACCCCGATTACCGGCCTGGTAAAAATTCCGTTATTGCTCTAACGATGGCCCTGGAACTTAATAAAAAAGAAGGCGACAAACTATTAAGCGCTGCCGGTTACTCATTATCCGAAAGTGATACCTTCGATTTGGTAATTCAGTTCTGCTTGGCAAAAAAGATCTACAACATACATGATGTCAACCAGGCTTTAGATTATTTCAGTTTAAAACCATTGATTGGGGTGTTAGAATAAATAAAAATCAATGTTAATACAAGCTTGCTTATTCTTTGGCCATTGTCTTATAGTCATCAGTCCCAAAAAGCGACAAACATAATCCCACCTTTTCCAGGTGGGATTAGTATATTGCGACAAAAGGATAGATAATTTCATCCTATTGATGACTTTCTTATCATTACTCCTGCACCTTGTGTTCTAAATAGAATAAATCATCAACTAGCAACCTAGATCTTAGTCCTTGTTTTTCAAAAATAATATCGTTAATGGCTTTACATATCTTAAATGCTAATAATGTAGATGATACGTAAACACCTCTTTCGATATCACTGTAATAATTTCGTTTCACCCCAAGTTTTAATGAAATATCATCTTGAGTTATTTTAAACTTTTTTCGGTATTTTTTTAAATTATTTTTAAGCACATAGTCACTCATTTAAATTGCTGACGTAGCAGCCTCCTCTTCAAAAACGTAACCTGGAATGTTAGTAGTTGTCGGTAAATTTCTTTCAATAATATCATCGATCCAATCTAGTACTTTTTCGTGGTAAAAGTATTCTTTGCAATGTGGACAATATAGAACAGGTATATTGTTAAAAATAACTAGTTCTCCTTCTTTGTTTCGCCGTTCTTCATTCTTAGTCGTTCGAACCAATTCATGCACACAAAATGCACATTTCATAAATAACACCTCTCTATTATTCATAAATTTAAGTTATATATATCAATCTTTTTTTTGAGGGTTTATCCGGGCGGCCAGTTTTCTAACCACCCGTCCCCATTATTTTCATAGTTTCTGTTTTAATAATTTTTTCATAAGAACATCCTCTCCTTTCTAAGCCTGATATAAATATAATTGTATTCATTACAAATGTCAAGCATATTTAATGAATTCCTTACATTTTGGGTCGGGATTATCAATTAAATATTTAGGTTCATAGCATCTTCAGGGGTAGTCTGTCTTTTACCCATCTGCGAATCGCAAGTTCCGATACTCCTAGGGAAGTGACAGGGGGACGGGGTTGTTGTCACCCTTGATCTTTATCAATAACTCCTTTATATCCCAGTTTAACTCTCTTATTTGTATGTTGATATCAAGCCTATCGCACTATACAAATATTTATAACTTATTAATCTCTTTATATTGGACAATTTCAAGGCAAGGAAACAATAAACGGAAACTTCGCGGTCAAGTGAGCTTGTTTTAGGATAAGATGATGCAGCTATTGCTTTGTCAATCTGATAGCACTTGATAAAGGGCAAAAAACAGAGAATGCCAGCTAACTGAGAAGTGAATTTTTCCCTTCTAAACTCTAAGGCTCTTGATTTTGCAGCCAGAAGTTGCTTTGGGATTTGTATTTTTATTTCCTGCTTGATCTGACTATCTCTTCTGGGTAAACGGGCAAAGCCTTATAATGAAAATCTATGATAAATAATTATTTTCTATAATCCATTAGGGAATTATGTACGTATTTCGTTAATAAAACAAGGAGATCCTTCATTATAAGCAAAAAAATACCATCTATCTCAATATTTTGTCACTTCATCTCATGGAAATATCGCTTAACCGATTCTTTAAGATATGTCGAGTAAATTTGGTCACAAGGCACATCCCCCTTTCTTAATTATAGTTGACGGCGGACAGGGAATAGTAAACTCATCCGGGTATCAACCAATCACGGGTTATCGAGGTGAGGGTCTGCTTTTGTAGCCCTGCCAAGAATGCGGACCATTTCCGGTCTCCAGAAGGGCCGCCTCTTTATTGGGTAAAATCTTGGCACCGAAATATAAAGGCAAAAACTCCGGCAGGGTAATATCAAAGCGGCTTTGCTGCAATATATTGTCCACTTCCTGCAGCTTGATTGAGACCACGGCATGGTCCCGGTTCACCTTATCGCTAAGTCAAGCATATAAATCTAATGAATGAATATAATAAGACTAGATTGACTAGCAAGACTAGATTATTATAAAATAGAAGGGAGATAATATGAAAAAACGCGGGGAGGGTAAAAATATGGAAGCATCGCTTGATGAAAGATATAATGTAAGCGACACAAAAAAATACTATTCAAAGATAAATGAAACAGTCCTTGCGGGACTAATTGTTACAACTTTCAATGCTTTCAAAGACGAAAAAAACTCTCAGGTTTCTCATATTAGAAAGGACATACTTGAACATTTAGCCTTGCAAAGCAGTAAATACGATATTGCAAAGACATTTGACAATGAATTAAATGTTTGGACGGTAGCTGTTAATGAAATTAATTTATATGGGGAAGGCAACACTGAGAACGAAGCCGTCGAAGACTTAATCGATTCCGTTATCGAGTATGCCTCTCTTTATAAAGAAAAATCCGATCTCTTTTGTAAAGTGGAAAGCCTGGACAAGCTTGTGTTTTTTATACGAATCCTTCTTTGCCAGGGAGATAGAGAAAAGATTAAGAAACTTTTAGGGGTCTAACATGCCAATAAGATTTAGTCATAAAGATATAGAACGGCTGCTAAGACATTTTCGAATGGAGCCGTTGAAAAAAGGCGGCAATTTGTATGGCGGAATAGGGCTTGACGGAATATGGAGAACATGTAAATTCGATTACCATAAAGGCCGAGACATAGTTGCGACAGGAACGGCAGGCGTAATAGCGAAATCTTTAGGCTTCACAAACGTCCAGCATATGAAAAATTATATTGAAAAAAATCGTTAGAGAGCATTTTTATTTCTAAATGGCTCTAACTTCTTTTTCAAATTTGCGTTGTCCTCGTCCTGATGGATAGCACCGGTTACACATTTTGCTCAATTAACTCAATTTTAAACATTCCCCATTTATCAACAACAGCTTTCACAGCTTCATCAACATCAGAGTCTTCCGTAACATCAGTTTTACAGATAAATCATTTTCCTGAGCCATATCTTCTCCTCTAAATAACATAAACCTTACGCCCTTTCTTTCGTAAGAAAAATTTTCCTCACCAGGAAAGCATCCATTTCCGGGTGGTAAAACATACTAGCGCATGGAAACATGTTCAGGATGTTTAGGTTCATTCCATGCTATGAGGAATTCTTCATAACAGGCTCCGGCTTCGTTTTCCGATACTGCAGATTTATATGTAATAATAGCTCACCTTTTCTTCTCTTCTTATATTTTTTTTCTTATTTCTTTAACATTATCTGCAATAAAGCTAATTAATAAGAAAAATGCCCAAGCTCCTATTCACTGAATTAAAGCAACAAAACCAAGAAAAAAACCCACAGTATTAGGTTCTGAATATTATCCCTTCATTTCTCTTGATCATGTCAGGAAGAAAATACTTAAGCAGTAGGACCGGTCCGCGCAGATTAACGCCGTAGCTCTGATCCCATTTTCTGATACCCACTTCATGCACAGCACCTACGGGTGCCACGATGGCGTTATTGATAATGATATTGACATATCCTAACGCTTGAGTTACAAAGCGATGCAATTTTCTAATACTTTTTTTCCTCTACATCAGTGTGCAAAAAATACACGTTTCCATCGCCGAATTCATTCTGTAACTGTTCCTGTGCTTTAAGGTGATATGTTTATATTTCGTTAATAAAACAAGAGGATCCTTCATTATAAGCAAAAGTATACCATCTAACAAAATATTTTGTCATTTCAATAGAAGAAGCCCATGATAAGATTTCGATATTTTTAAAAGAAGGGATTTAGCCAAAGGATAGCGAAGGTTCACATAAAAATCGTTATAAGCAAAATTTATTTTGTACATGCCAGACCACGACGGGATTGGTGGTTTTATCGATTGGGAGTGACACGGACGGGGTTACTGTCACACTTTGAGCTGAAAAGATAAAACGAGTGGAGCACCCTGCCTGTGACTACTAAAAGTACAAAGTTGTCCTATAGCAATATTGATAGGCGGAGAATAAGGAAAAGGCCTAATTTTGTTTTCTGGGGAGTATGTGCTGTATTAATCGGGCTGCTTATATTTCTGTCAATTTTCAGGAAAGAGCACGGACCTTGATGTCATTGCGTCAAATTGACGAAGTGCCGCTGTATGTGATGGAATTCCAGGGAGACTATGGGTTTGCCGAGTTCCTGAAAACGGGGGCAGAAGACGACAGTGATATTGAAAAGCATGTCATTCGCAAAATACTGCTGGGGATGGATACGTTCAGGCTGGAAGAGTTTAACGCTGCCTGCACTGTATTCTCGGCTGTAAATCACGAAGGTGAGTCTATATTTGCGAGAAATTTCGACTTTGATTTTTCACCGGCCCTTCTTCTTTATACCAATCATCCGGACGGATACGCATCGGTATCCATGGTAAATCTGTCGTATGCGGGATTCAACGAAGAACGTCTCCCCACACCAATCTTAAACCGCTTCATGCTGCTTGGTGCGCCGTATATTCCCTTTGACGGTATCAACGAAAAGGGGGTCTCCATGGCACTTTTATCCGTACCTTTTACCGACCCTCCCTACGATGAGGACAAGGTCACCTTAAACACCACCACAGTCATTCGTTTGGTACTTGACTACGCCAAAGACTTGGACGAAGCAATTTTTTTGCTTTCACAGTATAATATTTATTTTTCAGGAGGGATTGATTGCCATTACCTGATTGCAGACGCTAGCGGCAGATCAGCGGTGGTTGAGTACTTTAATGGTAAGATGGTGGTTGTGCCTGCAGATCAGAGATGGCAAACTGTATCGAACTTTATTATTAGCGATCCTGAAAAATCCGGCGAAGGATACTGTGAAGTAGAACGCTTTGAAACGGTCGAGCAGGGCTTGGGTGCTGCCGGGGGAATACTTTCTGAGACAAAGGCCATGTCAATTCTGAAATCTGTAAAAATACCTGGCAAAACCCAGTGGGCTGTAGTCTATAACCAGGTAACCAAAGAGTTTATACTAACGATGGGTGGAAACTACAGAACTGTATACAATTACAATCTGCTGTCTCATTGAGGTGGGGAGTGACATATGTTGTTACAGTTATTGATATTTCCCGGGAAATTGGTCTTAAGATTGTTGGCGGTCGGGGTGGGGTTGGTTGTTCTGATGGTATTGGTAGTGGCGGTACGTTATTGGAGCTGGACTCCGGAACCGGCGGCTTCTTTTTATGAGAAACGGTATCTCTTAAATTGGGGCCATCGCGGCGCCCCGGAGGCTGCTCCGGAAAATACACTGTCTTCTTTTGAGGCAGCCGTGGAACTGGGAGCAGATGGGGTGGAGCTGGATGTTATGCTCAGCGCGGACGGCAAAATCGTGGTAATCCACGACTATAATCTTGATAAGACCACCGACGGAACCGGCCCGGTTAAGAATTACAGCCTGGCGGAACTGAAGCAGCTTGACGCCGGCTATTGGTTCTCCGGGGATTTCGCCGGAGAGTACATTCCCGAGCATATCCCTACGCTGCAGGAAGTAATTGATGACCTTGATTCGTCGGTTTTTTTGAACATTGAGATCAAAAGCGAAAGCCCGGCAACTGACGGCCTTGAGAAAGCGGTAGTGCAAACGATCGCCCGTAACAACCTTTACGAACGGGTTATCGTATCATCTTTCAATCCCATATCCCTGCTCAGGGTTAAGCTGGCCGATAAGCGCATCGACGTGGGATTGATTTACGCGCCCGACTTACCCAAATATTTAAGCGAAGGCTGGTTCATTTCAATTCTCAGGCCGGAGGCGCTGCATCCCCATTATGACATGGTAAATGAAGATTATATGGCATGGGCTCGTAAGAAGGGCTTTCGGGTTAACGTTTGGACGGTTAATGAGACCGCGGAGATGGCACAAATGATCGAACTTGGCGTTGACGGTATCATTACTGATCGTCCCGACGTATTGCGGCAATTGTTGCAGTAGAGAACCAGGGTGCCGGTTCCCTACTGGTAATCAGAAAAAGAGCTAATAAGCATTGATGGAGACAGGTCGGTTACCATCTATCTAAGGCTTAAATAAGAGTTCTATGCCGTCTGGGGTAAATTTTATCTTTCTTTCTTTCAATAACCTTCCCACCGCCTTCTTAAAGGCACCCTTACTCATGTTCAATTGCTCGTTAATTTGCTCCGGTGAACTTTTATCATTAAGAGGAAGCACTCCTCCCCCTTGCTTTAACCTTTCCAAAATGAATTCAGCGTCTGTATCCATCTGAATATACGCTTCTTCCTTTAGGCTTAAATCCAGTTTTCCATCGTCTCTTATTCTGGCCACCCTGGCCTCAATATAGTCACCTACTCTATAGTCGCCATGGAGCTCTGTAATAGGGATTAATCCGTTAAATGTATGGTCTACAGCAATTAGTGCTCCTAAGTTATAGTTTATATCATAGATGATTCCCCGGACCCGATCGTTTTTCTCATAATTTGAGTCAGTTCTCAGGAAATCATAGATCCGCATGGTAGCACACAACCGGAGACTTTTGTCCACATATAAACCTACTATGTATTGCTGACCTTCTACGACTTCAACGGTCTGCTCCTTAAAGGGTAAAAGCAGGTCCTTTGGTAAACCCCAGTCTAAAAAAGCTCCAATACTTGAGACTTCTTTTACCTTAAGGGACGCTACCTGACCAACGACTATTTTAGGTGTTATGCATGTAGCTATCATTCTGTCTTCCGAATCCCGATAGATAAACACCTTAATCTCATCCGTCTCTTCAGTCCCTGGCGGCACCTGATTATTAGGCAATAGCACCTCCTCTTCAAAATTATCTTCCTTTGATCCCAGATACAACCCTATAGAGGACTTTCTAATTACAAAGAGGGTCTGAATCTCTCCTAACCTTATCATCTGTTTACGCTCCTATCTCTATTATATACAACCTTATAATCTCTCCCTAATCCTTACCGTTAATGCCATTCAAAATGTGACAAGGGGGTGACAAGGGGACGGGGTTGTTGTCAACCTCATGTGACAAGGGGACGGGGTTGTTGTCAACCTCATATCCACTTCGTTAATTAAAAGCGGTTTCAGTTGTATTCCAAATTCATCACGTTTGCTCATTTTACCTCTCCTACTACCTTAATTGTAATTAACAGCCTTGATTGTGCTGATCAGGACCATTATTTCAACCCATTCCAAACAAATCCCGCAATGACTTGTGCTCACGATACAACAGCCAGTTTGGTGATCAAGTTAACTTGGGATACTGCGCAGGAGCTTTACAAGAATCCATATGGCAGCCAGACCAAGAATTACAAATCCTGCAACGTAAGCAGCTAACTCTGCGGTGGTTAAGGGCGTGCCAGCGCTTACCTGGCTCTCAATGTCATTGCCGTTAAAGCAGGAGCCAGCATTGCTAGAATAGATAGCAGTGGGATGGCAACAAGGTAGCCCGTCGGATCCCGGCGCAAGATCATTACAGCGGAAAATAATAAAGAGGGTACAATGATAGCGAGATCCAGGGAGTGGGTTGCCAGCGTGGTATAGTGGCCTAGCGTTGCAGGCGGTCCTCCATGAATGAGCGAACTCAAAGGCGCTTCGATCCATAATATCAGGGTAAAAAAAGCAGTAATAAACATGATCGTGGCAATGACGCGGTTCGGCAGCCGCGTGGAGAGATTGACAAATAGGTCTCGAGCAGGAATGGATGTTAACAACAGCACAATGGCAAAAAAACTTGCAGAAAACAAAGCGACGTATACAAGATAAAGTTCATTATAAGCTGAACCCAGGGCAAAGCTTGCATAGATATATAAAAAAAACGCCTGTATGCCTGTTAACAATAAGGCTCCTCGTAAAGAACCGCGGCCATATAGCACAATAGAAAAAAGGAGCAGTGGAATGCCTAATGCCATCGTTACTAGATCCACCCCCCTGTTTCCCGCGCCTACAAGCAGAGAGTCATAGCGGTACAATCCCTGTCCATAGATTACTACGGGGTCGCCGCGAAGCGTCATAAAAGTGTATGTACCGCCGCCATCCTGCCAGAACAGACTAACACTAACTGCAAACAACGCTAAAACACCAACGGCTAAGGAAAGGTAAACAACGGATTTTAATGGCTTCATGGATTAACCAACCTCCATTCCAATTTTCAGATCATAATATATTCCAGTTGAATGCCGCGGGTTATGGAAACCTTATCATACAATATTGTTTTATCTCAATTTCATCCGAAGTTATAGTTTTTACCAGTTCGAACCCAAAATGTTTATGTTTATATAAACCCACGTTGTTGAAATTGTGTGTTTCTAATAGCATGGGGATATTCTGTTTTTCGCAAAACTCAATTCTTGGTGTGATCAATCGTCTAAAAGCCCCAGTTCCACGCATATCCTTACTAATTGCAATAATTTTTACCCGATAAAACCGTCCCTTAATAAATGATTTCTGCCAGGTAAAACTAAGCACTTTTTTTGTTTTTTTGTTGTTAGAGAGGATAGATTTTCGGTCTTTGGAATCAAGCGTAAAAATCGTATTAATAACAATGGAAAGGTCATGGAGGGATTCGGACAGGCTGCTGGCTTATTCACTATCCACCCCAACCAGAAAAGCTTTGGGATTACCCTCCAGTAAATACAAATTCCCTGACTTTATTGCATGTTTGGTGTGTATGATGGAATGCTGATGGAGCAACTCCTTTTTCTTCTTTACCCCAGCAAGGTTATACATAATTAAGGGGTCTTCCAGGAAGCTGTCAGCCATGACTCTGGCAACTTCTATGATGGTATTCTTGTCGAAGTTCATCTTTCCATCCCTTCTATCTCTCGAGCATGACAAGGGGACGCATGACAAGGGGACGGGGTTGTTGTCACATTAAGCATTATATATAATCCCTCTATTTATCCCCGTTAACCTCTCTATTTGTCTAATTGACATGCTATATTCTTCTTTTAGTTGCTTTATATAAGAATTTCTTTGTTGCTTGTTCATTTTTTGTAATTCAGGCGCACTCCTTATATTACACAGCTTTTTTATTATTTCTCTTGCTTCCTGATCTGTGATTCGGAAGTTGTCTTCAATATCCATACAGTTATCTTCCTGAAGTTCACCATGAAAATCTACAAATTGTTTTACTGCCTTTTTTTTGTCTTCGTTAAATATATTTAGAAGAAAATGTACATCCACTAATGCTGATTTATTCATATTTTCGCTAACATATTCACCATAACTACTCCAATCGTAATTTGCAATGTTTTTTACTAAGCCAGCTTTATACGGATTCTGATGAATATACCTTAAGACTGTTAAAAAGTATGCGTCATCTTCTACAGGTTCGCTTTTAAACCTGTCCTGAAACAGGTTTCCAATTCTTTCATACTTCCTGTTATACCAATATACATAACTGCCACATATCCTGCGCATTACCTGCTCTAATGGCTCATTAACTATTTTCAGTAAAAGGTGTACGTGATTTCCCATTAAGCAGTACGCATAAACCTCATATCCACTTATTTCTTTATAATGCCTTAGGGCGTGTATGAAATTTTGGTTATCTTCTTCATCTTCAAAGATATTTTGTCGATTTATCCCTCGAATTATTATATGGTATATTCCACTATTACTTTTCTTCCTGGCTCTTCTTGGCATAACAACACCTCCTGTTCTATTTTATTATAGATTAGAAATGTTGTCAACAACCCCGTCCCCTTGTCAACCCCCCTTATCAACCCTTACGTCCGTGGCGCACCCAAAAAAGGGATGCTTCCCTTTTGAGGAAGCATCCTTTTTTTGAAAGAGTGAATTATTCAGAAGCTCAAGCAAAGTTATAAGAAAAAACACCGTATAGCGATTAGCCGGTTACCTTAACAATAAGGCCAGCACCTGTATCGCCGGCAGCGCATCCGGTAAAGAGTCCATAACCACCGCCTACCATGACCAACTCCTCGATCATCTCGGCGATGCAGCGGCCTGCAGTGGGTCCCTGCGGGTGGCCGAAAATCATGGAACTGCCGTAGTTGTTGAAGGTCATGGGATCTATGCCCATCTTTTTAGACATATATACATCATTGGCAATAAAGGGGTTGTGCGTTTTGATCACTTTTATATCCTTAAGGGTAAGCCCCGCATTTTTCAGGGCATTCTCCGCTGCCGGCACGGGTGCTGCAGCCATAAAACCTTTATCCACTCTGGTGAAACCGTAGGAGACAATCTGTATTTCTACGTTTTTATCCGCGCTCAGTTCCTGTGCTTTTTCCCTGGTGGTAACGATAAAAGCGCAGTTGCCGTCGGCCGGATGAGTCTGGGAACCGGAACTGTGAACGCCGCCGGGAAGAAAAGATCTAAGAGCAGACAGGCCTTCCTTCGTTCTCTCCGTAACCCCTTCATCGGTTTCAAGGATGCCCGTTTCCTTTTTACTGATCTTATACTCCACGGGGAACATATAGCGCTTCTGGAATTCCCGGTCATTGGCCAGGGCGTCCTGGTACTGCTCATAGCGCCGTAAAGCTACCTCATCACAGAGTTCTTTAGTAACCCCTTCAATTGAAGCGGCGGCATTTTCCGCCGTCTTGATCATGGGCAACCCTACCCAGGGGTCGGCATTAAAGTTATCCATCATCCAGTTCTCCGAGATCACCTCACCACCCGGTCCCTTAGAGTTGGGCCAGATCGTGTGCGGCCCGTTGGAGCAGCGGTCCGTCATCAGGCAAAAAGCCAGCCCTAAGTTGTCTGTTTCCACACTCATCGCCGCCAAATTAAGGCAGGTGGTGGATGTAGAGCACGCCTGGGAGATATGCACTGCGGACACCTTGTCTGCTCCCAACAAGGCGCCAGCCCAGGTGGATCCATAAAAGCTATGGTGCTGTCCAATCGATTTCCCAAAAACCACATAATCAATCATTTTGGGGTCAAAATTCTTTGTTGCAAGCCACCGCTTGGCCGTGTTTGCTCCCAGCTCGATGGAATTTTCATTCTGCAGGGTGCCCTGCCAGCGTGAAAACGGTGAACTGTAATAGCCACGGAATGGAATAAATGCTTTTGCATACATTAACTAAAAACCTCCTTGAAAAATATAAATTTAATATAAATTGTTACATCAACACCGCCGTGCGATAAAGTCCCCGCTGTAATAGTACACCTCCTACTGCACATGTCTGGAAACATTAATACCGGCAGTCCAATAAACCGCTGTTCAAAGATCTTCTCAAATCCCTCTTTTGCAGAATTCGCCACTGAAGCATTTTTTTCCTGCTAAGTATTTTTCAAAAAACAATGCCCTTTTCTATTTGTTGTGTAAAAATGCTACCACCACAGCGACGGCAATCCAATTAATAAGAAAAATGGCTTCTCAGCTGTACCTCATCCATTCCTTACAGGAATGCTCCTTGTTCATAAATTTGTATTTGTTCTTTTAGCCCATAAAAAAATGCCACTATCCTTTTAGTTAATGACATTTTACCAAACAAATCTAATTTTATATAGACGAAAAACCTATGATTTTCCTTAAGATTTTTCAAAGATGATTGACGACGCATTTAGAAACGTAAATGGGACAGTTGCTTAAAATAAGTTAATCTTCGTCCATTCCACTACTGTATTCATCAGCATACTGCATTACCTTTTGGATAAAGTTTCTTGTTCCTTTAAAAGGCGGTACTCCCCCATATTTTTGAACATTGTGTGGTCCGGCATTATAAGCGGCCAGGGCATCCTGCCAATTCCCAAACATATCATACATGCTCCTAAAATATTTCGCCCCTGCCTCTATCTGTAAATAAGGATCGGCTGCCAGATCAGCCGGGTCATAGCCCATCTCCCATGCTGTGGCCGGCATAACCTGCGTCAAACCGATAGCACCCTCTAGACTGATGGCATGAGGCCTCCAGTGGGATTCGGCCTTGATCAGCCCTAAAAAGATATTTTCCGGTATCCCATATTCCCTGGCCACTGCAGTGGCCTGCTCTACAAGGTCCATGTTATTTTCATCTCCCTTTTACAAACTTTTTACCATATTATATGCTCCAAAGTAAAAAGTTGAGTTGCATTATGATTATAAAAAAAGATATCCACCCACATCGGGGTGATATCTTTTTTGAGTCTTATACATAATTCGCCATGGGCTTAATCCCCTGGTTGACAAGGGGGTTGACAAGGGGACAGGGTTGCTGTCACACTTTTACCTTTTTACCCTGTTTTTCCTGTCCTGGCATAAACAACACCTGTTCTACTCAATTATAGATTTGAAGTGTTGTCAACAACGGCCTCCCCTTGTCTAACTATATGTTTTCTATGAACAAACGGACTACATCGACTCCGCCAATAATTGTCCCTAATGTACTACCTAAATTGGTCAAAGCAACTATAAGTAGAATGCGAGTTACCTTATTTGTCCAAAAACCTTTCACAGTAAAAACATCCTCCGAAAGGTTTTCAAAGACTTCTACATTTGGTCGACGGATATATGCTTGAACTATTCCTGCAAACCACCCGGCTGCCATTAGCGGATTTAAAGAGCTTAATGGAGCTACAATAAAGGCAGTAAGAATGGTTAGAGGATGTCCAAAAGCAATGGCGGCGCCAATTGCTGAAAATGTTCCATTCCATAGGACCCAACTCAATGTTTGATGAACACCGGCAGAAGGATTTGCATAAAAGGTATAGCCAATAATCCCAAGAATGATTAGTGGAATTGCCCAGGCAATAATTTTAGGTGCTTTAGATTTGACAGGTACTTTTGATAAAGCTACTAAATCATGTTCTTTTTTTATTTCTTCTTTAATACCGGGAACATGGGCAGCTCCCAAGACAGCAACAACCTTATTTCCAGAAGCTTCTTTAATTTTCTGGGCTAAATACTGATCTCGCTCATCGATTAAAGGAGTTTTTAATTTAGGGAAAGAGGCAGTGAAATCATTAAGCATGGCGTTAAGCGTATCTTGAGACTTAATTTTTTCCAGTTCCTCTTCTGAAAAACTCTCGTCATTAAAAATACTTAAGAAAATAGCCAAGAAAAGCTTAGCTTTTCCCCATAGGCCTATTCCATACCAAATCCGTGAAAAGGTCACTTGTATATTTCTATCGGCCAGTACTAGTGTGGCACCTATTTCTTTAGCGGATTCAATTGCCTGAATCATTTCTTGTCCAGCCTTAATACCAAATTGTTTTGCCAGTCGTTTTTGAAAAGAAGATATTACAAGATTCATTAAAAGAAAGGTAGCTTTTTTTTCTTTAATAATCTTAAAGATATCCATTTCCTTCCATCTATTTCTATCCATGATAGCTTGGTATCTTTGCTCATCCAACTCTATACAAACGGAATCAGGCCTTTCGGCTTCGATAACTTCCTTAACTTGTTCCGCACTTTTTTCGATACGTGAGCAGTTCCAATGAGTATAAGTTCCTTGCCATCTAAGATATTCTAGTAATATTATCTTCAGACATTAAAGTACCTTCCTTTTATAAAACTCATTATTATTCAATCCTCTACCCAATTAAGCCACTTTTCTTTCTTTTCGAAGGGTCAAATGGCTTATCTCTCAAATAAAACGGGAAAAACCCAAAAAGTAATAAAACAAGGTGCACGTTTTTTAGGAAAAAGCTTCTTTCAACGCATTTATTATACCATAAAGAAATACCGTAGTATTTATAAGGTTTCTAAGAGTTCAGCAGACCCTGCTTACATCAACTAATTCATATAAAGTTAACTTGTCTCTTTTTATGTCACGGGGACGGGGTTGCTGTCACAATTGAGCTTTATAAATGCTTCCCTGGTTTATCCCTCGAATTACTATGTTACAAGGTATATTTCACTTTTACTTTCCTGCCTGGCTATTCTTGGCATAACAACATCCCTCTTCTACTATATTATAGAATAGAAATGTTGACAACAACCCCGTCCCCGTGTCAACCCCCCTTGTCAACCCCCCTTGTCAACCCTCATTTAGCTGTTTGAATAGCTTTTTTTAGGGAGCGGATGAAGTGGGAAAGGGGTGGTTTCCACTGCTTTTGGGTGCCCATGATATGGACAATGCTGCTGCCAACAATCACGCCGTCGACACTTTTTGATACATGTGCGGCTTGTTCTGGGGTGGATATTCCAAAGCCCATGCATAATGGCTTATCAGTATGTTTTTTGACTTTGGAAGTAAACTCGTTCAGTCCCAGAGGGGCATTCTCTCTTATTCCGGTCACCCCCGTGACAGAAATGAGATAAATAAACCCCCGCGAGCGATCTGCTACCTCTCTGATGCGGGCTTCCGAGCTGTTAGGGGCGAGAAGGTATATTAAATCCAAATTGTGATTTAAAGTGCTTTCTTCTAAGGCACCGGCCTCTTCTAAGGGTAAATCCGGGATGATAAGACCATCGATACCTGCCCGGGAAGAGTCGGCACAAAAAAGCTCCTGGCCATAACTGAGGACGGGATTATAATAAGTCATAAAAATCAGCGGCATATTGGATTTCTTCCTGATAAAGCGGGCAGCATCCAGGCAGGCAGCCGGTGTGATGCCATTTTGCAGGGCCTCGAAGCTTGCCTGCTGGATAGTTATTCCGTCAGCCAAAGGGTCAGAGAAAGGAATACCCAGCTCCACCATATCAACGCCGCATTTCTCCAGCAGCGGTACCGCCTCAAGCGTAGCCTCAAGAGTAGGATAACCTACTGTAATAAAGGCAATCAGGGCGGCATGTTTCTTTTCGGTAAATACAGAAGCGATCCTCATCATTGATTCACCTCCAGTATGCTTCCTACGATCCCCATATCCTTATCCCCCCGGCCTGATAGATTAACAACGATGGACTGATCTTTTCCCAGCGTTGAAACCAAGTCCAGAGCATAAGCAATGGCATGGGATGACTCCAAAGCCGGGATAATTCCCTCCGTTTTGCTGAGAATATGGAAAGCGTCAAGGGCAGGATGATCCTCCACAGTGACGTATTGAGCGCGTCCACTATTTTTAAGGTAACTGTGTTCCGGACTGACACCTGGGTAATCCAGCCCAGCTGAAATGCTGTGGGTGGATTGAATCTGACCAAACTCATCCTGCAGGAGAAAAGACTTTGCCCCGTGCAGCACGCCAATTTTCCCTGCAGCGAGAGAAGCAGCGTGCTTACCGCTTTCCAGACCACATCCGCCTGCCTCCACACCCACCAGTTTAACCTGTTCATCTTTCAAAAAAGGATAGAAAATACCGATAGCATTGGAGCCGCCGCCTACACAGGCGATGACATAATCAGGCAAAGCACCCCTTAGTGAGAGCACCTGTTCACGAGCTTCCCTTCCAATAACTGACTGGAAATCCCGAACCATTAATGGATAGGGATGAGGCCCCACAGCGGAACCCAGAAGGTAGAAAGTACTCTCTACATTGGTCACCCAGTCGCGAATAGCTTCATTAACTGCATCTTTAAGAGTTTTGCTTCCGCTTCTAACGGCTTTTATTTCTGCTCCCAGCAGCCTCATACGATTTACATTGGGAGCCTGCCTGTGTATATCCTCTTCACCCATATAGACAACACATTCCACTCCCAACAGGGCAGAAACTGCGGCGGCGGCCACACCATGCTGTCCTGCGCCTGTTTCGGCAACTATGCGTTTTTTACCCATCTTTTTGGCCAACAAACCCTGCCCTAAGGCATTGTTTATTTTGTGTGCCCCCGTATGGAGAAGATCCTCCCGTTTCAGGTAGATGCGGGCTCCACCCTTCAGCTCGCTGAGGCGTTCTGCCTCGTATAAAGGAGTGGGGCGTCCCGACCAGCACCTTGACAGGCGGAAAAGTTCTTCCTGAAAGGATGGTTCGTCTACTGCCCACCGGTATGCCTCGTTAAGCTCATTTAGGGCAGGAATTAACACCTCGGGAACAAACCGTCCACCAAATTCTCCAAAATAACCCCTTTCATCGGGTATCATGAACATTCACTCCTGTCTTTTTTACTGCCGCAATAAAATCCCGTACCTTTGCTCTACTGAGCTTCCCATCTGATGTGACGGATGAAAAGGCATCAACGGCATAGGGCTGAACCTTTCCAACCGCCTCCGACAGATTACTTTCGTGCAATCCGCCGGCAAGTATAAGGGGCCTGGGCCACACAGTATCTCTTATACGGCGCGCAGCATCCCAGTCAAAAGTTCTGCCGGTAGAACCATATTTACCTTCGCCGTAGGTATCCAGCAAAATAGCATCAGCACCGGCTTTTAAAAACTCCAGGGCAGCATCTTCAGGATTACCCCCTCCTGCAAAACAACCATCCTGGAAATGAAGGGTTTTAATAATCCTGGTTTTAAGCTCCCTTTTCAGAAAGGCTACGTCCCCAGGAGTGTTGAACCCGTGCAGCTGCACTGCGTCAGGACAGACGTATTTCACCATCCGGCATATCTCTTCCACCCGTTCCTCTGTAAGAATCAGAACTCCGGATACCATGGGAGGGATGAGAGTGCAGAAATTCCGTGCCTCCTCAAGGGCCAGACGGCAGGAAAGTTCCTGTTTCACTTCCGTAATCAGCCCGATAGCATCAGCACCCTCATCTACCAGCAATTGGATATCTTCTGCGCTTCTGCTGCCGCAAAGCATTACCCTGGTCATCTAAACCCCTCCCGCCCGCACAAAAGAAGAAACCATCCCGGCAGGATCAGGAGAGATCATCAGGGCAGTACCGATTAATACCGCATCAGCGCCTGCTTCTACTGCACGCCGTATATCGTTCACGTTACGGTGGGCGCTCTGGCTTATTATTACAGCATCTCCAACGCTCTCACGGTAGTCCGCAATAATCTCCTGAGTTATTCGCAGCTGGTCTTCCCCCATTTCCAGATCGTCAATATCTTTGTTATTAATGCCAACCATCAGCGCCCTATCACCAAGAAGGCTCAGGAAATGGAGATCCTGCCGTCCCCTTGTCTCAATAAGAGCATGCATCCCGCAGGAATAAATGTACTCCAGGATCTCAGATAGCTGTTCACCTAACATATGGACATGAAGAAGCAGGGTTACCCGTCCGGTATAACCGGCACCTAATTTCTCTGTAATGTCTTTATAAAAATCTACTCTCTCAAAGTTTAGGATGAAGTCCTTAACAAGCAGGGGCAGGGAAGTTGCCTGCAGCACTGCCGGAATATCCTTCTCGGGATCTCCACCAAAATGCTGCTGCTCGGTAACAACGGAAATTCCGGCAGCGCCGCCTGCTTCATACAGTCCTGCCAGTTGGCCGGCTTCCCGCTTATCGCGGGGCAGGCCACACTCGTCTGCCAGTTTGGGGATTATCCTCTTTATTTCAGCAAGAATGGGAAACACTTTCCTAGCTTGATTTAGTTTTATAGACTGCAGCAGGTTCAACTTCCCTTACCCCCTTTATCTCACGGGATCTGCTGCGTATCTCCTCAAGCTTGGCCATAGCTCTCCCGGAATCCAAAATTTCCCCAGCTAATAACACTCCCTCGTGCAGGGAAGAAGCTTTACCTGCGACCATCAGCGTAGCCGCTGCATTCAACAGCAGCATATCCCGCCTGGGGCCTCTTTCTTTACCTTGAAAGATATCCAAAATGATCCTGGCATTGGTTTCCGGGCTTCCCCCCTTGACCTCATCCAGGGTACAACGTTTCATGCCGAATTCTTCCGGGGAAATAGTGTAATTTTCTATTTTTCCTTCTTTAATTTCTGCTATTTTGGTTTCTCCAAGAAGTGATATTTCGTCTACTCCATCGAGGCCGTGGACAACCATGGCATGAGTAAATCCTAGCTGAGCTGCTGCTTCGGCTACCTGTTCCACCAGTTGAGGTTTGTAAACACCTAAGAGATGTCTTTTCGCATTGGCAGGGTTTATGAGGGGACCGATGATCGTAAAGAAGATAGTTTTAATACCGAGATCATTTTCAGGAGTAAAAACTTTCATCATCACCGGGTGGAAAAGGGGAGCGTAGAGGAAGGAAAAGCCTGCTTCTTCAATCAGCGTTTTCGCCTGTTCAGGTTCTAATTCAACTTCTATTCCTAATGCCTCTAAAATATCGGCACTTCCTGAAGAAGCGGAAATGGAGCGGGAACCATGTTTGGCAATCTTCACGCCACCAGCAGCAGATAGAAGGGCATTGGCGCTGCTCACATTAAAAGTGGTAAGTCCCCCGCCTGTTCCACAGGTATCGGTCAAATCATCTTCAACTCTCGGGCTGATTGGAATACAGGCTTTGCGCATAGCCCTGGCAATAGCAACTATTTCGCCTGTGGTAGGACCTTTCATGCGGAATGCCATCAGAAATCCTGCTATCTGTGTCTGGGAAAAACGATCTTCCTTGATACCAAATATTAAATCATCTATTTCAGATTGGACCAGTTCTTGCCCTCTGGATACTTTCTGTAAAATGTCTTTCATAATATGAATTCTCCCTTCTATTTTTCAGGTAAGTTTCAAAATCTCCGTGATCGGTACAATAATAAATTACTCTTAAGGCCCCTACGGGCCAAGTCCATTGATTAATAAGTAAAAACATGATCATTCCTCCCTCCTTTTTAAATTAAAAAAGCCTCTTGCCCATAACTATAAGGGCGAGAGGCCTGCTTCCGCGGTACCACCTTACTTGCCGGTAATAAAAATTGCCAGCATCTAATCAGGTACGGCCCTGTTTTTTTCCAAGGGCGATACCCTGAACTCTGCTAACGGTGCTCACTCCGGCAAAAACTACTCAGATTAAACTTTTCGTCTCTGCAACTCACAAGTCCATTCACCACCTGCGCCAGGACCGGGCTCCCACCTTTCCCCGGTTCTCTGAACCCTCGCTTGGGGGCTACTACTCTCGTTCAATGTTATTATCCATCTTATGTTTTTCCCTAAATGTATACCATATTTTTTACCGTACTTTTAAAGCATTGTCAATAGTTTTTTTGCAAAATGGTTTTTGTTCATTGACGCATCTCTCAAAATTTTGATATAATATAGATATAAATATTGATATAAGGAGCGTTTGAATATGCCAAACATTAGACCGATTTCCGATTTAAGAAACAATGCCAATGACATTTCAGAGTTCTGCCATAAATCAAGAGAGCCAGTTTTTATTACTAAAAACGGTGTAGGTGATATGGTTGTAATGAGCGTTGAAACCTACGAGAGGCAGCAGGCACTCATAAGTCTGTATTCAAAGCTTGCTATAGCAGAAGAAGAAATAGCAAACGGAGCAGAGGGAGAGGATTTTTTTGAGGTTGCAAGACAGTTGAGGAACAGCGTAAATGGACAAGTATAAAATCAGGATATATCCCAATGCAAAAACAGACTTAAAGGATATTATCAGCTACATCAATACACTGTCCCCACAGGCCGCACTAAAATACTACGATCTGGTTGTAGAAAAAATTGGCAGCCTTGTGGAAATGCCGGATAGGTGTCCTTTTGTCCGGGATATCGTCCTGAAGGCTAAAGGCTACAGATACTTGATTGTGGAAAACTATTTAGTGTTTTTTGTTATTAAGGACGATATGGTGCAGATTCGCCGCATTATTTACGGCAAGCGCAATTTTGAATGGCTTTTATAAGTGAATTTGAATAGAAAGCTTAAAATAAACGGGGACGTTTTTTGCAATAACCGCCCCCGCTAAATCATCTGGGATTTCTATGACTTACATAGTAAACCTTACTAATCTAAGCTTTCTTCGTCGTCGTCGTCACATTCGTGTTCACACTCTTCGTCACAATGCTCGTCACACTCGTGCTCACATTCGGGGCAATCACAATTCGCTTCGCACTCGTCAACACATTCTTCACAATTACAATCGTCGTCACAATCGATTATTACTTCTCCCGTTTCATCGTCATAGTCTACCTTTGCTCCAAGTGCTTCTGCGATGAAGCGAAGGGGGACAAAAGTGCGGTTGTTAATGAGATCGGGGCCTACATCAAATTGCATCTCTTCTCCATTAACATAGTAAGTCATTTCGCCCAGGTAAATGATTACTTCAACGTCCCCTTTGGTAATCGTAATTTTCCGTTCATCCGCATCCCAGTCCACAGTGGCCTTAAGACCGTTGGATATTGCTCTTAACGGTATAAGCATGCGCCCGCCTTTTAACACCGGTGGAAGCTCCGTTACAAAAGGCATGCCCCGCAGTTTAATTTTTAGCTCGTGTTTTTCCTTAACAAAAGCGGGGGGTCCAATTAATTTTTCCTTAAAGGAATGCTGTCTTCCCAACTCCGGCCCTTCTTCTTCCTCTTCTTCTCCTTCTTCCTCGCCATCCTCAACGTTAATGTCTAGATCTCCCGTTCCCTGAACCTGCTTCCAATCGGGCCCCACATTTTTCTTTGGCGCTGCTGCAGCCAATCCGCAAAGACCCAGTACCATGACAATAGTTAACAAACATGCTAACAGCTTTCTGTGCATAGATATACCCTCCTTTAAATTTTTGCAGCGCCGAAATAACACAAAAAGTGCTATTTTCGGCAGCCCGGCGATCATAGCCTCCTCAAAAAGAGGACCTTAGACCCGTGGCTTTGCGCCCCCGCCTTTCAGTCGGGTTTGCCTTTTCGTTATGCACTTATACATTCAATAGAGCTCAGGTACCTGATTCTTATTATTAATACGTTATTCTACAAAAATTTAGGGGGGTCTTGATCAATGGACAACCATCTTTTTTGCTGATAAACTGTTTTGTGAACGAAGAAAAAGGAGGCATTCCGTAAATGGCTGAAAAAACAGTGGATTTACGCAGTGATACAGTAACACTCCCGGGCAGGGAAATGCGGGAGGCAATGGCGCAGGCCATTGTGGGGGATGACGTCTTTGGCGGCGACCCTACCGTTAAGCAGTTGGAAGAAGAGGCTGCGGCGCTGACGGGAAAAGAAGCGGCCCTTTTTGTCCCATCCGGGACGATGGGAAACCTTATCGCCGTTCTTACTCACACCACAAGGGGAGATGCAGTCCTTCTGGATCCTGAAGCACATATCTTTTATTATGAGGCAGGAGGTTCCTCTCTTGTGGGAGGCGTTCAGTTATGGCCGGTTGAGAACCTCCATTCTCCTGAAGGTATCCGAAGTTTCAACAAAGCAATACGCCCCTCAGACCAGCATTTTGCACCGGCCACCCTCCTCTGTCTGGAAAACACACACAACCGTAAAGGAGGTACTGTTCTGAAGCCTGGCGAACAGGAACTCTTATACCAGGCCGCTAAAAGCTCAGGCCTCTCGGTCCATCTTGATGGAGCGAGAATTTTTAACGCTGCGGCTGCAGAAAACTGTGCTGTAACGGATTTTACCCGTTCATGCGACTCGATCATGTTTTGCCTTTCCAAGGGGCTTGGGGCTCCTGTGGGCTCTATCCTGGCCGGATCATCCCCATTCATTAACTCAGCCAGGCGATACCGTAAGATCCTGGGCGGTGGAATGCGGCAGTCAGGTATTCTTGCTGCAGCGGGCAGGGAAGCCTTGAAACATATCCCTCATCTGCCCGATGACCATCGCCGTGCTTTAAAACTGGCAGAAGGTATTTCCCAACTGCCGAACTTTGAAGTGACGCCTTTCCCTCCTCCTACCAATATCATTATTTTAAACACGGAAGCTTTGGCATTATCCTCACCGGAATTAGTAAACAGGCTCCTTCCTTTTGGTATAGAAGCTATCCCCTTTGGTGAAAACCTCGTCCGCATGGTTACCCACCGGGATATTAGCGATGACGAAATCGATTACACCCTGGATGTCTTTACAAAAATATCCAAAGGATTATCTTAACAAAATCTTTACATCATCGGTGTTGCTTATGATCAGGGGTGAAGATACAATAAAAAGGAAGGAGTGTGCTCCCATGACCGTAAGCCAGAAGATCGTTGTCATCGAAGATGAAGTAAAAATAGCACAGATGATTAAGGATTACCTGGAAAGAGAAGGGTTTTCTGTCTTTATGGCAGAAAATGGAACAAAGGGGATAGAACGAGTCCGGCAAAAGTCACCGGATCTGATCATTTTAGACCTGATGCTGCCTGATATGAGCGGCCTTGAAGTCTGCCGTACGTTAAACCGGGAAAACAATACGCCCATTATTATGCTCACCGCCAAATCACAGGAAACAGACCGCATTGTAGGACTGGAAATGGGAGCAGACGATTATATCACAAAGCCTTTTAGCCTCGCAGAATTAACAGCGCGCATCAGGGCGGTCTTACGCCGCGCGGGCGGGAATGACCAGCAAAAATTTTCCCAGGAAAAAATTATTGACAGGGGAGAACTGAAGATAGACATTGAAAAACACAAAGTTAGAAAGAGTAACGAGGAAATTGTCCTCACACCTACAGAATTTAACATCTTGGCACTAATGGCCCATAATCCGGGAAGAGTCTTCAGCCGGCTGCAGCTTCTGGACGCAGCCCTTGGTGAAACCTACAGCGGTTATGAACGTTCAATTGACACCCATATCAGCAACCTGAGAAGGAAGATTGAAGATGACCCTGCTAGCCCTTCCTATGTTGTAACAGTGTTTGGCCTGGGTTATAAATTTAACGAATAACGCATACAGGAGGACAGAGGCGAAAATTCGCTGCAGATAGTATGAAACTGCGAAACAGAATTCTTGGGTCTTTCATTTTGATCATTGCCGTGGCCGTTGTGGTCATGGCTTTTACATCGCGCATCTATATTAATAATATCTTTGATCGCTATGCTGAAAGCTACCGCAGTGTCGTGGCTGAGCAATGGGAATATCTCCTTAAGTCATACTACCAGCGCCAGGGAAGCTGGGCAGGTGTGGAAAACATTTTAAATTCCAGACGTAGAAATTCGCCTGCCCTCAGGGGTCACATGGGAGGTAATATTCGAGGGATGCTCCCGGGAGAAGAATTGGTTCTTACTGACGAAAAAGGGATGGTTCTTTTTGATTCCCAGGATGAAATATGGGGAGAAGTATTGCCACAGCACTATTTGGACCGGGGGATACCGCTCGTTATTGATGGAAATAGGATAGGTACACTCATTATGCAGCCAGAGGCTTCCAGGGCAGTTCTGACCATGGAAGAGCAGTTTTCCCGTTCCGTGATACTGGCAGTTCTCTGGGGAGGATTGGCTGCTTTACTGGCAGGGACAGTTTTAAGTTTTTTGCTTACGGGGCAGATCTCGAAACCCCTTGCCCTTTTAACATCTTCAGCAAAAAGATTCGCCCGCCGCGATTTCAAGCATCGGGTGCAAATTAACAGTAAAGATGAAGTGGGAAAGCTTGCAGATGCTTTTAATTTTATGGCCGACAGTATCGAAAAAAATGAAAGGCTGCGCCGCAACCTCACGGCGGACGTTTCCCATGAACTGCGTACTCCTTTAACCATCCTGAGGGGAAATTTTGAGTCACTTCAGGCAGGCCGGAAACCAACTATGGAGCTAATTTCATCTCTTCATGATGAAGTTCTCAGACTCAGCAGGTTGGTAAGCGACCTCGAGTCAATAAACCTCGCTGAGGCGGGTAAGCTGCCGCTTCATTACAAAGAAGTGGAGGTCAGTTCTCTATGCTCCCGGGCCTCTTTCCCATTCCAACACGAAGCTCAGGAACGGGAAATAAATTTTTCCTGGCAAGTTGAAGATAAATTAGAAAGTTGGGGCATGGATGAAGACCGTATTATGCAGGTATTGATCAATCTTTTGGCCAACGCTTTCAGGTTCACACCCGACAGGGGAAAAATTCTGCTGCAGGCTGAACAATCAAACGGGAACCTCGTCATTTATATTATTGATTCCGGGCCGGGTATATCCCAGGAGGACATTCCTTTTATTTTTGAACGCTTTTATAAAACGGGAAGAGGCAGAGGCGAGGGCAGCGGACTGGGTCTCTCCATTGCCAAAAGTTTTGTGGAGGCTCATGGGGGGACAATATCAGCTGACACTCTTCCCGATGCGGGAAGCATCTTTACCTTCAGCATCCCTCCATCCAAGTAAAGTGTGAAAAAAAGCAAGGGGCGGAAGGTGTAAAAATACAACACACTTCCGCCCTGCTTTATATCCTGACTAAGCTATCTGGTCTTACCCCTTAGCGAACTCTACCTTGGAATTTGGCAAGGTTCTGATGGCGATTGGAGAACCTCTTTGCAGGTCCCATGGAATCAAAGCGCTCCATGTATTCTTCCGGGATGTAGGGCCTTAATTCTTCTTTCATCTCTTCTTTTAAATCCCACATTTCGGTACGTATCTCCCTTGATTCCTCAATCTGTCCCTGATCCCGTAAGCTGCGAAATTGCTCCTTTAAGACTGCGATTTTATCCATGAACTTCTCTCTGATAGCGGTTACTTCCGCCTTGGCTTCCGGGGAAATTGATTCGAGCCAACAGCCGTTCACATTATCCGGGCCACGACCATTGCCGCCACCAAATGCCAGAACTGCCTGAGATGTTCCCATTACCAGCAGTGCAAGCGCCAGCAGCACAAAAATTGTTTTACGCATGATGGACTGCACCTCCTTTCGTTGAACTTTACGTGCAAGTATATTTTAACCAGTGGATTTCAACATTTGGTTAAGCATTTGTGAAGAATTTATGAAGATTTAGAAAGCAGATGGTTAACGGCTTCACGGTAAATGTTTAGACCGTTGGGGCAATAACATTTTGAATCGCAGTCCAGACAGCGGTTTATTCCCAATTCAATGGCCTGTTTGTGTCGGTTCCTGTTATCACGGGGGTCCAGGCTTAACTGGGCCAGTTTTACAAAAATGTAGGGGCCTCCAAAATCTTTATCTCCGAATATATACTGGGGACAGGAGGCAAAGCATGAAAGGCACTCTGCACAGCTGCGAAGTTTTGCCCCCTCCTCGGGCTCGAGAACAATCCCTGAATTACAGTTTTCTTCATCAACAAAGAGAAAACGCTTCTGCAAATCAAGAAAAAAGCTTTCCCTGTCAATGACCAGATCCCTGATAACCGGAAGTTTTGACAGCGGAGAGAGACGCATTCCGTCCTTTACATAGGTATGACATGCCATACGCGGTTTCCCGTCCACTTCCACGGCACACAACCCACATCTTTTATACCTGCACCCATAACGAAATGCCAGTGTGGGATCAAGTTCTTCCTGGATATAGAGTAAAGTGCCCAGGACCGTATTCTTTTCCTCAAAGGGGATTTCATAGCGACACCACGAAGGGGGCTGATCATTTTCAGGGTTATTTCTTAGTATGCTAACAATAATGGTTTCTGACATCCTTACACCGCCTCGGTATAAATCTTCATCTTATCCTCTTCTTTAAATACAACAATGTTCCGCCGCCAATTTTCTTCATCTTTATGTGGAAAGTCCAGACGAAAGTGTGCTCCTCTAGTCTCCTGACGCAGCAGTGCGGATCTTGTAATCAATTCAGCAGCAGTAAGCATGTGTTGAAGCTCCAGCGCATGCCAAATATCCCTGTTGTACAACTTATGGGGAGAGATATTCACGTCCGCGAAGTCCTTTCTCACTTCTTCTATTTCCTTCAACGCCACCTGCAGGTCTGCTTCATGCCTTGTAATCCCTACTCTTTCCCACATTGTTTTCTGCAGCCGGCGCTGCAGTTTGAGAGGCGAAAAAGAACCTTTTCGACCGATAAGCCCGGTAATATTGTCAAACTTTTCTCTGCTAAAATGAAGAGGCACCCGGCTTTTACTCTCCCTTGCCGCAGCTTCACCAGCCGCGAATCCAAAAACAAAAAGTTCTGCCAGTGATACTGAGCCCAAACGGTTTCCGCCATGGATGCCTCCCATGGCCTGCCCTGCCGCGTATAGCCCACGGACACTGCTTTCCCCTGATGTATTGACCTTTACTCCGCCCATAAAGTAGTGAGCTGGGGCTACATCCCACGGTTCTTCCCAGCGAAATGCAGCTTCACCATAAGCCAGGCGGACAGCGTCAAACTGTCCTCTCTTCATCCGGGCCCTCCACATGCCCATCCCCTCTTCCGAAGAAATGTTAGGCCTGAGATCCAAAAGAAGCCCGCCATAACGGGTTCCGCCTCCCTGGGAAATTTCCTTTGCCATAGCATTTGTCAATGCAGCACGAGTTAAATTGTCCATTTTTTCAAGGATAATATCACCCCTGTTATTGCGTAAAACACCTGCAGGGGCAGCCAGGTTGGATTCCCCAACAAATACTCCGCACATGGATGCCGGGTGAGTCAGTCCCTGTTCCACCCCTCTTAAGAACTCTCTGATTTGGTAAACTCTTTGATTGCATCAAAATACTGCTCCATGCCCACAAACATAATATCGTTATGACCCGCATCCGGGATGATGAGCAGCTGCTTGTTCACCGCCCCCAGGTTTTCATATAAATAACGTGCTTCACCCGGGGGAACAAGGCTGTCTGCCTCCCCGTGAATAATCAGGGATTTTACAGTAATATTACCGGCTTTATCCAGACATTCGTTGTCAAGCTTGGCAAGGATGGCCTCCTCAAAGGGGAGCTCAATATACTTAATAATTCTAACGGCATTAATAAAACCACTTTCGACAATAAGCCCATTAATTTTCTCCGGATAATGGCTGGCCAGTTCCAGAGCGGAGACGCTCCCCAAAGATCTTCCCATGATCCACAGATCATACGGGAAACCTCTCAATGCAAGTTCATTCCTTATACCTTCAAACAGGCGATGCGCATCTTCTATCATTGCGCCAAAAGAGGGCATGCCGCCGCTGGCTCCGTAACCACGGTAGTCTGCCACTACGAGGTTCATACCATTTTGGGTATATAAGCGAGAAATGTCGTCGTAATCGCTTACTACCTCCCCATTACCGTGAAAATACAGAATCCAGGGACGGGCTTTTTCTGACTTGTAGAAGCGGCAGGAAATGAATAGATCGCCTTCAACAGGGACAAAAAGGTCGAACGCATCAGCAGGACAGGGCGTAAAATCTTTCCGTGGATGAAAAAGATAATTAATCAATATGGGATGGTCCACTAATTTGTAACTTGACACGATTATCATCCTCTCGAAATATATGTACTGGAGTTTTACTCAGTCCTGGACTAAAATAGATTTAAAGATAAAGATATTGATAAAATTCAACCAGGCAGGGTTAATTCCTCTAAACAAGGAGTGTTTCGTAATGATAAATTTCAGAGGGCATCACCTCATTTGTCTGCATTTTTTTAGAGGAGAGGGTTACGGTCGTGACTTTGTCAAAAACCTGGAAGATCTTGTCAGTAGAGCAGAAAACGACGAAATAATATTCGTTTGCGCAGGAGCCGATCATGTCTGCAGGTCATGCCCATCGCTTCTGAATAACATATGTACGCAAAAAAATGGAGCTGATGAAGAAATTAAAAAACTCGATAACTCCGCTCTTGATTTTCTTAATCTTGCAGTGGGAGAAAAAGTTTTATGGAGCGAGATAAAGAAAAAAATTAATTCCGCCCCGAGGAAATGGTTTATTTCTTTTTGTGAAGGCTGTGGCTGGGAGAATGTATGTAAAAAAATCCAAACGTAATCTGCAATATATTACTATTATTATATCCTATAAGATATACACAAAACAGTACCTTTTTCCACAATACAACATACACTACAAAGTGAACCCCAAAGTGAACCCCTTTCAGCAAGGCTGAAACTTCGGGGAATCAGATGGAGAGGCTACTCCACCTGATTGAAAAATTCTAAAATCAGGATAAATCCTTTTGAAAAATTAATATTACAAGGAGGTTACCAAGTTGTCCACTTCCTATGATATCTTTCTAAGCTATCATAGCCGTGATAGAGCTGCTGTCAAAGTAATTGCCGAAACTTTAATTAATCGGGGCATTAATCCTTTCTTTGATAAATGGAACTTAACGCCTGGTCAGCCCTGGTTAACGGAAATTGAAGAGGCGCTGCACAGCAGCAAAGCTTTTGCCATATTTATCGGCAGGGAAGGTATTGGCCCAGTACAGGTGGCAGAAATGCGTGCTGTCATGAACAGGAAATTCAGAGAACAGGGCTACCCCTCTATACCTGTTTTATTACCGGGAGCCAATCCCGCCGATCGTTATCATCTGCCGGCCTTTCTGGCCCAACAAACCTGGGTGGACCTACGCTCAGGCCTGGAGAATAGAGAAGAATTAGAGCGCTTCATAGCACAAATATCTATCGAAGCCAAACCCGAAGCCACAGTCATGCTATGCTCAGCAAAGAAAAATCAAGTAGATAAAGGAATGCTGCTGCGCACTCTCGTTCACCTTGAGGAGGAAGATCTGGTCTACCTGGGGGAAATCACCGGCATCCGCAGGGCTGAGTTACGTCACAATGGCATCAAAACAATAGCGGTAAGTCTGGTTAACCGGGCAGAAGTCCTTGGCCTTTTAGAAGTGCTTCAATCAAATCTTGTTATAGAATATCCTGCATTGTCACATCAAAAAGGGATCTCCTGATCATCCCTTTTGCCCGAAAAACTCATCTAAGAAAAGGATGTTTGTGATGCGCAGATACCCCATATCCTCAAAAGACAAGCTGGTAGTTATAGCAAACGTACTCAAGCCTTTACTGCAGGACAGCCGTCGCTTCTACGGAAATAGTAAATGCACGGCGGCACTCTATATCAAAGCAGGACGGTTGTGTGAGATACAGCAAATTATTGATCCTTGGACTTATACAGCACCTGAAGGCTGGGAAGTGATCAGAATTCCAGCCCAGTGGCTGCTTGTCCCAGCTTTCGTCGATTGCCATGTTCACCTTGCCTTAGACGGGATTAGCGGTTTTAAAGGGCTTCATGGACCCGTGGATGATGGGGCCATCGCTGAAAGGCTTCGCCAGGCTGCTGATGGGGGGATAACGGCCTTACGAGACGGAGGTGACCGTTATGAAACGAGTTTTAAGGCCAGGCTGATCAGCGAAATAAATGATTATCCAAGAGTGATTTGCACAGGTAGAGCAATTTTCCGAAAGGGCCTCTATGGGACAAACCTGGGTGGAGAGGGTATAGAGAGTATGGACGATGTAGAAAAACGGCTGCTTCAGCTCAAGGAAAAAGGAGCTGAACAGATCAAGGTGGTTCTCTCTGGGCTGATAAGCTTCAGCAATCCAGGTAAAGTTGGACCCCTGCACTTTTCTGTGGATGAAATGAAAACCATTACTGTCAGGGCAAAGGAATACGGACTGCCCGTAATGGTCCATGTTAATTCAGATCAGGCCGTACGTATTGCAGTAGAGGCCGGAGTAAGCACGGTAGAGCATGGATTTTTTCTATCAGCAGAGACACTTCAGTTGATGGCAGATAATAATGTGGGCTGGATACCTACAGCTGCTCCGGCAGCAGCAGCCATATCCCAAACAAAGAGCCGAAAAGAAGCAGTTTCAATCAAAAAAATATTAGAACAGCATCTGAATATGATCAAGCTGGGTCATGAAATGGGAGTAATAATCGGAATTGGAACTGACACCGGCTCGCCGGGAGTGGACTGGAATAACGGCTACAGGCAGGAAATGAAGCTATTCGCCCGTGCCGGTCTATCATCCCTTGATATTTTAATGATGGCGTCAATAAATGGAGCAGGTTTTTTAGGTTTAAAAAAAGAAAGGGGTTTAATATCAATTGGGCAGAAAGCGCACTGGTTATGCCTGGAACAAGATATACTTTCCAATATGGAGAATTTTAACGGCCCCGCAGGCATTATCCTGCCCCATTAGCTATCTCCACATAAAGACAAAAGAACCGTCCCCGTGTCTGTGTCCCCGTGTCTGTGCTGAGATTTCTGAGAGTCAGGGAACCGTCCCCTGTCTCACCCCGCGTCACCCCGCGTAACCGTTTCTTCTCAGGCCATACTGTAACCGTTCGATTATTTCTCTTGTTGGCTTGAAGGGGATATCTGTGATGTTGGCAGGAAGGGGAAGTTGTTCTTCTCTGAAAGGGGTAAAGGCTATGAACTGATTATATGACAGAAATGCCAGTCTCTCCAGGTTGATGGTATCTTCCATGTTATAGGAAAGGAGAGTTTCCAGAGCCTGAACATTGCCGGAACGCTGGTATTCGCGCCACAGCAGTACTGCCATAAAACCATCGACTCCTTCTAAATCTCCCCGGTCAATCCCGAGCTGTCTTTCACAGCCTTTAAGGCCGCCCTTATAGCCAAGCCTGGCAAGAACAAAACGAAGATCGAGGTGGGCCTGGTCAAGCTTGATCCGAAACTGCCTTTCAAGGAAAGGAAGATCAAAGCATTTTCCGTTATATGTAATTAGCAGGCTGTAGTCTCTTATATCTTCCACAAACTGCTCCAGGTTGTCCCCCCAGACATAATAACTTAGCTTCTTCCCGTCGTACAGGGATATGGTTGTAACGTGATCCTCGTAATTGCCCAACCCCGTGGTTTCAATGTCCAGGTAAGCGGCAGCGTGGTTAAAATCAGCGAAAAGCCTCCACTGTTGATTAACAGGCAGCCTCTTTGAAAAATAGCTTACTTCCGTCTTTTCAAAACTTTTTCTTGAAAGAGCAATCTGATTTTTGAGTATAGGAGAGTTTTTGGAGATAACACTGCTGCTTAAAGAGTTTTCCAAGTCATCCCAATTATTAATTCCCCGATTCCAGTAATTGCTTTCTGTTTTTTCCCCAATTCCGGAAAGATGTAAAAAGGTTTGTTTTATCATCTGACTGCTCCTTCTTGTAATTCATCCAGCAATTCATTAACCAGCTTTGAAATGCTGTCTCTGACTTCCCTGAACGCTTTTAAGACTTCTTCTTGGTCCCCGGCCGTTTTAGCAGGATCAGGCAGGGCCCAATGGCGTTTTTCTACCTTTCCCGGAACAAGGGGGCAGTTTTCCTGGGCGTCACCACAGAGTGTAATGATCAGATCGGCATCATTAAAATGATTCATATTAATGGGGTCAGATGTCTGGGCAGATATGTCTACCCCGGATTCATCCATAACCATGATCGTAAAAGGATTTATTCCCTGAGGAGAAATCCCTGCACTAGCTTCCAACAGGTCAGCACCATAGTGATTGGCAAAACCTTCAGCCATCTGGCTCCGGCAGGAATTTCCTGTGCAAAGGAAAACCACTTTAATTTTTTTCCCCGTTGTTCTCATATTTTGCATAAATTAGCCCCTTTTATCTTGGTTTTTCTTTTGGGCTTAAGACCCCACCTCTAAGCATAGCGTAGGTGGGACTTTTCGATCAGGTGGAGTAGACTCTCCACCTGATTTCTCGATGTTTCAGCTTTGCTGAAACGAGTTCACTGTATTGGATGTGAATGTACATTCTCTAACAGTTTTCTTCCAACCTGCCAGATATCTCCGGCACCCATAGTAAGGACCATATCTCCTTTTCTGGCAATCATTTCCAGGGAACTTACCATTTCATCCTGGTCTCTCATAACGTGTACTTCAGCGTGGCCCCTCTCCCTGATCTCCCTCGCCAGTCTATGAGAATTTATCTCCGGGATAGGTTCCTCTCCTGCACTGTAAATATGATCCAGAAATAGAATATCAGCACCTTCAAAGGCCTCTACAAATTCTTTCCATAAAAAGTTTGTTCGTGTGTAACGGTGAGGCTGAAAGGCGCAGATAACGCGCCTGCCGCTTTGACGCGCGGCAGCCAGGGCTACTTTTACCTCAGTTGGATGATGGGCATAATCGTCTACGACTAAAATACCTTCCTTTTCACCAATGATTTCAAAGCGCCGTTTAGCGCCGTCAAAGAAGAATAAAGCTTCCTTTATCACTGAAAAATCCAGTTCAAGGAGCAAAGCCACCGCTATTGCCCCCAGGGCGTTGAGAACGTTGTGAATTCCTGGCACCTTCAATTCTATCTCACCCATATGTTTTTCTTTGTAAAATACCTGAAACCGTGAGCCCAAATTCTTTAATTCAATGGCTTCGCCCCTGATATCAAGACCGTCCGACAAACCGTAAGAAAGCAGACGGGGGTGCAATTGGGGCAGTAAATCCTGCAGGATAGGGTCATCACCACAAACTATGGCTATTCCGCTATCCTGTACATTATTAATAAAATCCCTGTATGTCTCTATCAGTTTTGTGAAACTGCCATTATAATGTTCAAGGTGATCGGCTTCGATATTAGTAACGAGGGCCACATATGGCCGGTATCTGAGAAAGGAATGATCGCTCTCGCAGGCTTCAGCAACAATATACCTGCTATTTCCCAGCCTTGCGTTCCCCTGGAAAAAAGAAACCTCTCCACCGATAATAGCTGTAGGGTCAAGCCCCCCCCTCTCCATTAACAGAGAAACCATTGCCGTTGTGGATGTCTTGCCATGTGTTCCTGCTATAGCTACTCCGTATCCTTCGTTTAGAATAGCTGCCAACAATTCTGAACGGTGCCAAAGGGGAATCCCCCTTTCCTTTGTGGCTGCCAGCTCAGAATTATCAGGTGAGATCGCTGTTGAATAAACTACAAGTTCAGCGTCCCCAAGCTGCTCAGCCTGATGACCTATGTACACTACTGCTCCCGCTTTTTTAAGGTGTTCTGTCAGTTTTGAAGGCTTTATATCAGAACCCCTAACATCATACCCGGACTGAAGCAGGATATGGGCAAGAGCGCTCATACCATAACCGCCAATACCGATAAAATGAACTCTCCTTAACTGTTTTAACAAACTAACCCCTCTTTCCTACTTTTAAGTTTAATTTGAGGCCACAAAAAAGTAAGATAAAACTAGCGACCTCGCTCATAATAGCATATTTTCTTTTCGTGATAGTGTGATCAATCTGTATTAAAATGTAAAAATAATTATGTTGTAACTACTCAGAGAAAAGATAAGTGAAGCTTGGGGACGGTTCGAGCGTCACCGTAGCGTAGCGAAGGTCCGAAGGGAAGACGATGGAACCGTCCACATGCTTTGCGTCCCGAGCGATTAAGTAACCTATTGGCTGAGTAGTTACATTATGTTAATAAAAAAAGAGGTCTAATTTTCGCAAACAAGCATATAATGATAGGATAACTTTTTGCCTCCACAAGTAATCCACAGTATCCACAGAGTTATCCACAGATAAAGGCCGATTTCAGGGTAACCCTTGTCTCAATATCCCCAATTTCCACATGTAGTTACATAATAAACAGAAGTCGTAAACTATCGGAAAAGGGCGAAATGACGGAAAATAATTATAATTGAGGAGAATTAAGGTGTTCTTATCCTTATTATGTCCCTCCAAATTCTAAATTAGGCGCAGCATTTAAATCCCAGGATGCCAGACGGCCCTGACGAAGGTAATAGTACCCGGCAGATGCAATCATAGCCCCGTTATCCGTGCACAGTTCCACTGGAGGGTAGGTCAGTTCTATCTTTTCCGCACTAAGCCTTTGCCTGAGTTTTTTCCTTAATTGCCCATTTGCAGCCACACCACCTGCAAGGAGAAATTGTTTTATATCTTTCTGTCTTACGGCCAGAAGAGATTTCTCCACTAAGACATCAACAACAGCCTCTTGAAAAGCAGCAGCAAGGTCAGCAGGCTTAACCCTGTTTCCTTTTTCTGTTTCCCTGCGGATGCTGTTTAAAACAGCTGTCTTTACACCGCTAAAACTAAAATCCAACTTTCCATCCTCATTCATGAGGGCTCTGGGAAAAGAAAAAGCTGCAGCATCACCCTGCTGTGAAAGCCTGTCAATAACAGCGCCCCCGGGGAAGCCAAGATCCATTGCCCTTGCCACCTTGTCAAAAACTTCGCCGGCAGCATCATCCCTGGTTCTACCCAATATTTCAATGTGTCCGTGATTTTTCATATAAATCAAAGAGGTATGCCCTCCCGATACAACCATACAGATCAGAGGAAATGAAATATTGGCACCCGTTAAAAAATTAGCATAAATATGGCCCTCCAAATGGTTAACCGCAATTAAAGGCAAGTCGAAGGCAAAAGATAGAGCTTTAGCTGTAGAAATCCCCACCAGTAAAGATCCTACCAGGCCGGGACCGAAGGTAACTGCAATACCATCCAGCTCACGAAAAGTAATGCCCGCCTTTGCAAGAGCTTCATCAATAATGGGATTAATAACTTCAAGATGACGGCGGGAAGCTATCTCCGGAACTATTCCACCAAATCGGCAGTGGAAACTATCCTGCGAAGAGACCACATTGCTCAAGAGGGTTCGACCGTTTAAAACCACAGCGGCCCCGGTATCGTCACAGCTGGTATCTATTCCGAGGATTAATGATTGTCTGGACATAGAGAAACACTCCCTTTAATATCAGTCTCAGTCTCAATAAAATCCCTCATCATAACCAGAGCATCTTCATCCAAATAATAGTTTTTACGCTTTCCTATTACTTTAAACTGTAGTTTTTCGTATAGATTTCGGGCCTCCCTGTTGGAATCCCTTACCTCCAGGAAAACCTTCTGAGCACCTTTCTGAAGAGAGTTTTTTATCAATCTGGTAATAATTAAAGTTCCTATACCTGCCTGGCGGTAGAGAGAATGCACAGCAAGAGTGGTAATGTGAGCTTCATCAAAAAGAGTCCAAATACCTCCATAACCAATAATCTTTTTACTATCCTTTAAACGGCAGACAAGATAATACGAATAACCATTTCCTGTAATCTCCGTATAAAAGGAGTTTCTAGACCAGGGAAAAGAAAAAGAATCAATCTCAATCTCCAAAACCTCTTCTAAATCCTTAACGGTCATTGGAGCGATCTCCAGTTCCACTTAAGCTTCCTCCCTGGTTTTTTCCCGGAGCTTTCTTTCCGCTTCTGGAAGACGTATGTAAAAAGGCCTCAACGCATAAGATGATACAGGGCCTTCTTTCTCCCATGTCCTTATTCCTTTTTGCAAAACAAGGGCAGCACGGTTAAAACGGGATGAATAAGGCATTTCCCTGTATTTTTCCCCCAGGGCTGTTTTTAAACCTTCTCTGAAGACATCAACTCCATCTCCAAGAAAGATAATTTCTTCATCATAAGCATCAAGCCTTGTAATTAACTCTTCCAGTGAAAGTGCAGCCGCATTCTCGACCGCAGCAGGACCTGCAGCTCCGTTTTTATAAAGTGCAGTGTAGGTTTGCTCTCTTCTGGCATCTAAAATTGGACAAACCAAGCCGTTAAAAAAGCTGCAAGCTTCGGCCAACGCATCAAGATTCATAACTCCCAGAGCGGGAATACTAAACCCCTGACACAGACCCTGGGCAGCAGCCATACCAATACGAATACCGGTAAAAGATCCCGGCCCTACGTTAACCACGACCCCTTCAAGCAGACTTTTGTCCACTCCCGCATCTTTGAAAAGGGAAACAATCAGGGGCATGAGATGCTTGGAATGAGTGTTTTTTATGTTTAGGGTATATTCAGCCAAAATCTTCTTACTGTCCCCGAGTGCTGCACTGCAAATTTTTGTTGTTGTATCAATTGCCAGGAGAAGCAACTTTATTCAACTCCTCAAACAAGAATCCATTTTGTTTTCCAATCTGTTTAAAGTAAAGGACCCGGGAGTTATCCAGGTCCCTGGGATCTTTGACAATATCTATCTCCAATCTTGTTGGAGGCATGACTCCCGGGAACTTGCCTGCCCATTCAACAAGTGAAATACCTTCTCCGTAAAAATATTCATCCAGGCCAAGTTCATCCAACTCTTCTTCATTTTCAAGTCGATAGAAATCAAAATGATAAAGCTCCAGCCTTCCCCTATAAATATTCATAAGCACATAAGAAGGGCTGCTGACCACCTCGTTTACCTTCAATCCTTCAGCTACCCCACGGGCAAAAACCGTTTTCCCGGCCCCCAGTTCGCCATTTAATGCAATAACAGTACCCGCCGGAGACATTTCTCCAAGAACTCTTCCGAGTTTGCGGGTTATCTCCTCTCTTACACTATTTACCATTAGCAATAATAAACACCTCATGCCTGACAAATTATAACACATTTTATTATATCTTTTGCTATGATTAAAAGCAAATAACAAACTCCCCAACTGGAATTTTTTTCATTAAGTAACTATAATGAATGTATCCGGATATTTTTAAATAAGATGCGGTATAAACATAAGAAAAAAGTAAAAAATAGGAAACAAGGAGGGGTAATTAAATGAAGGCAAAACTCATGAAGGGATACCCTGTAGTTGATCTTGAAAATGGTTCTATTCTAGGACGGGTAAATGATCTAATCATCGACCCTGTATTAAAAAAGGTAATCGGCATGCTGGTAGGCGAGAAGGGATTCCTTAAAGGCCGGCCGCACACAATTTTTTTTGAACAAATATTTAATATCGGAAATGATGCAATCACTGTTAAGAGCAGGGATGATATTATTCCTGATGAAGAACATCCCCATATTGACCTTTTAAAAGATTACTCATTTTTAGGAAACAGCGTGATTAGCAGCGAAGGCAACTATATTGCCAAAGTGCAGGATTTTACATTTTCGGCTCAAACAGGGGAAATTGAAAGCCTTATGCTCTTTAATATCCGGGGCAAAGAGAGAATTAATAAAAATGTATCACTTCATATAGAAGGCGTTTTAAACCTCGGAAAAGACTATGTCATCGCAAACGCTGACTTTCTATCCCATTTGAGCGAAGAAGAAAGGGAAGAAGAACCCCAAAAAGAAAAAGAGATTCCTTCCTCTTTAGAGTTAAGAGCGATTGACTTTACAATAGGTAAAGAAGCAGCACATACGGTCAGAGATATGGAAAACGAGATAATTGTAGAAAAAGGTCAAAAAATTTCCCGTGAAATCATCGAAAAGGCCCGTTCCAAAGGCAGGCTTTTCCAAGTCCTCATTGCTGCCGGAGTTGGGGAACTTCTTGAAGGAATTGACTACACAGTGGATAAATTGGACCAGGGAGGCGCACTTCTCATCCAGGCGTGGCAGAACTTTAAAAATAAATCCCGTTCTCTTCTTAAAGGTTCAGGTGAATCTGCAGAAAAGATAGAACAACCGGCAGAACCTGAAGTACTTAAGGAAACTGAAACAACGACAGGAAAAGAATATCACCCTCCCGTAGAGGAAATGTTCGAAAACATGAAAGAGGTTTGGAACCATTTAGTAAAAGAAATATCCAGGGAAGGGAAAGAACTTGCTCATGAAACTAAAGAACAAATGAAAAAGTTCATCTTGAATAAAAGGGCAAATTATCTTGTTAGAGATAATGATGGAAATGTACTGGTAGAGCCTGGAGAAAGAATAACTGAAGAAATTATTGAAATGGCAGAAGCCCTGAATAAACTCTCCACTCTTTTCCTATCTGGGATTTCCCAGGAGGTAGAAGACAGTCTCAATATCCTTGGAGAAAAAATACGAAGGATTTTTCATTAAGAAATTTAAAAGCACCCGGTAAAAAACTCTTACCGGGTGCTGAAATACTAAACTTTATATTAGGCCAGTTCCTTAAGACATTCTTCAAGTGCCTTGATAAAGCGGCGGTTATGATCCTCTGTATCAATAGTAACCCTGATAAACTTTGGATAACCAAAGATATCTCCTGTGCGCACGATAACTCCTTTGCGAAGCATCATCTGGAACAGTTCCTTGGAATCCACCCCTACTTCAACAAAGATAAAATTCGCTTCCGTAGGGATGTGGAAAAGCCCCATTCTCGTAAATTCCGCGGCGAGGAATTCCTTACCCTTCCTGTTAACGTCTTTAACGGCTTCTATGTGCTCCAAGTCTTCCAGCGCAGCCCTGGCAGCAACCTGCGCCAATGAGTTCACATTAAAAGGCTCACGCACCGTGTTAAGGTCGGAAATAACTTGCTCAGCAGCCAGTCCATATCCTACTCTCAGTCCCGCAAGACCAAAAATCTTGGAAAAAGTCCGTAAAATAAGGATATTCAAACCCTTTTTTAGAAAATCAATGCTTTTTGCATAGGTTTGATCATCAACAAATTCATAATATGCTTCATCGAAAACAATCAAAATTTCCGGAGGCATTTTTTCTAAAAATTTCTCAACTTCCTCCTGGGTCACAATAGTACCCGTTGGGTTATTGGGATTACAAATATAAATAATTTTAGTTTTTTCAGTAATTGCAGCAGCGATTGCTTGCAGATCATGGCGAAAATCTTTACACGGTACGCAAACGGGGACAGCGTCCATAAGCCGCGCTGAAAAATCGTACTCCGAAAATGAGGGCTGCGCCATAATAATCTCATCACCCGGATTTAAATATGCCACTCCCACCAGAATGATTAATTCATCCGCACCATTGCCCAGAACAATGTTTTTCTCCCCTAAACCAAGATGCTTAGCAAGGGCTTGCTTAAGGTAGTAACCATTTCCGTCAGGATAAAGGCTTATTCTATGTAAGTAATCTGTAATAGCCTTTAATGCCAGCGGTGAAGGCCCTAAGGGATTTTCATTGGAAGCCATCTTCACCACATCGGATAAGCCCAGTTCCCTCTCTACTTCTTCAATTGGCTTACCGGGAACATAAGGATTAATATTTTCCAGGCACAGGCGTTTGGCAGTCTTTCGCATAAGTTCACTTCCTTATAAGATATTTTAACGCATAGAAAGGTGCAATAAGTTTGGTTCTACAGACAGGCACTAAAGTCCTTCTCCCTATTTTATTTTATATTTGAAAGAAAATATGAAGCAAGAAGCAAACCGGTAATTGTCTTCCCATCCTCAATTTCCCCGCTTAATATCATCTTCAAGGCTTCGGAAAGAGGAAAGCTCTGGATTTCAAGATATTCCCCTTCGTCCCTGTCAGCCTCATGTTTTACCAGATCCCTGGCCAGGTATAAGTAAATCACTTCATCGGAAAAACCTGGGGATGAATAAAAAAAAGCGATCTGCTGCAGTTCGTTTGGCCAGAACCCTATTTCCTCCGTCAGCTCACGCCTGGCGGAATCGGCAGGTTCTTCTCCCGCGTCCACTCTCCCTGCAGGGATTTCAAGGAGAGCTTTTCCCAGCGATTTACGATACTGCTTTACAAAATATACCTTATCATCCACAAGAGGGACAATAGCCACTGCTCCTTTACTAGTCATCTCCACAATTTCACGATAGCTCTCTTTCCCATCACGAAGGAGAACCTTATCCAACCTGACTTTGATAATCTTACCGTCATAAATATTCCTGCTGCTAATTGTTTTTTCATCCAGATCGCCCAATTTCCATTCCTCCTCCACCATATCCTATCAAAAATCAGTTTTCTCCACAAGGACAAAAAAAGGAGAGCCAGTTTCCTGTACCCACCTTTAGATAATTCACGGGATATCTGTTTATCCCTTTTTTTCAGTTTTCGGGCATACCGGCGCTCCGACTTCCTACTTCTGCATTTCGAGGTAGTTTCTATATTTTAGTAACATTTTCTGCCTGAGCTCCACGGTCTCCCTGAACAACATTGAATTGTACACGGTCTCCCTCATTCAGAGATTTAAAACCTTCGCCCTGGATTGCAGAAAAATGTACAAATACATCATCGCCTCCACCTTCAACTTCAATAAAGCCGAATCCCTTGTCTGAATTAAACCATTTGACTGTTCCTGTTTGCATTTTCTGACCTCCATAAGTATTTTTACATATCAGCCCAGTTACTATTCAGGCCTTCATTCTGATAACTGACTCATGAGTAGTTACTCAGCCTTTTAATAATATGTGACTTATGGGCCTTATCTATACAATTTTTATGCTGGCACTTTTTTTACATTGATCCTGCTCAGGAAGTTCTGAGCCTTCCCAACGGGTAAAAAGATTGTGTTCAAGATCAAATTGGTCCAAAACTTTTCCTACCGTTTGGTTAATAATATCATCTATTGTCTTGGGAAGGTTGTAATATGCCGGCATGGGCGGGAGTATTACGCCACCCATTTTTGCCACCTTGATCATCAGCTCCAGGTGTCCCAGATGAAAAGGAGTTTCCCTGACCACGAGAATAAGTTTTCTTCGCTCCTTTAACGTTACGTCCGCAGATCTCACCAGAAGGTTTTCGTTGTAAGAATTGGCGATGGCTGAAAGGCTTTTCATTGAACAGGGTGCAATAATCATTCCGTCGATCTTAAATGAACCGCTGGAAATAGAGGCTCCGATATTTTTGATGTTATGCACTTCTGAAGCCAGGTTTTCAATGGCTTTTATATTATAATCAGTTTCCAGCTCAACAGTCCTTTTCCCGGCATCTGATATAACAAGATGTGTTTCAACCTTTAAGTTATGCAGCACTTCCAAAATTCGAATACCGTAAATAGCTCCTGTGGCACCGGATATTCCAACTACAAGCTTCAAAGATGCTCCCTCCTCTTAAAGAATTTCCAACTGCAAATCCGACTGCATCCATTATTGTAACTGTTACAACAATCGAAATACATCAGCCTTTTACAACATTTAAAATATTTTGAACACCTTTAATTTACCCTATCAATTTGATTAAGTCAATAGCGAAATAGGGTGAAGATCTGACCTAAATATTTGTCTACTTTGGCTAAAGTGTTGTGCTATTCCCACCCTGAACAATCATAGTTAATCAATCTTATAGCCAGCTGCAGCTGCAGGTTTACCTCCGAGTTCCTCAAATCAAGCTTTGTAAGCTCCTGAATCCGGCGAAGCCTGTATTTCATTGTGCTGGGGTTTAAAAAACCATTCCGTGCAGCTTTTAAAACATTACCATTATATTTATAGTAAAGATTCAGGGTGTCAACCAACTGTGTATTATGTTTTCTATCATATTCAAGCAAAGGTCCGAGTGTCATTTTAGTGAATTCGGCAAATCGCTTTAAATTAATTTCTAGAAGGGAGAAAATACCCAAATTATCGTTAGCAACTATCTTGTTTTTTAATCTTAATGCTTTCATTACATCCAATGTTGTAACTGCTTTATTGTAAGATAGATAACAATCGCTTAATTTGCTAAACCTTGTGCCTAATGCAATCCACCAGGTTCCGCTTCCTATTATTTGATCAAGCAGATCTTTCAGCGAATTACAGATGTCTTTCGTTTCATGCCCATCCTTTTTACTGTTTAATGTAACCAAAATAAAAATACGGTTGTTCTTGTTGACGACTATGCTGCTTAGGAAAAATTCTTCACAAAACTCCCTGATTTCATGATATAATTCCGGCCTGCTCTTACCCTTTTCTCCCGGTTGAATATCGACTATCACAATCTGATAAGTATTTTTTAAATTAAATCCCAGCTCCACTGTCCGATGATGAACCCATTCTTCGGATTCGTATTCCCTGTCCAAAACCTGCTCCACAAAATTTTCTCTTAGTCTTCTTCTCTGTTCAACAGCAGCCTTATGTTTTAACATCTCCAGAGCGATAATAGTTGCTCCTTGTTCTAAAGCTACCTGATCCAATCTTTTTAATGTTTTATTAATAAAAGCAGTCGTAATGAAGCCTCTGACTATTTTTCTCCCTACGATAGGCACAAAATACTGTGTTGTATTTTCATCAATATGGATTTCCACAAAACGCCTTTCCTCTAAGAGAGTTTTGATCTGCTCTGCATAAATGCCTTTTTCGATCAGGTCCTTACCAGTCAGATAAGTTTGGGTTGCTTTCTCCATAGTCGTTGCGATCACTTCAAAATTTTGATCCTCAACTCGAACCGGACTGTCTAAAAAAGCGGTCAGGGTGCTGCAGATTGCTTTTATTCCCTGGTCTCTCAGGGCAACTTCAGTAAGTTGTTTATGTATTTCCAGTGATTTTTCTAAAATTGTATGTTTTTCCAATAAAATCTCGTTTACCTGCTCCAGTTCATCCACTTTATCCTGCAGCTTTTCATCTATTTTCTCATAGAGTCTGGAATTTTCCAGGGCAATACCCAACTGCGAACCAAGAATCATCAAGAGCTCTTCATCATCCTGCGTAAAAGAATCATTTCCATCCTTGTTGGCCATGAGCAAAGCGCCGATTATCTTTCCACTGGCTTTAAGAGGAATGCCTAAGAGATTCTTTTTTATGGCAGAAAACCCGTAAAGTTCCTCAGAACTAAAATGGGAGGCATCTCTTTTAATTACTGTTCCTTTGTTAAAAATTAATTCTATAGCACCCAGTGGCTTTTCTACACTTTCTTCGATTAATTCTTCCTCAGTGCTAATCCGGGGAAAATACTTGAAAACTTTCAAACCCGACCCCTTGCCCTCTTTAAGGGCTAATAGGGCCTCTTCAGCGGAAACTAATTTTACGGCACATTTAATAAACTTCAGGGGCAGGCTTCCGGAATTTAATTGTGAGTTTAAAATAGCTGAAGCCTCGTTCAATAAGCGCCACTGGACAACACTTTTTCGTTCCTGAATAAGTTCAGCCTGCAAGATTTCTTTTTGAATTTTATCCTGGCCGGGATATTGTGCTTTTAACATGGAACGGCCCCCATTCCTAAGAGCTTTGTTTTTGTCTTCCCCTATTCCAAGTAACTCCTTTAGTCGCATTCTTTCATTAACAATTGTTCCAGAAATTATTTTACTTTGGAATAATACTATCTTGCCTTATTAATGTTGTCAATAACAATAATAAAAAAATTTGTTCTTTCTACCCTGCTGCAATTTGGAAATGAGTGTTTTTTATCATTTTGTCTAAAGTGGCTAAATATAAGGGGCATTTTTTTCCCCAAATTAGCTCTTGACACTATTAAATTGATAGTATAACTTTAAATAAAGTGTAAATATTATAAACTTTTCCAATGGCAATAATCTTCAAAGATTGTGATGCATTTTAAAAGATTGCAGTGTTTTGTAATATTTTTAATAACAATACAATTTACTTATATAAAATGGGGATTTTTTTAAAAAATTTTACTGGAGGTGATAGTTTGTAAAGAGAGAATTAAGGCGGCTTGAGCAGTCTTTTTGTTTTGTTAGAACAAGGCTTTCCAACCAGACAGGGGATCTTTCGAAAGTAAAGACCATACTACTATCCACTGCTGCGCAATAAAAATAATGATAGTAAGCCAGGAGTTCGAAAAAATAACGCGTAATTTCTATTTTAAAAGAGGAGGTTACAAAGTGATCGATTTAAGAGAGTATATCGCCCGTTGTGAAAAACTTGGTGAGTTGAAACGGATCACTGTAGAGGTTGACTGGGATATGGAGGTCTCTCACATTTCAAAACTGAACGAAGAGAAAGGAGGTCCGGCCCTTCTCTTTGAAAACGTTAAGGGTTACAGTTCACCTATCTTCACCGGAGCTTTCGCAACTACCCAACGTCTGTCTGTGGCCATGGGTTTGAAGCCTACCACCTCTTTTGTTGAACTTTCCAAAGAATGGATGAGGCTTTCCCTGGGTACAGTAATGCCGGCCGTTGAAGTCAAGACCGGTCCGGTAATGGAAAACATTGATGATGTGGATAACGTCAGACTGGATAAGTTTCCCGTGCCGAAGTTTTTTCCTTTAGACGGAGGCCGCTATATCGGGACGACAGTTTTCCTGATTATCCGGGACCCCGAAACAGGAGATATCAACCTTGGCACCTACCGCATGCAGATGCTGGACAACAATCGCTGTGGAGTTCAGATCCTACCCGGCAAGAAGGGTGAAAGGATTATGAAAAAATACAAGAAACTGGGCAAGAAAATGCCAGCCGCGGCTGTGATCGGTTGTGACCCGCTTCTATTTATGGCCGGAGCACTCCAGCAGGAAGGAGTTAACCAGTACGACGTGGTGGGTACTATGCGGGGAGCCCCGGCAGAGTACATCATCAGCGACTTTACAGGACTCCCTATCCCCGCTAATGCTGAAATTATTCTGGAGGGAGAGATCGATCCGGAAAACCTCCAGCCCGAAGGACCCTTTGGCGAATACACCGGTTACTATACTGATGAAATTGTAAAGGTAATTAAAAAACCCTGTCTGGAAGTCAAGCGTGTGCTGCACCGCAACAACCCGGTTCTCTGGGCCACCTCTGTGGGAAGACCGGTTACCGATATCCACATGCTCCTGGCTTTTACCAGGAATGCCACCCTCTGGAGCGACCTGGTAAGTATGCGCATACCCGGTATCCAGTCTGTCTATACCCCCCCGGAGGCAGCAGGCCGTTTCTGGGCCATCGCTTCTGTAAAGCAGGCCTATCCTGGGCATGCCAACCAGGTGGCCACCGCCATTATTTCCACCACGACAGGCAGCTACGGTATCAAGGGAGTAATTGTGGTAGATGATGATATTCAGGCTGACGACATCGGCAGAGTAATCTGGGCCTTGTCTGTTCGCTATAACCCCATACGCGATACTGAGATTATCAAGAGAGGCCGTTCGACTCCCCTTGACCCGGCCTTGGATCCCGATTCCGACAAGCTGATCACTTCCCGTATTCTGATAGACGCCACTACCCCCTTTGAATGGGGTGATAATAAGCCTAAGGAAGTCACCCTTGACAAGGAGACTCAGAAAAAGGTTCTGGCCCGCTGGAAAGAGTACGGTTTTGATGCCTAATCGGTATTAGCATTCTTTTAACGGGAACAACAGGTTATCATTATCCTAAATGATATACATGAAAGGAGCTAAAATAAATCATGCAAAAAAATGTTGCTGAAGCTGTGGAGAGGGCAAAAAAAATTAAACTCATCGTTTTTGATGTTCACGGGGTACTTACGACTAATGACGTTATCTACGATAGTGAGGGGAATAGATCGAGAGTTTTCTGCCATGAGGATGGCTTTGGCTGTAACGCCATGATGTTAATGGGAATTGAAGTGGCCGTGATAACCAGAAAGTCCAAATCAGTCGCTGCCAGGATGGAAGATATCGGAGTAAAAAGATTTTACCAGGAAAAAGAAAAGGTCCTCAAGTATGAAAGCCTGCTGGAAGAGCTTGGCATAACAGATGAAGAAGCCTGCTATGTTGGAGATGAAATCATCGATATCGGCGTAATGAAAAGAGTAGGGTTTGCCGTTGCCCCCTCAGACGCAAAAAAAATGGCTATGGAAGTTGCGCACTGGATTACTGAAAGAGCTGGTGGAAAGGGGGTAGCAAGGGAATTGGCCGAGTTTGTTCTGGAAGCCCAGGGTAAATGGCAGCCATTCTGTGAAAAGGTTATAAACAAAGGCTGGTAATATTTTCTCATATAGAATAATTAATTCATAAAGGAGGATCATCAATTGTATAAAGATAACCGTGAATACATGAAAGCCTTGGATGCTGCAGGCGAATTGGTAACCATTAACCAGGAAGTTGACTGGGATATGGAAGCTGGGGCCATTGTACGCAAAGTTTGCGAAGAAAAGGCTCCTTCCCCGTTGATGAATAATATTAAAGAGTATCCGGGGCACCGCTACTTCGGGGCTCCCCTGGCCACTTACCGAAAGCTGGCTATCTCTTTGGGGATGGATCCTGATAGCAGCATCCCTGAAATCGCTGATGTGTATCTGTCCCGTACCAATAAACCGCCGGTTAAGCCTGTAATAGTTGATAGAGATAAGGCTCCCTGCAAGGAAAACATTATTTTAGGTGATGACTGCGACCTCCTGTCCCTCCCCGCACCGATGGTACACGAAGGAGACGGAGGACGTTACCTCAGCACCTGGCACTTTATTGTCACTAAAGATCCCGACAACGGTGATGTGAACTGGGGAATGTACCGCCAGATGGTCTATGATACCAAAACCATGACCGGCCCCCTGCTGCCCTTCTCTGATGGAGGCAAGGTTTTTCACGGCAAATATGTCCCCCGGGGTAAACCCATGCCTTTTGCAACAGTCATAGGCCCTGATCCCATTTCTGCCATAGCTGCCTCCGCTCCTTCTCCCATTCCCGAACCTGAATTCGCAGGAATGCTGATGGAAAGCCCGATAGAGTTGGTCAAATGCGAGACCGTTGACCTGGAGGTGCCGGCTAATGCAGAGATAATTATTGAAGGAGAAATACTACCCGATTTCTCTCTGGAAGAAGGCCCCTTTGGCGAATATACCGGCTATCGCACTTCCCCCAGGGACTTGAGGACCGTTTACCGGGTAAAGGCCATAACTTACCGCAATAACCCCATTACCACTATCTCCAATATGGGCATACCAACCGATGAAGGACAGCTGCTCCGCTCCTTCTCCCTCGGCCTGGAGATGGATAAACTGCTCCGCAGCCAGGGAATACCCATCACAGGCGTATTTATGATGCCGGAATCGACTCACCACCTTGTCATAGTAGGCGTAAAGCCCATCTATACCAACGTGGCTACCCAAATTGCACAGACAGTTTTCGGAAGCAAACTCGGCCCCTGGTTCCATATGGTGGTAGTTGTTGATGATA
>JAUSPO010000111.1 GCA_030656575.1 Bacillota bacterium
ATTGCAAGTTTAATTGCCTTACATTTTATGGCATCCTCTGATTATTACGCAGCCATCTCTTTGGCAGATTTATATCCGTGAATTCTTCTCGGGTAGTTGTTCATCCAGTTCTCTATTCTTTGTATATCTTTATGTTTAAATTTACCGATGTCTGTTCCTTTGGGAATGAAGCGGCGGATCAGCTTGTTAGCATTCTCGTTTGATCCTCGCTCCCATGAGCTGTATGGATGCGCATAATACAGTTTAAGTCGTTGAGTTCCTGGCTTTTTAACCGAACGTTCCAAGGCCTTGCTATTTAAAAACTCACTTACATTATCGACCGTGATAGTCTTAAAACGTTCATAAAAATTACGTTGTTGCCGTTCAAGCTTATCCAGTGCTTGTTGTACCGATTCCTGTGTTTTGTCCGGCATCTTGCGAATTATTTCTTCCCGGGTACTTCTTTCGGTTAGCACCAGTAGGACTGCACCACTACCTCCTTGCTTGCCTATAACCAAATCCATTTCCCAGTGGCCATATTCTTCCCGATCCTCAACGGCATCAGGCCTTTCTTCGATACTGGTTCCTTTGAGATTGTTATGAGCAATTCTAACGCGGTTGTAGGCACCCTTCTTTGGTTTTCGCTTTACTACCAGATCTTTATTGCTGATATTTGTAAATACTTCTTTTTCGATGTAGCTGTATAGTGTTTTCGTGCAGATGCTTGCTTTGAACTTCATCCCTTTACTCCGGATTTCTCCGATGACCGCGTCGGGTGAATACTTATCTTTGATTATCCTGTTTTCAATGTGTTGTGCCAGTTCATGGTCCCGGCCAATCTTTAACCCGGCACCTTTATTCTCTGCGTTCCTAAGATACATAAGCTGCCCCGTATCGGCGCAATACTTGTCTATGTATGTTAGATAAGTGGTCAGCATCCTCACGGTTCCTCGTTTGATTTCCCGCTCAATGGTGCGCTTGTGTTTACCCAGGCTGATAGCTATCTCACCAGGTGTCCGCTTTTCCTGCAGAAGTATTTCAATCTTGTACCGTTCCCGTTCGGTAAGGTGTTTAAATTTCCGGGCGGTCGTGTTACAATGGGATTGACTCATGTGTATTGCCTCCTTATGTTTTGGTTTAGTACACTTTAAACATATCAGAGGTTGTGCCATGAGTCTCTATTTATTTTTCAATAAGGCAATTCATTTTACAACTTACCCCGCGGTAGTTGTAAACTACATTTTCCAGGCCGGTTACCAGGTGTGTTTCTTCCCCGTCTTTCCACATATTGCGAATGTCGATAATTGGCTTTACGGTATATTCATCCCAGAGTTTTTTGATTAGCTTACCGTCATCATAACCCCGGTCGGCCATGAAATATTCGCTTTGCTTAAGAATATCCGGATGGGTCTTCTCCACTTTATCCAAAAGGCCGTGGGCCTCAGGAGCTTCCGGAGAAGAGGCCTTGGTTACCGTGAAGGCTACCGGCAGTTCATAGTCCGCATCGATAAGCAGGTGCAGCTTGTAGCCAAACCAACTGACAATCTTTTCCCAAGGAGTACCGTCTTCACGCTGGCCACGGTAAACCTTTTTGCCGAAGTCGGCATCTGTGTCTCTTCTGCCGTCTTCAGACTTTTTTTCCTTTTCTTTCGGACGGGCATGGGTATCTATGGCTTTTCCATCTACAGCCAGGTTTGCCCCAAAGCCGGGAAGGAGCACCGAAAGCTCTGCTATTAACTTGTCAAAGAGATTGTTTATTTCTTCTTCCATAGATAACAGCTTTCCAAGAAACCGACTGAATGCCCAGGAAGTAGGAACTTTGCTTAGTCCACACATATCTCTTAGCTGGCCATTACGTAAAAACTCTCGCCGAAGGCTTTCTATCGAAATATGTTGGTAAACAACTCCGGCAAGCATTGCATTCCACATTCCCCGAACAGGGTAGTCGTTACGCCCAAGGCCGCGCTTTATCTCCAGTTTCTGTATCAGGTCTTCATCAGGCATGTGCTTGAGCACCAAGAGTAGCCTCTCTAAATCACCTAATTCTTCAATTTCTTCCCACCCGAAAAGCTTTAGTTGTGGTATAATTGCCATAAGGGAAATCCTCTCCTCTCGTTATTTTAAGTCAAGTAATAACTTCGACAAAGGAGATGGATTTCCCTTTTTATACCTCAAATGTTGTTATCTTCCAAATAGATCGGAGAGATCGAACAGATCGAACAGATCGAAATATCAGACAAATGTTTGGGGTCAATTATAAGGATTTCTTTAGATCCTGCTTCGCAAACCCCCATTCTATCATCTTTACCTGGGGTAAAATTATTTTAACTGTCCCTTTCATTAGGCTTTTTATCGCTGATTAGAAAGAACGCAAATGGCTCCAGCCTTATAGAAAAATATAACATGCTGGGCACAATGAGTGGCAATAATTTCCAGGTTCCTTTTATTAACACAGACAAATATAATGGAAAGTATTTTGATAAAAAGTATAAAGTTAAAAATCGAGCCTGCATGGGATGCCCATTACATTGCGGCTGTTATTATTCTTTAAAGGATGGTACTTACGCTGGACTAAACTGGGGTAAAATTGAGTACGGTTCAATTGATGGGTTTGTGACGCGTATCGGGGTAGATGATATTGAGTTCGGCATGGTGGCATGTCATTATGCTGACGAGCAGGGCATAGATGCAATTACGTTAGGAGCAGTGTTGTCCTTTGCCTTCGAATGTTACGAAAAAGGAATCCTTTCTATCAAAGAAACTGATAATATACCCCTTGATTGGGGCAATAAAATTTCGGCAATGGCTTTAATGAAAAAGGTAGTAAATCGAGAAGGTTTGGGAGATATTTTAGCTCAGGGATCTGTAAAAGCAAGCGAGATTATTGGTAAAGAATCGCATAGATTTACATTAACAACAAAAGGTCTTGATCACGTTGAAGCAGATCCGAGAGGTTTAAATGCATGGGGCCTTGGTTACGCTGTTTCAACACGTGGTGCAGACCATTTGCGTGCTCTTCCTGCCTTTGAGATGAGTATTACACCAGAAAGAGCAAAAGAACTTTTCGGCTCAGAAGAAGCTGGAGATAGATTTGCAACATCAGGCAAAACCGCTATGGTTAAATGGTATGAAGAATTAAGAGCTTTCGAGGATTCGATGGAAATATGCAAATTTGTTGCTAGAACAGAATTAAATTTTCCTGGGCCTTTAGCTGAGATATACAAAGCTGTTACTGGAATAGAACTTCAACCAGATGAAGTTTTAATGACTGGCGAAAGAATTATTAATGTAGAAAAGGCTTTTAATTCAAGAGAAGGGCTTACTAAAAAAGATGACACTTTACCGGAACGTTTTTTAAAAGAACCATTGCCTTTTGGATCAGCAGAAGGTCATGTTTGTAAGCTTGAACCAATGTTGGATGATTATTATAGTATTCGTGGCTGGGATGTGGAAACTGGTTTGCAAACCCGTCATAAATTGGAAATGCTAGGATTAGAGCAGTTAGCATTGGAATTGGAAAATATGGGGCTTTTAAGGTAAGTCTACTTTAAAGTATTCGTTTGTTAAGTAACTTCTTGTTTCCCTTGGGTTAGGAGAGAATAAATTGGTTTATAAACAGTATGCCGACTATTACGATGTGGTGATAATTGGTAATGGTATTGCGGGAAACTCTGCAGCAACAGCTATAGGTCAGGCAGTTATAGAAAAATTGCGAGTTTTAATCATTTCTGAAGAAGATGCTCCCCTTTATTCCCCATGTGTAATGGGTGGTTACATCTGTGAGGATATTAATTTAGACAAAATGTTTTTAAAGACGCGAACCGACTACCAAAACGAAGGTATTGACTGTGCTTTAGGAGTTGAAATAAACGATGTTGCTTTAATTAATAAAAAAATGGTTTTAAACTCAAATATAGTTAATTTTGGGAAACTTATTTTTGCCACGGGAAGCTATCCTGTTTTACCACCCATACAAGGTTCTCAGAAAAAAGGTGTTTTTTTTCTTAAAACTATCTACGACGCCGTTAAAATTAAATTTAATCAAGCAAGAAGAGCTGTTGTAGTGGGCTCTGGACCAGTGGGAATTGAAGTTGCAGTAGCATTAAAATCCAAAGGTATGGATGTTACGATTATTGAGTTTCTTCCCAGATTACTTCCCAAATTGTTAGATACGGAAGCAGCACAGTTTTTACACAATAGCCTTGTAGAGCATGGAATTAATATACTACTCAACGAAAAAGTTAAGTCAATTAATGGTAACTCACATGTTACGTCTGTTTTAACGGAAAACAATGAAGTCCCCTGTGAGATTGTTGTTTTGGCCACAGGTATGAAACCTCGAGTTGATCTTGCCAAACTATGTAATATTGAAATAGGCCGACTTGGAGGTATTGTTGTCGATAAGTTTTTAAAAACAAATTATGACGATGTGTATGCTTGCGGGGATTGCATTGAATCTGTTGGAGCATTTTCGAGGGAGAATGAATTGAGCTTATTATGGCATAATGCCCGGAAACAAGGTGAAATTGCCGGCTATAACAGTATTGGATTTAAAAAACCCTATGTTGGGGTCACAAATATTGTTGCAATAAATGCTTTTGGGCACTTTCTGGGCTCTATCGGTTATACGGCTTCTGATCTACTTAGCAAGAATAGGCGGGCAGAAGCAGTTAAGATTACTCAATCAAAAGCAAACCTTTGGCTGATAGAGGAGAATGGTCTTTTAGTATGAGCACAGATAGCTGGAGAAATAAATTATTTAGGAGTCATGTGGCCATTAATAAGGAACAAAATTAATATAACAAAAGCCATGGACCTACTATATAAACGGGGTGTGTTACCGAGGGTACCGTCTTTCACCGTATTAAATAATTTAAACCTTTAGGGGGCGAAAAGTTTGGCTTTTAAAATACTTTCAATAAATGCTGAACTCTGTACCGGTTGCAGAGCATGTGAACTGGTATGTTCACTCTCAAAATATGATGCCTGTAACCCAAGAAAGTCAGCTATTTCTATCATGAAAGTTGAAGCTTATGGAATTGATTTACCCGTTGTTTGTCAGCATTGTGATAGTCCGTTATGTCGTGACGTTTGTCCGGTAAATGCTTTAACCAGGAATACGGATACAGGTGCTATTAATCTTTTAAGTGATGTTTGTATCGGTTGCCGCGCTTGTACTCTTGTTTGTCCCTATGGTGCGATAAAGCTTGATCCTGATACGGGTAAAACAATTAAATGTGACCTATGCGGTGGAGACCCAAAATGTGTTAAGTTTTGTGAAACAGGAACATTGATTTATGAAAAACCTTTTATTACAACTTACCAGCGACAAACTCAGTATTTAAAGAAAGTGGAACACACTCTGCTATCAGGAAGAGAAATAGATTAAAAATAGATATTAACAGCTGGCGGTAGCATATGATATAGTATTCCCATCCGGCAGCACGAAGACTCATCAACAAGGACAAAGGAAATAAGGCTATAGTATTTTATGGGTTTATTCGACAACAAATGAAATATTTCCTGCAAAATAAGACATGATTAACCCCCAAAAAGCCCTGTTTTCGTAATACTCAGCTTTTATAAAGTGGCTATTACAGTGACTTATCCGAGGTCACTTTTTGTCAAAATAAGCTTTTTGGGGTTGAACCAGACATTATTTTTATTTAAATATTATGAAGGAATATACAAAATCTATAGCCAATTAAGAGTATTGATAACAATTTTGGGAGGCGTTTATATGGACTTTATTAGCTGTGTTACAAGTAGGAAAAGTATTCGTGCTTATAAGGAAGAAAAAGTTGCCAAAGATAAAATTCTTCAAATCATTGAAACTGCCGGTCACGCTCCTTCATGGGCCAATGCCCAACCATGGGAATTTAATGTAGTTGCAGGCGCTACATTGGAAAAGATAAAAGAACTTATGGAAGAAAAAATACTAAACCGGGAAAAACCCAACCCGGACATACCTTTTCCCACCTTTCCCGAAGAACACCAACAAAGGATTAACGAATTCGGAAAAAGCCTATTCACCCATCTTGGTTTAGACAAAGAAGGAAAAGAAAAACGTGTCCAGTTTACCATTGAGATGCACAAATTTTTTAATGCTCCCGCGGTCATCTTTGTCACCATGAATAAAGAACTAAGTTTATGGTCGCTCTTCGATCTTGGCTTGGTCGTTCAAAATATAGCTTTAATGGCAACACACGAAAATCTGGGCACTTGTATTCAGGCCTCAACCGTATCGTACCCTGATGTTTTGCGGGAAACCCTGAATATCCCCGAAAACAAAAACATCGTTTGCGGAATCTCCATTGGTTATCCAGATGAAAAATCAATTAATAATTTTATTAGTAACCGGGTAACAGCTGCTTCATTAGTAAATTTTTTTGGATTTTAAAGCTTAGGCTGGGGAAGGGATCAATTTGCCACTAAATAACATAAAAACAAGATGGATTTTACTGATAGTAATCTGGTTTATAGTGTTTTTTATATTTGCTATGTTGCAGGCTGTTTCACCTTTGTTGCCCGTAATTATTGAGGAATTAAAGATAACATACTGGATGGGAGGATTATTGTACATAGCTCCAATGGCCGCAATAGTGGGATTTTCTTACCCGCTGGGCCTGTTTGCGGATAAAATCGGGGTAGAGAAAGCAATTGCTTTTGGCATGCTCATGGCGATAATTTTTGGTTTCCTGAGAGGTTTTTCCACAGGTTTTGTTTCACTGCTGTTTACAACGTTGCTCTATGGAACAGGGTTAACTTTTTGCTTTGTCAGTCTGGCCAAGTTTGTTAAAAGGTATTTTCCTATTTATCTGCTTGCTATCGCAACAGGTGTCTATTCAAGCGCTATTCCAACCGGATCAGGGGTAGGGATTTCCTTAACTCTGCCTCTTGCCCAATTTTTTGAATTGAATTGGCGAAGCACTTTTTGGGTATGGGGGATTATTGCCGTTCCGGTTTTTTTTATTTGGATTGCCCTGGTGCGTAAGCAGTCTAATAAAACCGTAATTCAAGCAAGTTCCGAAAGTATAAGTTTTGTCTTTCCTAATAATAAATTGAACGACAATAAACCAGATGAACAGCACTTATCTAGCGGTTTGCAGGGTAATATTAAAATCGTTCTGATTGCAGGGGCACTGTTTTTTTTATTAAACCTTTTTTTTTATGCTGCAACCGGCTGGTTGCCCACCTATCTTACAGAAAGTGGATGGGAACCAGGATTTTCTGCGTTAGCAGCTTCAACCGTACCTCTATCTGAAATTCCGGCAATTTTAATTTCCCCACTTTTTTCATTAGGCAGGAAAAAGTTGCTTATGTTTTCAGGTTACTTGGGTATTGCCTTATCCATCCTGGTAATTGTTTTATTTCCAGCAGCAGCATGGCCAGCCTGTTTCACCCTGGGACTATCTTTGGGTACAATATTTCCCTTAATTCTCTCAATACCGGCAGAAATTCCGAATATAGGTGAGAATGTAGCCAAGGCTTCGGGAATACTGCTGTCAACCGGCTACCTTGGCCCTCTGGTCGGGGTGCCTCTGTTGGGTCTTTTCAGGGACATTTATGGAGATTTTCTACCCGGATTTATTTTATTAATATTTCTTGCCGTTTTTGCTGCACTACTTAGCTTCAAACTACCCGAATACATTGGGAAGGAAAGTTAACACCCTTAAAAATAGCAAAGTGCCTCCTTTTTTCTAATATAAACATAGATTTTCATGATAAAAGATAACCCTAACTCGATATTAAATATAAATGCCAGATAATGTAATTTTATGTTACGTTTTTGAGTTCCGGCACCTGCCGCAGATGTCAATTATTAGCAGGGTAGTTTCCTCCCGCTGCCCGCGCCGACCGGCAGGCCTGCAAACCGGCAATTCGGCCCCGCCAGGAAAGCAGATAGAATAAACAACCTTAAGTAGTTGTTGATGCAGAAAACTTTATTTTCATATCATTTAACCACGGTATTTTATAATTATCAACCTTGCTCAAATGTTCTAGGAGACTGTCCCAAAACGTTACCAGTATAATGCATATATGCATCTATGTGACATAAATGTAATAAAACATATAATATAGAAATATATGTAGCTATTTCCATCCCCAAATGGTATAATAGTATTAATCAAACGTTGGGAGGTATGGTCTAATGATGGGGAAAATGAACCCACAGTTGAACATGTCAGACATGGACGAATGGTATAACA
>JAUSPO010000145.1 GCA_030656575.1 Bacillota bacterium
ATCAGGACGGCGGGAAGCCCCTGCCGAACGCACAGCGGTGGTGCGGGGGGAGGCAATAGCCCTTCGATCCCCGTTACCTTGCCTTCCAGCACCGGCTGCCAGCGTGCGAGGAACCGGCCCCGGTTCAGCATCACGAGTTCCTTGAGCTTGAACTTGTCGCCCATCTGGTCCATCGAGGTTGCGTTTTCGATGTGGATGATGCGCGCATCGGGGCAATACAGGACCTTGAGGCCGAGTTGCCGGATTTTCAGGCACAGGTCGCAGTCTTCATAGTAGGCGGGCTCGTAATACAGGTCGAAGCCGAGCACCCGCTCGAAGGTGTCCTTGCGCATTGCCAGGGCCGCCGCCGAGGCGTACATCACGTCGCGCTCGACGGCATAGGCCGGATCGAAGGGATCGGCGTCACGGCCATAGCGCTGCTCGTCGCCGGTCGCGCCGATTTCGGCGCCGGCTTCCTGCAGGCGGCCGTCGGGGGAGACCAGCTGAGGGCCGGTCGCACCGATGCCGGGATCGTTTTCCAGGCGGCGAATCAGGGGTTCGAGCCATCCCGGGGTGGCGATGATGTCGTTGTTCAGGAAGACGACGTAGCGGCCGCGCGCCGCTTCGCAGCCGAGGTTGTTGCCTTCGCCGAAGTAGCGATTCACGCCGGTGCGGACGATGCGCGCGCCGGCTTCGGCAGGGGCCAGCGCCATGACGTTTTCCGGCGTGCTGCCGTTATCGACCAGGACAATTTCGTAGCGATAGCCCTGCGTCTGCCGCCACAGCGATTCGATGCAGGCCAGGGTCATGGCCGGCTTGTTGTAGTTGAGCACGATCAGCGATACGTCGGGCTGCTCTGCGTCGTACCAGGTGTCGCGCAGGGGATAGCCGAGCAGCTTCTGTTTCAGCTGGCCGATGCTTTCCGTCCAGGTCAGCCACTGCATGCCGGTCGCTGGCGGCGCCGCGCCGCGCCCAGCCAGCGCCAGCCAGTGCTCGATGGCGGCCGCGAGGTCGGCGGGACGCAGCCCGTCGAAATACAGGGCATGTTCGCCCGCGACTTCCTTGAAGACCGGGATGCCGCGCGCAATGATGGGCAAGCGGTGCCGGGCCGCCTCGATCAGCGGCAGGCCGAAGCCCTCGCCTTCGCTCGCGGCGATGAGGCAGGCCGATGCGGCATAGACTTTTTCGAGGTATGCGTCGCTGATGTAGTTGAGCCAGAAAAGACGCCGCCCGAGTTCGGGATGCTGGCGAATCCGCGCGATGAGGGCTTCGACCTGCCACCCCT
>JAUSPO010000157.1 GCA_030656575.1 Bacillota bacterium
TGCAAGGGGGTAGATTTCTACAGAAACTCTCATTTCTGTTGCCGAAATCTCTCAATTTGATTGCCGGTACTCTCAAAAGTACTGCCGTTTTTTTCTCAGTTTGCGCTGCCGTTTTTTCTCACTTTACGCTGCCGCTTCCACCGGACCCGATCGTGCAGATGGGACTACTCATGGACACAAAAGGTATCCCTATCTTGTATGATCTTTTCCCGGGCAACACCAATGACTGCGAGACCCTGATGCCAATTTTGGACAAAGTAAAAAAAGATTATGAGGTTGGCCGCACCATCGTCGTCGCGGACAAGGGGGTCAACACGGCGGACAATATCGCGTTTTGCCTTGTTAGAGGCGATGGGTATGTCTATTCGCAGACTGTGCGCGGCGGAAATAAGGAGCTAAAAGATTACGTCCTGGACGAATCCGGGTACCGGCAGATCGGCGACGATTACAAAATTAAATCAAGGCTGTATCCACGCGAAATTGCCGTCAGCAATGCAAAAGGGGGCAGAAGCAAAGTCCGCATTGACGAAAAGCAGGTCGTGTTTTACAGCGCCGACTACGACCGCAAAGCAAAGGCCGACCGTGAACCCGCCCTCTTGAAAGCCCGGGACCTGGTAAACAGCCCTTCAAGATACAACAAGGCCATATCCTACGGCGCGGCAAAATATGTAAAAAACCTTGTTTTCGACCCGAAAACGGGTGAGATCATGACAACAAAGCAGAAGCCTGTATTCGATGAGGGGAAATTGCGTGAGGAAGAAAAGTTCGACGGATATTACGCCATCGTCACCAGCGAGTGGAAGAAGAGCGATGAGGAGATCGTCGAAATATATCGCGGGCTCTGGCGTATCGAGGAGGCGTTCAAAGTCACGAAAAGCGATCTTGAAGCCCGCCCTGTTTATCTTTCGCGCAATGACCACATACAGGCGCATTTCCTTATCTGTTTCGTCGCACTTGTCATTGCCCGCCTGTTGGCGCTGCGCCTCGGCAACAAATACACAATCCCAAGGATCGTGGAAAGCCTGAACAAATCATCAGGAAGCCGTCTTGAAGAAAACTGGTATGTTTTCGACCATGCCGATGAGATCACAAAAACGATCACCGAAATACTCGGCGTGGATCTCAGCCGCAAGTACCTTAGATTGGGGGACATAAAAAAAATTCTGGGGGCCACGAAAAAAACCTGAATCCGCAACAACTTTTTGTAACATTTAAAAAGCCGCCAACTCCTTACTACACAAGGCTTCGGCGGCTTTTATTACTGTGGTTGCTGCAAAAGTCAGGATAGAAGCATAATAGTTAAAGATACAAGGTAACATTATGCTATTATATTAAATTATTTTGTAATTTATAAAATTTTACGATTACAAAAACTGATGAATAGACGCAATTTATTGTACATAAATTACTCGATTTACATAGATGCCCCTATGGATATACATTCAGAACTACTATTCCCATAGTAATTAAAGAAGCTCCCAGAACTATGCGGAGATTTATTGTTTCAGCTTTTTTTAAAATCAACCAAGCTAAAATTATTGCAAACAGGGGTTGACTATTTCTTATAGCAATTGCTTTCCAGACTGGCACAAAAGTAAAAGCAGTTAAAAGAGCGTAACTTCCTATAAGAGAACCTAAACCTGAACCCGAATAATATAAAAGACTTTTTCGATTAATATGTTTAAGAAATTTAAAATTTCCTGATTTTATACGACAAATTAATGTTAATGTTATTAAAGCTGTGATTACACCAATGAAAAATCCAGTATTTGGAGTTGCGCCTTGTCTTATAGCTGCCCCTCTTGCAATTTGAGAAAAAGCAAAAAATAATCCAGATAACAATGCAATAATTCCTCCGGCAACTTTTGTCTTATCCAAAAGTGCAATAGTCCCGGCATGGTTCTGATATCCCACAATTAATATCCCACATACAATCATTACAACACCTATAATTCCGAACAAGCTTGGTCTTTCGCCAAGGAACATAATAGCCAGTAAAATCGCAAAAAGAGGATTTGAACCTCCCCATAGAGCTGAAGAATGAGATGCTCCAATCTGAGCAATAGCCGTTGTGATTAAAAAAGCACCAACTACTGGACCTAATGCACCTTGGAGAACAAGTAATAATATTGCAGCATAAGTAAGAGAATTAATTTCTTGTATTATATTAAAACCAAATAGAGTTGCGATACAAATAACCAAAAGAAATAATAATAATGATGTTAAAAAAATTACAAAATTAATTTCCCACACAATTCCAGGATTTTCCTCCATTAATCCTCTACGAATTAGAACAGCTCGGGAAGTAAATCCTAATGCTGATAATAACGCTAATAACTCACCCATATATTTAATCATGCCCTCCTTTGACTTATCTACAAACCATTTTTTTACATTCGTAGGAAAAGGACTATAGAACTTATAACAATGGTTTAAGGACAAAATGAGACAAGAAATTTTCGGGCTATAATCTTTAAAGATATGTCACGTGTAAAGGCCAAAATATTATCAGTCAGTAAGCCTTTTTACAGCAGTGAATGCTACATAGGCTGCCTTAACAAACCAAGCTTACGTCTTTTTAGCCAGTGGTTAAGTTCATTTTCTCTTTAATTAATTTACTCTTTTCTAAACGAAAAAAGAAAAGTAAGATACCACAACTAAACAATACAATCAAACCATAAATTAAAAATACCGCTTGATAGGAATAAATTTGTTGGATATATCCTCCAAGTATCGGGGCTATAGCTCCTAACCCTTGACTAAAAGTAAAATTTAATCCGATAGCAGTACTTCTAGTTTCAAAGGGCACAATATCAGCAACTTTTGCATTTACTAAAGGCCTCAGGGCAAGAACAGCGGAACCGATCATAACCGTAAAAATAATTGACCAAAAGGAACTTCCCACTAAAGAACACATAATCGCTGCCCCTGCAATTATTACACTTGATATTAATAATAACGTGTTTCTACCATAAATATCAGAAAGATATCCACATAAAGTCTGGGATATAATAGCACTAAAATGAAAAAACCCTAAGAGAGTCCCTACAGCTGCACTACTCCAACCGTAATGATGCACAAAATAAAGAGGAATAAATGTAATACATCCCCAATAAACCATCTGATTAATTCCTCCAAATGTAGTCAAAAGTAACAGCATTGGGTTAGTAAGAGTCATTCTAAGAATTTTAGATAATGAACTATTTTTCTGCATACAATCATTTTTATTATCAAAAGCAAAAATAATCCATAATGAAATAATTATTCCTGGTATCGTTAGAAAATAAACTGCTAATTGCCAGTTTTCATTGAAAGCACCAATAATAATTGGAATTGTCGCTGCTCCAATTGAGCCAGCAACCATATAAATACCAAGAGAAAAACCCTTTCTCTCGGCATATAAGTGAGTCAAAAAATTCATACTTATTGGATGGTAACCACTAAAACAGATACCTGCAAGAACAGCAAACAATAATAACCAAAAATAATTAGGACTCCAAGAATAACCAATTAAAGAAGCAGAAAATCCAAATAATCCTGCTGCAAGTATTTGCTTTGACTTACCAAAATAATCAGCAAGAAATGCTATTGGTAACTGAAAAATCGCCGTTGTCATTGTATATACGGTGATTACCGCTGCTACCTCAATTGTATTAAGACTAAACTTAATAGAAATAAATATTAATAATACTGGCAAAACGAGAGAATAGCCGTCGTTTGCCCAATGAGAAATTAGTAATACAAAAAATCTACTGTGCTTTGATTTCACTGCTTTAACACTCCTATATAGACTAAATAAAAAGAATTTTTCATAATAACCAAGTATTTATATCAATTTTATTCCTATTTCTTTTTGTAAATCACATGATCAGAAGCAGGTGAATACCCAAACCGATTTTAAAAAATATAACGATTATTTAACATTTTGCGGCTGCAGTTGTATTATTTGTTGTGCAACGTCAAGTAAAATCTGTTTTTAGAATTGTATTTTTTTGCGAATTTCTTGTAAAACTTTATCAGTAGTTGCAGGCAATTGAGTAATTCTAATTCCTACTGCATCAGCAATAGCATTTGTAATAGCGGCTGCTGTTGGCACCATTGCTACCTCAGAAGCACCTTTAGCTCCAAATGGTCCATCTGATACAGGATCTTCTACTATTATTGAAACCATTTCAGGCAGTAATTTTATATAAGGAACTCCAAGCCTTTTTAAACGACTATTGCTCACTTTTCCATGGTTTAAAATAAGTTCCTCGCTAAGTCCATACCCCATACCCATAATGAAACTGCCTTCTATTTGGTGCTTAACCTTTTGTGGGTTGATAGCCTTACCTACATCGTGTGCACCAATTATTGCCAATAAACGCACTTCCCCTGAAGTGATATCAACTTCTACAACAGCTGCTTGAGTAAGGTAAGCATATGCTGCCCAGTTCCTGTAATTTGCTTCTTCAACTGGTATTTCATCTTCAATATATTTGTCGTAATATTTTTTATATGACGGCTCCAAATCACTTTCAAGCGGTTGTGTAGCTGGTAAAACATACAAATAATCTACCATAATATTTTCATTAAATTTTTCGAATATTTCTTTAAGGCTTATACTTTTTCCGGAAACCTTACTAAAGACCATATTTTCTTTAATACCTATATCTTTAGGATTCTCTTTAAATAATTTTCCAACTGCATCAGTTATTAGTTTAACGAATTTATTACTTGCTCCTATTACTGCATTTCCTCCTAAATATGTCTGCCGCTGACCAATTGCAGCAACTCCTTCTGCTATAAAAGCAGTATCACCTGTTACAACGTCAAAGAGATCATAATTAATTTTGGTTATCCCAGAAGCCATTTGTGCTAAAACAGTCCTCGTTCCTTGTCCCATATCAACTACTGAAACACAAAGCTCCAGCCTCCCTCTTTTTTTTAAGGCAATACTTGCACCCACCCTTTCAAAATACCCTCTACCATAACCTACATTTTTATAACCCGAAGCTATTCCAACACCAATCTTTTTACCGAAGCTACTTGCAGGTAACTTATACCTGCTTAAGAAGTCCTTAACTTGAAGCAATGTTTCTTTAATTCCTACCCCTTCCTTAAGTACCTCTCCAGTAATCGTCTTTGTTCCTATCCCAAGAGCATTAATTAATCTAAAATCAAGAGGATTTTTTACTATTTTTCTAGCCATAATATCCATTTGGGATTCTACAGCAAAAGTAACTTGATTGATCCCAAATCCTCTAAAAGGACCCCCTGGAATATTATTAGTATAAACTGTTGCAATCTCAATTTTAAGATTTGGCCAAACGTAAGGACCAGCCCCAAAGTATAAAGCCATCTCACCAATTGCCGAACTCATTCCTGCGTAAGCTCCAGCATCAAGTATACATTTACCTTGCAATGCAGTCAGTTTACCGTCAGAAGTAACTCCGGTTTTATAGCGCATATAAAAGGCATGCCTTTTAACTGACATACGAATTGATTCATCTCGAGTTAAGGTTATTTTTACAGGACGACCAGTTTTTAAGGCTCCGAGTCCCAAAATTATTTCAAGTAGTACATCTGCCTTCCCACCAAAAGCACCGCCTAATGGTAATCCTGCTATTCTAATCTTTTCTTCGGAAAGTCCCAAACTTGCAGCAACTTGTTTTCGTGAAGCAAAAGGAACCTGACTTCCATAATATATAGTTAGGTTACCACTATCGTCTAGTAGGGCTACACCTGCCTCAGGTTCTAAGTAAGCATGCTCAATGAATGGAGTAAAATAGCTCTCTTCAACTACAATATCTGCATTAGAAAATCCATTTTCAATATTACCTATCTGTAAGGATTTCTGGGATAATATATTACCTTTTTCATGAATTTGTGGAGCATTAGATTCCATAGCCGAAATAGGATCAAATACACCAGGAAGCTCTTCATATTTAACTTTTACAAATTTCCTTGCATCCTTAGCTACCTTTTCACTTACAGCAAAAACTACAGCTATCACATCTCCAATATATTTAACTCTTTCTCCTATACTTACCATAACCGGCTGATTTGGCTCCATTCTTCCAAATCTATTTCTACCTGGAATATCCTCAGCAGTTAATACAGCAACTACCCCTTCCTTTCCAATTGCTTCTGAAGTATTTACTTCAACTAAGCGAGCATGCGGGTAATCACTTAAAATAAGTGCACCATATAGCATATTTTCAAAATAGTAATCACTACCAAATTTAAGTTTGCCAGTTACTTTTTCAAAACCATCTTTATCTTGATATGATTTCCCGATAAAGTCATCGCTATTAAGATAATTTAAGGCTAAATGCGTTTCCCCTTTTAATTCCTTTGCTGCATATTGTATAGCTTCAATAATGCTTTTGTAACCTGTGCAGCGACAGAGATTATTATGTAATGCATTCTTAATTTCTATTTCAGTTGGATTAGGATTTTTATCGAGCAAAGCTTTTGCTGCCATGATCATACCTGGAGTGCAAAATCCGCATTGAATAGCATCGCATTCAATAAATGCTCTTTGAAGCGGATGAAGTTTCCCATTTTGGGATAGATTTTCAATAGTTTCTATCTTCTTACCATTTAGTTTTTCTAATCTAACCAAGCAGGATTTTGCTACTTCACCATCTATTATGACTGTACATGCCCCACAGTCACCTGTGGAGCAACCGCATTTTGTCCCTGTCAGTTGTAATTCATCTCTTAGAAAACTTAACAAGTTCTTTTTCATATCACCTACAAAAGAAATCGTCTGTTCATTTATAATAAAATTTACTTGATTAACCATAATTAAACCATTCCTTTCCCGGCATTTCCTGAACTCAACGAAGTACTGCAGGTAATTGATTCTGCTCATCCATTTCCCGGCACGTACAGCTTAGCTTTTTTATGTATTATTAGATAACAAACTATTATAATTAATTTAATTTTCTAATATTATGAATAGTAAGTGTTTTTTTGTATCAGAACTTTTCGAATACTTTCCGTGCTGCACAAAAAGGTATTCTAAACGAGCCTTAACACAGCAACTTCGGACATGTTTTAATTATCTGAAGCTCTTAGACAAACTTATAATACAATTACAGGCAGTGCTTTCGAAATAATCGCCAAGATTAGCTGGATGTTATTCGGAAGCACTGCCACCATCAACATTACATTTAAAGCCACTAGACCCATCGACTGTATGATAGCCTCATTTCCACCCCTTGCCCGAAGTAAGTGTTTTAACTGAGTTTGGACAAGAAGCCTATACTCCTGCTTGGTAAAGGAAGCACCTTCATTCAAAACGTAACATTCCAACAAAGGTAATACCCTGCAAGGCTCTGTAGAAGCTACAAAAAACACTTTGGATAAAATCCGGAATCAAATATCGCAAGCCATTTTCCCAAGTTATCATTCTTCCTTTGCTGCACTCTCTTGTGTATATTTTAGTCCAAAAAATTTATTCCCCTTTTTTTGCTTTTGGAAGATAATCTAATAGGATGTACTTTTCTTCATTAGTATCTTTAATCATTTTTTCTCTTAACATCAACTGTAAAAGTTTTTTAAAACCATCAATATTCAACTCACATCCAAATGATACTCCTTTGGCTTCTTCTATTACATAATCATAAGTTTTATAAGCATATTTTTTCTCCATATTCGTATTAGATGCAAGAATCTCTATCGCCTCTTCTTTGTTGGATGAATCATATAACCAATGTGACGCTTTTACCATTGCTTTTAAAAATTTTTTAACAGTTTCCTCGTTTTTCTGTACAAAACTTTTATTCGCATTAATTGTTAGAGAATAGGAGGGGAAATATTTTGCACAATCAGCAAGAATATTATATCCGTCTTCTTCTGCCTGAAAATCAAACGGTGGCGATAGATAGGCAGCCGAAACCTCTCCTGAAACAATCGCTTCATAACGAAAAGGGGTGCCGCCCACTGGTTTAACGCTGTATTTCTCCTCTTCTACCCCCCCCATACGTAATATTTCTTTTAAAACAAGAGTACTTCCAGCGTTCACATCAATTCCGGCAACTTCGGTAAACGCTAAATCACTAAATTTAATATATTGTTTTCCTGACACAATATGTCCATAGGCTACATTATTAACACTACCTATGATACAGAGATCTAAACCCCTATCTATTCCAACAACAGGAGCATCAGAAGCTCCAGTTGCAATACAAATTTCGCATTTAGCAAGAGCATCTATTCCTTCTGCCATACTAGATAGGACTTTATAAGTATGATCAATACCTTCCTCTAAAAAATAACCTTTATCTTGAGCAATAAATGTGGTCCAATTTTGACTAGTTTTTGAAGTGATTCCCGTTTCAAGTTTAATCAATTTTAACCCTCCTTTTTATAAATTTCATCATACAAAATTTTATTACTTAACATACTTTCCAGTACTTCCTTAAAGTCAAGATAATATAGCTGTATCACCCCATCAATGTTTTGTTTATTTATTGCCGATATTTTTACTTCATCGCAAAGCATCCTAATATCCGCCCCTGAAAAACCTTCAGTCCTAGGAATTATTAGATTGTATAATTCGTCCATACTACAATCAATTCTTAAGGAAGCTTTATTGGTTAGGTGTAAATCCAACATTTCCCTCCTATCATCGTCCCCAGGTAAAGGAACATAAATGTGAGTGCCAAACCTTCCGGGTCGCAGCATTGATTGATCAATAATATCCAATCTATTGGTTGCCCCCATGACAATAATTCCATTTAAAGCTTCCAAGCCATCTAGTTCAGTTAATAATTGATTTACTACTCGTTCGGTAGTTCTAGTTTCAATATCACTACCTCTACGTGGGGCTAATGCATCTAGCTGATCGAAAAAAATTATTACTGGTGCCACCTGCCTTGCAACACGAAAAATATGTCTAATTGCTCCTTCGGACTCACCAAGCCATTTTGTAAAAATCTCCGGACCTTCAACAGGTATAAAATTTACTTTACTTTCATGTGCAATAGCTTTTGCCAACAATGTTTTTCCTGTGCCGGAAGGGCCATGTAGTAAAATTCCTGCAGATGGGCTTAAGCCAATTTTTTCCAAGGCTTTTCGATTTTGCAAAGATCTCTTCATTAATTCTTGTAAACGATCTTTAACAGATTTCAATCCACCTACTTGCCCCCAAGAAATATCAGGAATAGTTACTAAAGTTTCCCTTAAAGCAGAAGGATGAACACTAATTAATGCAGTTTCAAAATCTTCTTTACCCACCGATAGGTTTATTGGCTGCAAATTAAAAGCGGAAAGGTGATCTTTAAGAAACATAGAACTTTTTCTAAGTGTTTCTAATCCAGCTTCACGGCATAATTCCATTAAATCAGCACCAACGAAACCATGAGTTACTTCTGCCAAATTATTCAGATAGTCCACAGCTTCCTCATCTAAAGGCATTTCTCGGGTATGGATTTGCAGAATGTCATACCTTCCTTGAGCATCAGGTGGCCCAATAAAAATCTCTTTATCAAACCTTCCCGGACGTCTTAAAGCAGTGTCAATGGTTTCTATTTTGTTAGTGGTTCCAATTACTATAACTCCATCCACTTTCCTTAAACCATCCATTAACGAAAGTAATTGGGTTACTGCCCGAGTATCTGAATGAGCACCTGTTTCTCCACGTTTAGGTGCCAATGAATCAATTTCATCAATTAATATGACCGATGGAGCATGATGAGAAGCTTCATTAAACATTTTACGTAAATTTGCTTCAGTTTCACCATACATTGTACCGATAATATCAGGCCCATTGATATAGTAAAATCTACATTGAATCTCATTAGCAATAGCCCTTGCTAGATGCGTTTTCCCTGCCCCTGGTGGTCCGTAAAAAATTATACCTCTTGGAGGATTAATCCCTAACTGCCTGTATGCATAAGGAACCTGAAGAGGTAGTTGAACTAGTTCCCTCACAAGACGAATTTGTTTGTCTAAACCACCGACTTCTTCGAATGTAATGTCGAAGAAAACCTCAGAAACATGTGCTTCATAGTAATCCAATTCTATAATGGTATCTTCACAAATAATACCCTGTTCTTCTTCAACGTTATAGACCTCATAAGTTGTTCCAGAGTTCGAATTATGGAAGCTAATGTAAAGAATTGAACCTTTACTGACAGGAGTAGAATTTTTAACTAAAGTTTTTTTAATGTGATCTAATATGTTATGAGCATCACTAACATCTACAGCAGGTACTATTTTTATTTTTTTTACAAATGAAGGAGATATTTTTTCAATTTCAACTTTTTCATTTAAGCGAGCCTTGGTTCCTTGTCTGAGATATCTATTTAATCTAATTTTATTACTTCCTCTGTCTTCTTCTAAAGGCGCACCTATACGAGCTAAAATAGTACGACCCCTAATACTACGAACTTCTACCACTTCATCTACATCAATTGCATTTCTTTCCATTACTAAAGGATCAATAGCTACCTCACACCTTGTGCTAGTTTGATGTTCTACTATTGAACGATCTACTGTTAGTGTAATTATTTTAAACTCCCCTTCCTAATTCTTCACCTTTTTTTGTATTCAGGGCATTCTTCCAGCTGTTCAAACCCTGATCCCCTATCAACACTTAGAGCGTCAACCACATTCGCCTCACAGGCAATGAACCTGACAATTTCGTTAGGATCTTCATTAAAATGTTGATAAATAACCCCCGGAGGTCTAAGTGGAAGCTGCACTACATCTCCAGCCTGCCAGTAATGTTTTATTCCATCCAAAACTGAATATCCATGCCCTTTCATAATATAAATTACCTGCCCACCCTGATACTTGATTTTTCCGGTTCTACTTCCAGGAGGAATTTCTTGCACAAAGACAAGCATACTTTTTAGAACTGTATCATTAATTGAAGGATGTAGATACCATCGCATAATTCCTTGTTTGTTTACTTCCCAGGGGATTTCTTTTCCTCTAACTAAACTAACCGCATCTTTTCGCCTCTCCCTGTCCTGATCTCTTAATTTAATTAATTCATCATAAAAGTTTTTTCCTTCAAAATTCTCTTTCCTAATTTCGTTACTTATGCTTTTTATTTCCACTTGTAATGCCCTCCCTTATCATTTTTGTTATCTTGGTTTAAAATCAGGCGACAGTTCACCCTGTGTCATTTCACTTGCAAGTTGGTCCCAGTAAGGCCAAAAAATAAACGCAATCCACTTACATGGCTTCCCTGGATCTAAATTAAAATGCTGGTGTTCTACTCCATCTGGTTTAAATGCTAAAAGCAACAAATCGCCTTCCTCCCAATCATAGCGAACCCCATCTTCAATGGTATATCCTGTTCCTTCAATAACAAATATTATTAAACCTCCCTGATGCCTGTGACTTCCAGAGTGTCTTCTAATATCATGAGTAAAAACTTGCCAATCCCTTAAAGCAGCATCTGAGAACTTATGGGGTTGCAAATAATATTTTAAACGTCCCTGTCTGCTCATCTCCCATTCACGGTCACTATCCTTGATAACTACTTTTCCCATGAGTTGGCTTTCGCAAAATTCTTTCCTTTTTCTCATTACAACTTCGTACGTATCCTCATTAGAAGAATCTCTTTCCCTTTCACTTACACGAACTCTTTCACTCATTTTTTTACCTCCTCAGCATAAATATGATTGAAACATATTCTTTAAAGGGGCACTGCCCCTAATTGAAACCTACATAACTGGTCATGGTTTTTCTTATGCATCCACCGAACAACAATAAAGAATAGCTTAGATACTAACACTTATAGCTTATTTGCATAAGTCAGTAAGATTAATGGAAGCTAAAGTTTCTTCCAAGGGTATTCCTGTATTTTTATCCCAACCAAATGCATCATACCCTTCATCAAGAAGCTCATCCATCGGGACAACACTTCCTCTCTGAGGTCCGTCGGGAAGGGGTTCCTTTAGCAAGCGCTCTGGCAGGTAATCGTCTTTTCGGCGCAATCCTTCCCGTACGTTAAACATTCGCTCCAGTGTAAGAATGCGGAAACCCACTTGTTTAATATCATCTTCACTATAATTTCTGCCGGTAATAGCATTCACCGTCAAAGCCAGATTTTGGATACCTACTACACCACGAGGAAATGTACACATTACGGCGGAATCATAAAGAATACGGTCAATAGCCAAGTTTTTCACCAGGTTACCTTTACCAACAACCTTTCTTCCATTTTCAAGATCAACAGGAGATCGGGCTGGCAGGCCATACCCATGATGACAACCACCACGGCTATTGATGGCAAACTGTAGAGCCTGCCCCCACATACTTCGGCATTCATACCCTCCAAACTCTAGTCCTTTGCATTGCATGGCAAACTCGCTTGACCCGAAGATTTTCTCCGCTGCAAGACGCGTCCCCTGGCTAAGCAAAGCACCCAGCCCTTCTTGCCTGGCAATCATTCCTACCATTTTAACCATGGCTTCCGCATTTCCAAATTGCAAGTTGATTCCACCAGTATCCTCCTGAGAAATCAAACCCTTCTCGAAACACTCCATAGCAAAGGCAATGGTCGCTCCACAACTTATGGTATCAATCCCATACTGGTCACAAATTTCCTCAGCAGCCACTATAGCATCAAACTGATCCACGAAACAATCACTTCCAAACACATAAATGGTCTCATACTCTGGTCCCTCCGTTCTCACCCCCTTCCAAGGCCCACGGTCAATATTGGCAATGTGAGAGCAAGGGTTGAGGCAATAAGGCCCACAACTTACGTTTTTTCGAGGCCAAATATCTTGAATTTCCGTAAGGGCAATACTATTTATTTTTTCGAAAATACCAGTTTTCCAGTTGCGAGTTGGCAGGATCCCTATCTCATTCATAGCCATCATATCAGCACCGGTCCCAATTAGGCGTCTTTCCTCCACCCATTTAGGCTTTGCTTTAACGCTTTCGCGAATACCGTTTTTTGCTTGTTGAAAAGTTTCATTATCAAATATTTTTACCTTCTGAGCCCCGGCTATCACAATTCCTTTAAGATTTTTTGAACCCATTACGGCGCCGCTACCCCCACGTCCGAAGGTACGAGCCTTTTCCCCCTCAGTAAATATACCTGCCATCATATGAAGTTGTTCTCCTGACGGACCGATACAGACGCATGAGCCTTTTGGCAGTTGGGAGTCTTTCAGCATAGAATCGTGGGCCTCAACCGTTTTCATGCCCCAGAAATGTTCAGCCGGTCGAAACTCCACATCCCCGTTACGAATAACCAAGTAGGTAGGAGCGCTTGCCCTACCCTTAATCATTATTGAAGTATAACCGGACCTCTTGATTTGATGGCCAAAACTACCACTAGCTACGCTGAACAGGTATATACCGGTAAGTGGAGATTTTGTATGGAGAACTGCTCGAGAGCTATAATAGGCATTAGTCCCTTGAGCAGGCCCACTACTAAAAATAAGAACGTTATCAGGGGATAAAGGATCGACTCCCTTTTGTAAAGTTGTATAAAGTAAATAGGCACCTAACCCCCGGCCACCAAGGTAGTTATATAAGATATCATCTGGGATTATTTCAACATTAAAATTACGTTTCGTTAAATCAACCACCAATAATCTATTCATTTTTTTTCTCCTTTCATTTTGAGTGCCTAAGAAAGTCTTAATTCCAACCATGGAAAGCCCGTTCATAAATTTGTATTATATCATTTTCACTTGCTTTTCTTATGTTAAATTTAATTTGTGGACGGCCCATAGCGATCCGAGCCATAGTTGGTATTACTGCTTTTGGAACCATATCTTCCGTAAAACATTGGGGAAAATTTATGTTAATAAAAAGCTCTTTAATAGCATCTATTGCAGCTGTAGCCTTCTCTTCCAAATTCATCTGTGGTTTAGTAATACCTATAACCTCAGCTATCCAAGCATATTGATATTTACAAACGGGATAATTATAATCCATTACATAAGGCAAGAGAATCCCGTTAGCTAAGCCATGAGGTATATGATAAGATCCAAGTGGGTTAGACATTGCATGAACTAGACCTAACTTAGCATTGCCACAAGCAATATTAGCAATGGTGCTCGCATAAAGCTGGTCACTTTTAGAATTCAAGTTATCAGTATATGCTGCCGTAGCCATGTTTTTCATCATAAGGCGAATAGCTTCATAAGCGATTGCATCAGTCAAAGATGTGGCTTGGTTAGTACATGTTGCCTCAATAGCGTGAGTAAGTGCATCTATTCCAGAAATTATAAATTGCCGAGCTGGCAGACTACGTAAGAGTAAAGGATCTAATATTGCCACATTAGGAAAGCATTTGTATCCAGTAATAGTCATTTTATAATTGTTACGAGATTCATCACTAATAATAAACGAAGGGGAGACCTCACTACCAGAACCTGCTGTAGTAGGTATTGCAATCATTGGAAGAGGAGATACCTTATATTTCTCATTACCCTCATAGTTACTAATACTACCTCCGTTAGATGCAACTAAAGCAATTCCCTTTCCTGCACATAGAGGGCTACCTCCTCCAATAATTATTACACCATTACAACCTTTCTGCTTAAGCAGTTCAACCCCATCATTAACTACCTGGGAACCTGGATCCTCAGGAACATCATCAAAAACTTCGTAAGCTAACCCCAAAACCTCTAAAGAGTGAGTCAAAGGATCTATCACTCCAGCACTCCGAACACCTTTATCAGTTACAATTAATACTTTATTTAAGCTAAACTCCTTTACTACTTTACCAACATAATTAATACTATTGTACCCAAAATAAACCCTCGTTGGTAAAGTAAATAGGTTAAGACTATCAAAATTCATTTTTTTTACCTCCCTCACTAATAAATACAAAACCCCTATATTTTTTCATGTGATTTCTTAAGTTAAATGTTTAATATTTTCTATTTATTATTATACATGCATATTCTATGCCATCCATTCTTGTATTACACAGTTTAGATTTGATGATAACGACCTTATTTTTGATAAGAAATTCGGTGAAATATATAATCAAAAAAATGCTTTGTTTCTTTTTTGAAACATTTGTTTAACAATAGGAACATTTGTTTATTTATAAATTATTGTTTTTTTGGCTTTCGGCTGTTAAACTTCATACCTGGTTTTATATTTGAAACATTGTTCCAAATATTCGTTTAGATAAAATATTGGAAATATTAATCTTTAGTTTACTCAAAGAAATTTTTGATAGTATTCGCTTTACCCTTAATATGGTTATATGCGCATAAAATGTGAAAAAAGATATAATGAAAATGATGCTGCCGCAGGATTAAGTTCTATGCATAACAGTCTCGCTAAATTCACTTGGCGCTTCTCTATTACATTAAGCAATTTGGCCTCACGCCCTCTCTTCTCACATTTATAAATGTATTTTTTTCAATAATCTAATGTTTAAGAACCGCCATCCCCGGTCGTCATAGCTGCTAATAACATTCCCTTCTATTTACCTACCTAATGTCTTCTATGACTACCGGGGATAATTGCGGTAATTAATTTTTAGGGTCGACCTTACCTTACTTTTAAGCCGTTCTACTTTATTTAATCCAACCTTTTTCTTGATAATACTTTAATGCACCGGGATGGAAGGGAACACCTAAATCTACAGCAAGATCTTCAGGTATAACATCCTTCATCGCCGGATTTACTTCTTTAACAAAATCAAAATTTTCTACCAATACTTTTGTCATTTCATATATAAGATCTTCAGGCATAGATCTGTGAACTGCTATCGATATAGTAGTTGCTAACGTTGGTATATCCTGATCAACACCCCTATAACCTCCTCCTTTAAGAATTGAAGGAACTAATGCAGGGCGCAACTTACGAATAGCTTCTACTTCCCCTGGAGTAAAGCCTATAAAGCTTACATCTCTTGCCATGGCTGCATCTACAAAAAGTGCATAGGGCATAGATGTTACCAAATGAATGGCATCAATTCTACCATTCTTAAATTCCTCAACTAAATCTGCAAATCCCGCATGGACTATCTCCACCTTATTGATGTCTACACCCAATGCCTCAAATATAACTCTTGAGGTAGTTTCAGGGGTACCACCTCTAGGACCCACACCAAGTCTCTTCCCTACCAAATCTTGTATACTATTAATTCCTCCATCTTTATTTACCATGAACTGCACATGCCGAGGCATAACACTTGCCAGAAGAAAAACATCTTCTGTCTTACTGGTAAAAGGTTCTCTTCCCGCATAACCATCCTGCAAACCAAGACCAGTGGGTAGTCCCATTTCTGCCTTTCCTTCTTCAACACCCATTACACAAGCTAATCCAGCTCCTGGCAAAACAGAGATGGTGTCAATTTGAGGGATATGCTTTTCCCAATTATTAACTAATCTTACGGCTAATGGATATAGGTCTCCTGATGGTTCCCCTGCCATAAAATCCAGTGAATACTTCTCAATTTGTTTTTCCTGTTTCGTTTGTTCATCCTGTTTTGTTGGGGCAGTGGATGATGAACAACCAAACATTGACATCAATAATAAGACTATGATTACTAGTACTAAAATTTGAACTTTATTTTTTAATAAATTTGACATTTAAAAAGCCTCCTTTAATTGATTAGTTTTTTTACTATAATACAGATTAATGGCTAAACCTAAACAACCTAATGTCACCCCCCCAACATCTGTTATTAATCCTGGGAATATTAGCAACACCCCCCCCCCCATACAAAAGAACTGTGAAATCCATGACATCCGAACAAATGCATATTTGCTTAAACCACAGGTTACAAGAGAAACTCCAAGAAAGGCCGTTATAGATGACATAATAATATTTGCCGGCGTGTCCAATAATAATAAGCCAGGAGCCAATACAAACATAAAAGGAACAATGTATGCAGAAAAACCTAACTTACTTGCAGTTACAGCAGTTTGAATAGGATTACTTCCTGCCAAACCAGCAGCAGCATAAGCAACTAATGCTACCGGGGGAGTGATAACAGCAATAGATGCAAAATACATGACAAATATATGTGCTAAAAATGCAATCTGATTTCCTGCCAAGTGGCTGATACCTAAGGTCACAGCTTCTGCCTGAAGCACTTTACTTAATGCTGGTATAGTAATTGCAACCTGGAGAATATAGGAAGCAGATGCTGGCAATCCCATCCCCAGGATCAAGGTAAGTAGCATTGTAAGTAAAAGTAATACAAAAAGATTTTGCCCCGAAACTTCAATGATTAGATTTCCCATTCTAAGCCCTAGACCGGTTAAAGAAAAAATACCACTAATCATCCCAGCCGTAGCCAAGCTAGAACCAACTACCAGAGAACTTAAAGCTCCTTCTTTTAAACCGTCTAAAATATCATTAAATCCTATCCGTGTAAGTCGTGAGAAAAAAGAAACCAGAATCGTAGATAACAAGCTATAAAAGCAGGAAAACATGGGTGAAAAGCCTCTTATGAGCAAATATAGCAGTACTAAAATTGGTATAAGTAAATGAAATCTAATTTTTAACTCTTTTTTCCAATCTGGGACTTCCTCTTTTTTCAACCCTTTTAATCCTAGCTTTACAGCTTCCAGGTGGACGGCCAATCCTATGCCCCAATAATATAGTAAGGCAGGAATTAATGCATAAGCAGCAATACGAATATATGGAATGCCTGTATATTCGGCCATCATAAAGGCCACAACTCCCATTAGAGGCGGCATAATTTGACCCCCTGTTGATGCTACAGCTTCAACAGCACCCGCAAAATGAGGAGAATATCCTAATTTTTTCATCATTGGAATGGTAAAGGAACCGGTGATTAATACATTAGAAATTGGACTGCCACTAATGGCGCCCATTAAACCACTAGCTACAACTGCAATTTTAGCTGGCCCACCTGTGGTTCTCCCGGTTAATCCTGAAGCTACGTTCATGAAAAGTTCACCTAAACCAACTTTAACCAAAAAAGAACCAAAAAGTATAAAAAGAAAGACGTAAGTGGCAGAAACACCAAGAGGCATTCCAAAAACACCACCTGTAGTTAGGTATTGAATATCAAGTAGCAAATCAATACTATATCCACGATGTCTTAATATACCTGGTAGAAAGGGACCTAAAAAAGCATAAGAAAACATCAATAGAGCTACAATAGGCAGTATTATGCCTATTGTTCGCCTTGTTGCTTCCAATACAACTACTACAAATACTATCCCCAGGATTATTTGGAGACCCGTAAGAGGGGTAACGTAACAAAATCGCTCGTAAACTAAGTAACTATAATTTAAGAAAATATAACCTATAGACAATACCGCTAATGTTAATGGTAACAAAACCTTAATATTATCTACTATTTTTAGATAGTTATATTTTTCATTACTAATCAATATTACTAGGATTACAATGAAAAATAGGTGAATGGAGCGTTGTAATAACGGGTCCATAACACCAAATATAACTGTATATAGATGAAAAACACTCATGCAAATGGCAATAATTCTTATAAGCCTTTTAAACAATGTTATCCCTCCCAACTATTGACTCTCCAGATTTACCCATTCAAATTCATCTCTAAACAATATTAACCGCCTTGTAGTGGGGGAAACAACAAACACAACTGCCCTTCATAAACATATGTCATATCCCACCTTTGTGGCAAAACGATTCTACCATCCACAGCCACCATCATATAATGCTCTTCAATAATCTTTCCATGCTCTTTGAAAAACGTCAGAGCAGAACTTATAACATCACGCAAAGTCGGAGTACTGTAAAATTCCAAATTACAGTGATTTGGACCTTGTTTATTTTTATATGATCCAATAAGCTGCACTAATATTACCATAGCTTTATTATCTCTCATATTCTATTTTGTGTTGTTTCCAGAAAAAGCAACACAAAATGGTAGATTGTGATGAATTGTTATCGGTTAGAACTTGGGGATCTCTTCCTCACAAGGAAAGATAGTCTGACACTTTCCACAAGCGCTGTAAGGATAACCGAATTTTTGCCTGATTTCCTTTAAGCAATCATCGACGTGCAAATAGCTTCGACAGATAGCCTTTTCCATCCCAGCTTCAGTTATTGCCCCTGCGGGGCAACGCTCTATGCAAGCTCCGCAAGAACCATTTCGATTATTGAGGCAGTACTCGAAGGGACCATTATATTTACGGACTGTTGGTGGGTATTCTATATCAGTAATTATACTTCCAAATCGCCCTGACATTCCTTTCTCAGTAATCAGTCCTCTGTTAAGACCAAAAGTACCCAATCCCTCAGCATATGCCACATGGCGTTCAGACCAGTTACTACGAAACATCTTGTGCTCAATAAGATAGTTGCTCTCCAGTGCCGGGGCAAGAGCCCGCCATCCATCCGCTTCCAGTTCCTGAATAATAAATCTGCGCAATTTTAAGTTAAATTTTTCGCCTTTGAAACTACCGTGCAACCATTCAACGGAAGTAATTTCACCAGAACGGTTTGTACAGCGTACCTCTGCAGTAAAAGGAAGAAAATATGAAATCACAGTTACTGCTCCTGGGAACCACTCTTCAGGAGAAAGAAAAATACTACCAATAATATGTTCCTTTTTCATCTCCTTAAAAATAGGATCATTTGCCCGGCAAAAACCTATCAATGGAAAATCAAAGATACGAAAGCCTTTTTCCAGGTAGTTAAGGGGCTCCTCCATAGTGAAATCTGACATTTTTTTTAACAACTCTTCCTTTTCAATCATTTCTTAAACCATCCTTTCTTTTAATAGAAAGCGGTTTTATAAATTACATACCAGTGATTTAGAAAGATTTGAAGAAATCACTGGGTGAAATGATAATATCCCAATGGCTGGTTAAAATGGCTGACCGTCTTCAACCAAAGAATATCACTACAGTTGGGAATATTCAAGCAATTATTCTTCAAATATGCTATTTTAATAAATATCCAAACTTCTCCATGGTCTTTTTCTTACGTTCGGGGCTGGGAATATTAACCACAGGGAAGTCATCTTTCCAATCGTACGGCTTGGTGGCATCAATAATAGCCCGGGAGTTCCAAAGTCTTCCTTTATCTTTATCTTCCGGACTAATCCGTGGATCAAGTGGAGTACTCCATGCCCGATGAATAATATCAATAGAAGTAGCCGGATCCGAGCGTGTACACATTGCCCACATCAACTCTTCAAGGTTACTTACATCCACATCATCATCAACTACAACTACATAACGGCCACAATATGCACCTATATGACACTGGGAAGCCACATGGCCTGCCTGCATTGCATGTCCGGGATAGCGCTGTTTTATAGCTACTGCTGTTAGTAAACGAGAACCACCTACTTCGTGACACCAAACAGCTTTTACATCTGGAATACCCGCTGTTTCCATCTGTTCTTTTAATAAAGGTGAACGAATAATAGCCCTGAAAAAAGCTTGCTCATCAGGTGGGCAGTTAGGGGGGCATGCTAAAATAATCGGGTTATTTCGATGATAGACAGCCTTAATCTCAACACGTGGCTCTTGATGAAAACCACTACCATAGTACCCGGTCCATTCCCCAAACGGGCCTTCTGTTTTTAAGTCATCATAATAAGCAAAACCCTCTAGAACTATCTCTGCATCAACAGGAATGGGCAGTCCGGTAATCTGTCCTTTTATTACTTTGTAAGGCTCACCCCTTACTCCTCCTGCCCAATCATATTCGCAAAGTTCATAAGGAAGTTCAGTACAACCCGCCCAAAAAAGCAAAGGATCTCCTCCTACTACTATAGCTAAAGGACAAGGCTCTTTTCGGGCAAAATATTTATCACGATGCATACGGCCATGTTTACCTGGAGATATATAGAAGCCTACATGCTTTTCATCATGAACCATTACACGGTAGGTTCCTAAGTTGACCCAACCGTTATCCGGATCACGAGTAATATCATAACTACCCGTGCCGATATAACGACCACCATCATGTTCATGCCATATTGGAGATGGAAACTCTAAAAGGTTTATCTCATCATCTAAGTGTACATTTTCCAAAATTGGCCCATTGTCTACATATTGTGGTGGAATAGGTTTACATTTTTTAAATTTTTTAGATAGTGCCATACTTAAGTCTAATTTGTTCAGATCCTTTGGTAGGCCTGCAGTAATACCCAACCTTTTCTCGCTTCTTAAAGCATTAACCAATACTCTATAGCCCGCTGGATAATCACTTATTTCGTCAAAAAGTACCGCTGGACTACCTTCCACTTGATGAAGCATTTCAGTAGCCATACCTATATCTTCCTGCCATGTAGCACCTTTAACAATTTTTAACTCTCCAACTTCTTGAACCATCTCTAACCAATCACGAAGATCTCTGTAACTTACTTTCCATTCATCTGACATTGTTAAGCCTCCCTTGTCTATTAATATTGTTAAAAAAAGTTCCATAGGATTGTACGAACTAATTTTGCCTGAAATTTTATCATTTTTATTCGATAATCCTTTGGTCTCTGTTATCTCAAAAAGCGTAACACAAAACAAACATATATAAAAATATTTGAGTTATAAAAGAACAACCTTATCGCAAAATAATTATATATTTTAATTTGATTTAATTAAATAGCAATATTTTGTCTTTTTAATCTTCTTTGCTGAAAATCTCTTTCTCATAGAAAACCAACATGCACAAGCAAACTCAATGAAGCTATTAATCCAAATTATAAGTAAACGAGATAATCCATGTCTTAACAATGGGGGGCAAAAAAGATTCACAAATCTTCCTCTTGATCAAAATACGGTTTAAACAATACATTGATTCAATACATTTATCCTTATATTTAACCTTTAATTTAATTGGAAACTCTGCGCAAACTGTCGCGGGGTATTTCCTACTACCTTTTTAAATACTTTTATAAAATAACTGACATCATTGTAACCAAGCATATAAGCCACTTCCTCTAAACTGCGGTTATTTTCTAACAATAATTTTTGAGCTTTATTTATGCGTACCTTTGTAAGGTAATCTTGAAATGTATAACCCGACACCTCGGAAAACAAACGACTAAAATAACATGGACTTAGAAATACATAACCAGCCACCTCGTCGAGGGTAATAGGATTCTGTAAATTGGAGTTAACGTATGCTTTTGCCTTCATGACTATTTCATATTTACACGATTTTCTTTTTTTTGATCTATTATTAAAAAGTATCAGGATGTAGCCACGTAGAACTTCACGAATCTCCTTAATTGAATCGGCCTGCATCAGTATTTTTGCATAACCTAAATTAGCATTGAATAAATCCCCTACATCCACACCTATTTGAATACTTTTTCGTATTAGGAATACAGTTAAATGTAATACACAAGTTTTAATATAGTTCAGTTCCTGACCATTATTTTTAATCAACTCAGATAAAAAGCATTCGCCACTAAAATAGGCGCTAGATAAGTTTCGTGATATAATAGCTTCTAATAGATCAGCTTCCTGCTTAAAAGGATAAATACAACTTTTTTCTTTGTAGACATACAGTTCATTTATTTTACCCTTTTGCATACTAGCCCCCCCCTCAAAACTATTGCCCCAAAAAATCAGCTATTGCTTTTGATTTTTTTACTTTAACAAATACCCCCACTTATCCAAAGTCCTTTTTTTACGCTCGGGACTGGGTACGTTAACCATGGGAAATTCATCCTTCCAGTCGTAAGGCCTGGTAGCATCAATTATGGCTCGGGAATTCCACAGCCTGCCTTTTTCCTTATCTTCAGGACTGATACGGGGATCGAGATGAGTACTCCATGCACGATTAATGATATCAATAGAAGTAGCCGGATCTGAGCGAGTACACACTGCCCACATCAATTCATCGAGGTTGGTAACATCCACGTCCTCATCCACAACGATTACATAACGCCCGCAGTAAGCACCCACATGGCACTGGGAAGCTACATGTCCGGCCTGCATCGCATGCCCTGGATAGCGCTGCTTAATGGCAACCGCTAATAACAAACGGGAGCTTCCTGCTTCATGACCCCAAACAGCTTTAATGTCCGGAATACCTGCTTTTTCCATTTCTTCTTTGAGTAAGGGAGAACGCATAAAAGCACGGTAAAAGGCAATTTCATCAGGAGGCCGGTTAGGAGGGCAGCCCAAAATGATCGGATTATTACGGTGATAAACTGCCTTAACTTCAATTCTGGGTTCCTTGCGCGAACCACTGGCATAATAACCGGTCCATTCTCCAAAGGGCCCTTCTTCTTTTAAGTCATCATAATGGGCAAAACCCTCCAAAACGATCTCTGCATCAGCGGGGATCGGGAGTCCTGTATATTTTCCTTTTATTACCTTAAATGGTTCGCCACGTACTCCACCCGCCCAGTCATATTCACTCAGGCCGTATGGCAGTTCTGTGCATCCGGCCAGATAAAGGAGGGGGTCACCTCCGACAACCACTGCTACAGGACAGGGTTCTTTACGATCGAAATATTTATCTCTGTGGATACGCCCGTGTTTACCGGGTGATATATAGAAGAATACGTGTTTTTCGTCGTCTACCATCACCCGATAGGTGCCAAAATTAACCCATTTTTCATCCGGATCAATAGTTATATCATAACTACCGGTCCCGATATAACGACCGCCATCAAATTCATGCCACATGGGAACTGGAAATTCCAATACATTTACATCATCACCTTCATGCACATTTTCCAAAATTGGGCCATCATCAACATATTGGGGTGGGATAGGTTTACTATTTTTAAATTTTCTGGCTATGGCTTCACTTAACCCCAGCTTTCCCAAACCCTGAGGCAGACCAGTTGCAATAGCAAGTCTTTGTTCAGTTCTTAAAGCGTTTACCAGGACTCTGTATCCTGAAGGGTAACCAGGGATATTGTCAAACAGAACCGCTGGACTGCCAGAAGTCTGGTGAAGCAGCTCTGCCGCCATACCTATATCTTCCTCCCAGGAAGCACCATCAACTACTTCTAATTCTCCGGCTTCTTTTACCATTTCCAGAAACTCGCGAAGATCCTTATATGCAACTTTTTCAGACATAAACAATCCTCCTTAACTGTTAGATCTTTGATTTTTATTTAACATATCTTTTACAATGGAATCAAAATTTTTCTGAAGATATGAATCTGTAATCCTGATAATGCTCCCCTTAGAACCTAAGGAACGATGTTCAATAATCCCTGCGCTCTGAAGCAGCTTCAGCGTTCGAGTTATTACCGGAGGTGAAATATTATTTTGATCTGCCATAGCTTTTATATTAGTTTTTATTGTGAATTTATCTGTTTCGAAATTTTGAAGTATAAGAAAGAAAAATTTTTCTCCGGAATAGCTCAGATTGTTGAGGACAGATTGTAGTTTCAGTTTGTTTCGTGCATCTTCATTTTTTTCTTTTTCCAATATTGAAACAAAATTCCTATTTAAGAATATAGCAATTATTTCGGATAAATAAATATTTTCTTTTGCTAGGGGCTCTTCAAAGTTAACTATAAGTAAATGCCCAATCAGTTCATTTCCCCTGTAGAAAGGAATATTCTTAACGTGTTTAAAATTTTTACAGAAGTAATCATTTTTAAAAAGGCATTCTTTAACTACTGCATGATTACCATTACTAAAGCAATAGGGTTTTATCAATGCCAATTTTTGCTTGGCAAGGCTGCATTCATAATAAGAAGGGCAGGATTTAGAAGCAATTAATTTACCCTTACAATCTACAATAAAAATGGATACATCGAGCATGACTCCCAGTTCTGCTAAGATATTGTCAAGGTTATTGCCAGCAGATAACTGGAACAATCTTAAAATCTCCCTTACCCGGGGAAGCAGCACTATACTTCCAAGTTCCAAATCAATCTGCTTTACTATCATTTTACATTTCTACCTTTCCTAATATTGACTTCTTCGTCCGTAATACAAGTCAGTTGCATTTTGCTTCTAAATCCACTTAAAACCATATGAAGCCATATCAAAAAGTCTCGATTCCTTTAATTAACTTATTAAGCATTTCTTAACTAAATCGGGAACTTCAAAGAGCAGTTCAGCTACCTGTACATTTGCTGCCTCAAGGGCCTTTACCTTGTTGGCAAATGTGCCTCTGCCCCTCTCAATGATCGCTCCGGCATGACCCATACGTTTACCGGGGGGCGCACTTTTCCCTGCCAGATATGCAATGACGGGCTTAACAGGGTTTTCCCTGATATATTCTGCAGCTTCCTCTTCTGACGTGCCGCCGATTTCACCGATCATAATGATCGCTTTTGTTTGATCATCCTGATTAAATTCTCTTAACACATCCAAAAAATTAAGTCCGGTAACCCTGTCTCCACCAAGACCTACCACTGTACTGGTTCCGATACCCTGTGCCAGCAGGCTGCCAACTATCTCATAAGTAAGTGTTCCGCTGCGGGAAATTACTCCCACCGGGCCATCTTTGAAAACATGGTTGGGAGCAACACCAATCTTGCAACCGCGGGAGGTCACGATACCGAAGGTATTGGGCCCCACTACTACTGCCCCCTGCCGGCGGGCATAATCTACAAGCCTGATTTCATCATGCAGTGGAATGTGCTCCGTAATACAGCCTATTACCTTTATTCCAGCATCCACGGCCTCGACCACCGCATCCAAGGCAAAAGGAGCAGGGATATAAATGGCCGTTGCATCGATCTGATGCTGCTCGCAGGCTGCAGCAACAGTATCATAAACAGGTATTCCCTCCACCTGTTGTCCGCCTTTTCCAGGAGAAACCCCGGCAACAATATTGGTACCAAAGGATAGCATCTGGCGTGTATGAAAACTACCCTGATTACCAGTAATCCCCTGTACTACTACTTGTGCATTATGAGCAACATAGATTGCCATTGCATTCTCCCCCTCTGGACAGCTCTACAGCTTTTATTGCCGCTTCCTGCATATTACGGTAGGCTGTTATTCCGTTTTTCGCTAAAATTTTAAGACCCAATTCCTCGTTGGTACCGCTCATGCGCAAAACTACCGGAACAGTGATCTCCTGCATTTTCTTGACCTGTACAAAAGCGTTGGCCACATCATCACAACGGGTAATACCACCAAAAATATTTATAAAAATAACTTTAGGGTTAGCAGCCAGCAGTATTTCCAGTGCTTTTGACGTCTGTTCCACATTGGCACCGCCGCCCGCATCCAGGAAATTTGCAGGACTTCCACCATAAAATTGGATCGTATCCAGTGTAGCCATGGTAATTCCGGCACCGTTTGCCATGATAGCAATATCACCACCAAGCTCAACATAAGAAAGGCCGATACTTCTGGCTCGTTCTTCCAGAGGGCTGCCTTCAGTTACACGGGGGTATTCTTTTTGGCGAAAGTAAGCATCATCATCCACGGTTACTTTTGCATCCCCGGCAACAAAGCCCTTATCGCAAAGGAACAGGGGGTTAATCTCTACCAGTTCAGCATCTGATTCTGCAAAAACACGAAAAAGTTTCGTTACAATATCCGCAAACTGTGTGATTGCCTTGCCCTGCAACCCTAACAGTCGTCCTATCTCTCTCCCAACCGAGGGGAAAATTCCTGTACTTAAGTTTACCGGCCATTTAATAATTCTCTCCTCCGGCACTTCCTCAATATCCATACCCCCTTGGGATGATGCTAAGATCACAGGCCTTCGCAGAGAACCATCCACCGTAATAGCCAGATAAATCTCCTGCTGTATCTCCAGCTTTTCTTCTACCAGTATCTTTTCCACTTTATTACCGTTCAGCTCTAAACCGAGTAGCTGTCCCGCAAATAGTTCAACCTCTCTAGGGGAAGAGGCAAACTTAATACCTCCTGCCTTACCCCTTTTTCCGCTTAATACCTGCGCCTTCAGCACCACCTGGTTTAAACCTGAGCTGACCATTACAGCATCCCATGCATTTGAGACAACCTTGCCTCGGGGAACGGGAATCCCATGGCGTGAAAACAGCTCTTTTCCTGCATATTCAAATAGCTTCATGACACTTCCTCCTCGCAAACTATGGCAACTGTCTTAACCGATAATATTTTGCTCCAGAAGTTTATTGTATTCGTCCTCTGAAAAGCCCAGCAGATTAGTGAAAAAATAGTAGTTGTGTTCCCCTATACAGGGACTGGGACGGTCAATTACCGCGGGCGTCTCTGAAAGTTGAAAAGCCGGTGACTCGTAGTTAAAACTACCCATTTCGGGGTGTTCAAGTTTACACCAGATATGGCGGTGTTTTAACTGAGGGTCATTGTAAAGATCTTTCATATTATTTACCACACCGGCGCGAAGACCTACGGACTGCAACCTCTCCATTAGCTGCTCTGCTGTAAAGCTTGCTGTCCATTCAGCCATATGACTGTAGAGTTCATCCTCATTGCTCTTGCGTCCAGGCAGAGTGGAAAATTTGGGATCATGGGTCCACCTGGGGCTACCCATGACTTCTACCAGCTTCTCCCATTCCCGGTCGCTGAAAATGCCGATTGCGCACCAGCGATCCTCGCCCAGGCAGGGATATACATCATGAGGCGCCGCTGTGGAATGGCGATTACCCATACGGGTCGCAACCCTGTTGTTTATTAGATAATCCAATAACACCGGGGCAATAAACTGCAGGCCTCCTTCATACTGTGCCAGGTCAATATACTGGCCTTTACCCGTCCGGCGGCGATAATCCAGTGCTGCCGTCACGGATATAATCCCATAGCCTACACCGATGTAATCTATATAAGGGCCATATAATAGAATGGGTGAATCATCAGGATACCCTGTTAAATGTGTAAAACCACTCAGAGAAGTTAACTGCGACCCAAAACCGGGATGATTGGCATGGGGGCCTGTCTGCCCCTGATTGCAGGAACCCACCATGATCAGGTCGGGTTTAATCTCCACTAATGCTTCGTATCCCAGGCCTAGCTTTTCCATGGTTCCCGGTGTAAAGTTCTCTATTACCACATCCGCCCAGGCAATTACTTTTTGGGCAATTTCTGAAGCCCCTGATGCCTTTAAATTGATAGTAATATCATACTTATTATTGTTGTGGATGGCAAAACAGCCGGAGCGATTCAGGCCGGGTTCATTGTCCGTATAAGGAGGATAATGAGTTCTAAAACCGTCGGGCCTGGCGAACGATTCCACTCGAACTACTTCCGCTCCAAAGTCTGCCATCATCTTACCAACTCCTGGCCCAGCAGCAAACCCACCGAATTCCGCTACTTTTATCCCCTCAAATACACGCTTTTCCATCTTTTATACCTCCTAGTAACCCTTCTGTTAAGACTTAAATTATTCCGGACTGTTTCATAATTCGAAGATCTTCGTTGTTAAAACCAAGTTCTTCAAAAATTTCTTCATTGTGCTCTCCGATCAAGGGCGCACGACGACGAATTCCGCAGGAAGCGTCAGAAAACTTGCAGAAACCTCCTGGATAGGTAATTTCCGTCCCCAGTTCAGGATGCTCCACTTTCTGCCAGTATTCTCTGGCAGTAAGCTGGGGGTCTTCAAAAATTTCTTCAGCTGTAGCCACAGGATAACCTAACATCCGTCTTTTTATTGCTTCCTTAAAAAACTCTTTCTTAGTTTTTGTTTTAAAAAATTTTGCAGCAGGTGATTCTATCTGATCGATATCCTCTTGTGTAACAGTTGCAATATCAAAAGTACTCCAATCCTTGTTTTTAAGGTAGTCGGTAGCCATATCCTCTTCATTCATCCATTCCGTAAGGGCCTTATTGGTGATCCGCCCTGCCGGTCCACCATATACAATGAAGTTGATATAACCGTCCTTACATTCATATATAGTGCGCATCTTTGCACCTGTAACACTGCGCCCGCTCATAATAGGGCCTTCTCGTGTAGGAATGACCCGGTTTACATCCCAGAAAGTGGGAGCATGGGCTAAAGTACAGAGCATGCTGGCCTGGGCGGAAACATCCACATGCTGACCCTTCCCTGTACTGCCGCGATAATAATGGGCCAACAGTGTACCAGCCGCTGCCTGCATTCCTGTCCACATATAGGATTGTGGAACTGATACCCGTATCGGCGGCCTGTCAGGGTACCCCGCCAAAGACATCATGCCGCACATGGCCATAGTTATGAGATCAGATGCCTGATAATGACTGTAAGGACCTGTCTGACCAAAAGGAGAAATGGATGTTAAAATTACCTGAGGGTTTATTTGTTTTAACTGTTCATATCCCAGCCCCAGTCCTTCAAGATAACCAGGAGGAAAAGATTCAATCACAAAATCAGCAGTTTTTACAAGACGGCAAAATATATCTCTTCCAGTTTTCTCCTCCAGGTTAAGTGTAATGCCGCGTTTATTGTTATTATAGGCGAACCAGTAAAGACTTTTTTCATTGTCAGGCTGATCTTTAAAAAATGGTCCAAAGTTTCGTGCCTGATCACCGCCAGGTTTCTCAACCTTAATAACGTCTGCCCCCAAATCGCCGAGGATCTTTCCACATAAAAATCCATTTTCATTTGTTAAATCGAGGGCGCGAAAGGCTCCAAGCATCCAGTTTTCTTCATTTGTAAAGCTCATATACAGCCATCCTTTCCTTAAGTGGTAAAGGGATGTAATGGAGGACAGGAAGTCCTCCATCTACTTTTTTGATATTAAATACCCGTTTCAGAGAACCATTTGGCATATGCACTCATAGAGTTTACAGCTTTCTCGGCCTCATCCTTATCAAACCATTTGGCAAGATCCACGAGTTTAACAGGGAATTCAGGACGATCAAAAGCCCACTTGTAGCGGTAAGGTGTCGTAGCATCAAAACCCATGCCTCCTGCATACTTGGCTTCGGATCGTACCCACTGGACACCTTCTCCGGCAGCAGAACGTTCGGCTGGTTGGAAAGTCTGACCCATACCGCCGGGATTTACGATTAATAGATCTTTATCCACATCGACTCGGGTATTAATTGCCCACATCACATCTTCTGCCAGGTAAATGTTTATATCCTCATCCACCGCTACAGCAACCCGCATGCCCTGGGAAATAGTAAGTGCTGCTGTTAACAAGTTTTTCTGCCAGCCTTCATCCCTTTGGCGGCGCTTTTTAACCGAAAAAACACAACCTCCCCAATCGGTGCTTTCGATGGGAATATAAACATCCTGAACTAAGCCTGGAACCATCCTTTCAAAGAGTTCCAGCAACGAAGCTTCTCTAACCTTACAATCAATATGGTGAGTATCGAAACCGTGAACAATGGTGGGATAGTAAATGGGCTTGTCTTTGCGGTGAGTAATGGCTGTTATAATGAACCTGTATGTTCTGTAAGCTTTTCCCATATATCCTGACCACTCTGGATGGAATGGATATTTCCCCTGTACATTATCTCTTTCCGCATCAGGATGTTCCCATGCTTTTTGGGTCGTATCCAGGTATCCTTCAATAACAATTTCGGCGTTAGCTATGGCGTACGCATCTACCGTCTTAGCTTTGACAAGATCTACCGGATAACCCTGTATTGCCCCGGCAATGGCGATTTCATCACAGCCAGGCGGAAGAATTGCGTAGTTAAAGCCAGAACCTGCCATTATTGTGCAGGCTGGAGGGACTCCCATATTAATGGTCATGTGAACATGCTCTTTTTTTATAAATTCAGTAACCGCCATATCCGTATGGGATCCCGGAGCTATCTGAAAGGTGCCCCAATCTTTGGCTTTGAAAAAGCTCATGCGGTTGTAACTGATATGGTGTCCGCCGAAGAAATATTTTCCACTCATAAGGGTATTACCGCCGCCCAGGGTGCGTCCTGGATCCTTTTCGGTATGAGAAATCATAGGAACAGATTTCCAAACATCGATATCATTACCAGTATTTACTACCTCCTGACAGGGGGCATTTTTCACTATTCTGGGAGGAATGGGATTGCGCAAAGCATCCCTGACTTTGTGTTTAAAATTTTTAGGTTCATCGACACCAAAAATTTTAGCTATTCTGCTTTCTTGAGCCATGAGATTTGTAAACAGTCTATTCTCGGGATATCCTTTTACGTTATTAAAAAGTAATGCAGGGCCGTTATCAAGCTTTTTTTGGATTCCAGCCATCTCCAGATGGGGATCAATCTCTACATCTGTTACCAGTATTTCGCCTTCTTCTTTCAAAAATTCCAGCGTCGACCTTAAACTCGATATGTCTTTTGCCATCTAAAAAACCTCCTGATTTAAAATGTTTTTGTTCGCTACTTTGTAACAACAAACGTTAAACATTAATTCAACCAAACGCATCCTTCCAAAAGAAACCTATTTTATTATATTTTATTAAAATATTTTGCCTTTTCTAACAAATTAACAATGCAAGTTCTATACCAACCCGAAAAGGCAAAATACTTTAAATAATGCCTTAAAATAAACTCTTCTATAAGGATAAACTGCAACCGGGTTTCATTTATGAAACAATCTATTCTTTTATTGAAACATTGGCTCAGAGAATTCTTTGCCTCTCTTTGCCTTTCTATGCCTCAATTATCATACAATTCTTTCTGCCAGACTTAATAATTCCAAAATTGAAACAATCTCCTCTAACAAATCACCCCCTGCAGCTTATTTTTATTTTTTCTTCAACACCTTGCCAGCGGGAAAAAAGATTATGGTCAATATCGAATTGGTCCAGCACTTTTCCTACAGTCTGATTAATAAGATCCTGCATTGTTTGCGGATGATTATAAAATGCAGGCATTGGCGGTAAGAGTATACCACCTGCTTCAGTCACCATTGTCATTAAACGCAGGTGCCCTAAATGAAGGGGAGTCTCTCTTACCAGTAATACCAGCTTTCTTCTTTCTTTAAGGACAACATCGGCAGCTCTTATCAAAAGATTTGTATTAAATGAGTTGGCTATGGCTGAAAGGGTTTTTATGGCGCATGGAGCAATAATCATTCCGCTTGTTTTAAAAGAACCGCTGGAGATGGAAGCCCCGATATTATTGATATCGTGGACTTCCGCAGCCATTTTCTCCACTTCTTCGACTTCATAATTTGTTTCAAGTTGGATCGTTCTTTTGCTGGCTTCTGAAATAATTAAATGGGTCTCAATTTCAAGCTCATGTAATATTTCCAACATTTTTATACCATAAATTGCACCTGTAGCACCGGAAATTCCTACAACAATTCTCAAGTTTGTCACCCCCTTGCTTGCGGAAGATTTAAAATAATATAAATAATATCACGCAAGATACATGCCATTTTGTCCGAAATCTTTTGACGACCCACAAAAAGTTTGCATTTCCGGAACTTCACGGTGGGTATAATTGGGTAGAAGAAGGGGGGAAATCCTGCCCCCTGTATCTATACCATTATTTTCCAGCTGGCAGTGATAATTGTGAACATGATTAAGAGTTAGCTTTTTTAGTTTTACTTCCTGACACTTCTGCGCAGCATGAGAACCGGTACGGCATCCAAACACAAGGATATCGAGAAGCGAGTTCCCCATAAGCCTGTTACGGCCATGCACACCTCCGGAGTTTTCACCTGCAACGTAAAGGTTCTCAATATTCGTTCGACCGTTATCATCAAGCAAAAGACCACCATTTTGATAATGAAGAGTAGGATAAATAAGTATGGGCTCCCTGCGAATATCAAGGCCAAACCGTTTAAACTGCCTAATTATGGCCGGAAACCGTTTCTCAATAGTCCCTTCACCATGAATCAGATCGATAAGAGGGGAATCAAGCCAGATACCTACCGTACCTGTTGGAGTGGCAATGCCAAGCTTCCTTTCGCTGCACTCCCTGATAATAGCGGCAGACTGCAAATCCCTTGTCTCTAAGTGATAAACAAACTGTTTACCGTTAATATTGACCAGTTTAGCACCAAGCCCGCGGAATTTTTCTGTAACCAGCATGCCCAGAATCTCGGAAGGATAAGCCACACCTGTAGGATGGTACTGGATAGCATCCATAAATGCCATCCTGGCACCAGCACGATAACCCATTACTAACCCGTCGGCTGTCGCACCATAATGGTTGGTAGTGGGAAAACCCTGGAAATGAAGTCTCCCTGAACCACCTGTACTTAAAATTACCGTTTTAGCACGAGCGACAAGATACTCTTCCGTTTCCAGATTGTAAAGAATTGCTCCTGCAGCTTTGCCTTCTTCGTCCAGCAGAAGTTCCACTGCGGGACAATACTCCAGAATTTTAATACCCTTGTTAATAGTTTCATCTCTTAAGGTGCGCATAATCTCCACCCCTGTATAATCACGGGCGCTATGCATCCTTCTTCTGGAGGTACCACCGCCGTGGAAAGTAATCATTGTGCCATCTTCTTCTTTATCGAACATAATGCCAATGTCTTCCAGCCATTTAATGATTTTGGGAGCATCATTAACTAAGGCATAAACCAATTCAGGTATGTTAGCAAAATGTCCTCCACCCATAACATCGAGGTAATGGATTGCAGGTGAATCGTTCGTTTTATCAGCAGCTTGTATACCACCTTGTGCCATCATTGTATTGGCGTCACCAAAGCGCAGCTTAGTAACAAGAGCAACATCCGCTCCCTGCTCCTGCGCCATAAGAGCGGCCGCAGCACCAGCTCCCCCCCCGCCAATAATTAGAACATCCACATCGCAGACAATTTCGCTCAGGTCAAGTTCAATATGTTCTATCATACTGCGAGCTTCAAGAAGATCAGCCAGTTCCCGGGGAACCCTATCCCCCTTATTTACTCCTACCTGGAGCTCCCGGAAACCCTCTTCAATAAAATCAGGATGAAATTTTTTAAGCAGATCCTGACCTTCTTCAGTAGTAATGCGGGGGAAATCAACGCCCAGCCTCATAGGTCGCGTTTCTTCAACTTTTTTAATCAGCTCCTTCATTTGAGAAGTATACATAATGTCTGTTCCGGAGGAAGAACCGGATTTAAACCTCCCTTTAACTTTTTTAAAATTTCAATGGCAAGCAGCAGTTATAAAGGTTTTTAAAAAAGCAGGCAGGTTATGCTTCAATGTCCCGGCTGTAATAATGATTATTTAGCTCCTGAATGTCCAGTTTCATTAGCCGCTGCAGTTCAGTCTCATATTTCCCGCCTTGAATCTCATCAACCCTTTGCTGCAATTGCAGATCCCTGGGTAATAGGTATTTGCCAAAAAGGCGACGGGCCAAAATCCCGACATTGTACTGGGCTATTTGTGCCGGACAACGGTATGCGCAGAGGCCGCACATGATACAGTCAAAGGATTCAAATGCACATCCGGCAATATCCCCCTTCCGCGCATATGCAATATACTGCTTGACATTAATGTTTTGGGGACATACCTTGGTACAGGAATTGCATCCTATACATCGGTAGATTTCCGGGTAATAGGCTTTAATAGATGAAGCGCTGGGGGGTAAATTATCAATATTATAAATTCCTTTTAATGGGGGATAAAATGGAATTTGCGCAAGGTGCATCCCAGACTCTACCCTGATCTGACAGGCCAGGCCAACCTTGAATTCATGATCGCCGGCTATACGGTAAACCGTAGCGCAGGCACCGCAAATTCCGGTTCGGCAGCCGCAGCCTCGTTTTAACTGGTAACCGGCAAACTCCATTGCACGCATGATAGTTAACGATTCAGGTACGGCATATTTCTTGCCCATGATATAAATATCGATTAATGATTCCTGAGGCATATCTTTCGAACTCCTTAAAACCTTCAATTTTATGCTTAAAATTAATAAACGAAAGAATTTAATTAAATATCGTAACTACTCAGAGTAAAGCATTAGCAAGAAATGGGACCTGAGACATGGGGACGGTTCGAGCGTCACCGCAGCGTAGCGGAGGTCCGCCAGGGAAGACGATGGAACCGTCCCCATGTCTTGCGTAGCGAAAAGCAGAAGGTAAAATGGAAACTGTTGGTCTGAGTAGTTACTAAATATTTATGCAAAATACATACCAATCTACGGTAAATAGTTTATAATAAATTTGAAAGGTGGAGGGCTAAGTATGGCTATCGAAATCTGTTTCATTTCTCCATACCCGGAACTCACCCGGGCAATCGAAGAAATTCTTCCCAGCTTACCTGAAAAAGTGTTATTGGAAGAAGGGGCTATTGAACAGGCCGAGCCAATAATAGAAAAGGTTGAAAAGCAGGGAGTGGAAGTAATAATTACCACTGAAGGTAATGTCAGGCACCTGCGAAAAGTATTTGATATTCCTTTAATAGCCATTCCTGTAAGTGTTTTTGATACTGTCTTCGCCCTTAACCAGGCAAAAAAACTCTTTGGAGAACCCCTAGCTTTGTTTGAATTTCGTTCTCCCAATCCCCGCTTTCATGAAATCAAAGAGGTTATAGATGTTAAAATGGAACAATTTGTTTACCTAAATGAACAGGATGGCCTGGCAAAGCTGAAAGAAGCCCAAAAAAGGGGTTTTAAAGCTGCTGTCAGCGGAGGAGTTATTGCCCGTATGGCCCGTTCGCAGGGTTACCCCTGTATTCCCATTATTCCCATCACTGTAGGTAAAGATGCCATCATAAAAGCTTATTCCCACGCTAAAGAAGTAGCCTGGGCGAGACAAAAAGAACGTCGGGATGCTTTCAAATTAAAAGCTATTGTAGATTACTCCTTTGAAGGGATCATCACCGTAAATGCTCAAAATATAATAACCGTTTTTAACCCAATAGCTGAAAAGATTTTAGAAATGAAAGCAAATGAAGTTATAGGAAAACCTATGGATTACATAGTTTCTGCTAATCGCATCCAACCACATATAATAGAAACGGATAAAATATGTAATTTTAAAACAAAACAAGTACTCGTTAACAAAGTACCGATTTATGACCACGGCCAGATAGTAGGTTCTATTTTTGCTTTTCATGAAGTTAACCGCATCCAGTCCATGGAGGAAAAAATACGACGTGCCAATCATGAAAACAAATTATATGCCATATATCATTTTGAGAATATCATCGGTAAAAGCAGAATATTTTTTGAGACAATCCGCCAAGCCAAAAAATATGCCCATACTGATGAGACCGTATTGATTACGGGAGAAACAGGGACTGGAAAGGAGCTTTTTGCTCAGAGTATTCATAATGAGAGCAGCAGATCCTCACACTCTTTTGTTGCCGTAAATTGTGCCGCACTGTCTCCCGCACTCCTGGAAAGCGAATTATTCGGCTATGCCGAGGGAGCGTTCACGGGCGCAAAGAAAGGCGGCAAAAAAGGCCTGTTCGAATTGGCTCATCGCGGTTCTATTCTCCTTGATGAGATCGGTGAGATTTCCCTTGATGTTCAATCCAAGCTGTTAAGAGTGCTGCAGCAAAGGGAAGTCATGCGCATTGGTGATAATAAACTTATTCCAGTCGATGTACGTGTTATTTCGGCTACCAACCGTGATCTCTTAAAAGATGTGGAACAGGGCAAATTCCGCCGTGATCTTTACTATCGGCTTAATATTTTGAAATTAATCGTTCCGCCGTTAAGAGAAAGAAAAGAAGATATCCTTCCTTTGGCTTTTTACCTCTTAAGAAACACCACTAATGGCGAATCCGTTTCTTTGCTGGAAGAAACCTTAACTGAACATCGAGATTTATTTGAAGGATATGAATGGCCTGGCAATGTTCGAGAACTGGAAAACCTTATTAAACGGCTTAGTGTATTTGCTGACCCTGACTCCACGGTTAAATCACTGGGTAATCACATAAAAAAAATCCTGACGGATTTTAAAGGAGAAACAAAGGAAAGAGAAAATGGCTTCATGCAAATTGAAGTAAACGATGGCTTAAAAAAGACTATGGAGAGGATTGAAAATCAGTTAATTACCGAGGAGTACGTACGTTTGAAAGGAGATAAAACAAAATTAGCTCAAAGGTTGGGTATCGGCCGAACTACTTTGTGGCGCAAGTTACATGAAGCAGGAATAGAAGCTGATATAAAAAGACCCTAACAAGGGTCTTTTTATTGTTAAAACTGTTTACTTAACCTTAAAAAGAAGCACCGGGCAATTGGAGCGCCTCATCACAGCCTCGGCTGTTCTGCCCATAATCAGTTTTGCTAGGCCCAGGCCCTTTGTAGGCATGGCAACAAGAGTCACGCCTTCAGACTCCACAATACTAACAATTTCCTGTGATGTAACCCCCGTTGATATTTTGATATCCACGCTGCCATCTTTTTTATTAAATTTCTTCTGCCATTCCTTTAAGCGGTCAGCAGCCTTTTGCTCCTGCTGAGATATTTCTCCGGCACTTTGTCCCTTATCAACAACATTTAAAAGAATGATGCGGTGAATTTTGCCGGCAGCACTCAGGAACTTTCTATAAACACGGTCCGAATCAGGGGAAAAATCAGTTGGAAGCAGCACAGTAGCCAATTTTTGGAAACAGATGGGAAGAAGGCGGGTCCCCTCACCCAGGTGAATATACTTCTCAATAAGCAGCGGCTTGTTGGTACGGCGAATCACCTCAGTTACGGTACTGCCCAACAGGAATTCACGGACAATATTTTCACCGATCGAACCGATCAGGATGAGATCCACATTCTCTTCTTCTGCCGCCAGGGCAATCTCCTCCGCAGCATGCCCAAAAGGCATCAGCAGCTTTACAGCAATCTCTTTTTGCTCAATAGCTTTGATTTTTTCCTCTATCCTGCCGGCAAAAACCTGCCTGTAGTTGTCCAGGCTTTTACCCTGCAGCTGGTCAACACTTATAGAATGAATAATAACCAGTTCTTTCATCCCCATTATTCTAAGATCAGGGATACAATTAAATAGTTCACGCGCAGCAGACGAGGAATCCATTGCCAGCAATACTTTATTAAACATCCGTACCCAGTTTAAGAGAAACCAGGTCCACCTCCTTAAAAAAACATTTATACCTTAATTTTACACTAAAAACAAAAAAATTCAACTGTTTTTAAACAAAACTGGTTTGTAACTCAGCCAATAGGATACTTAATCGCTCGGGACGCAAAGCTTGGGGACGGTTCCATCGTCTTCCCTTTAGCTTAGGTAAGGGGACACACCCCATTTTTCAAGTGGTATGGGGACACACCCCTGCGGGGAATGTCCCCTAGGAATGTCCCCTAGGAATGTCCCCTATGAATGTCCCCAAGTCCTTCGCTACGCTACGGTGACGCTTGAACCGTCCCCAAGCTTCACTTATTTTTAATCTGAGTAGTTACACTGGCTTTATTTAAAGCATCTTCAGCCAATAGAAGCTGCTTTTTAACCGCTTCGGGAGATGTTCCGCCACGGGATTTTTTTGAAAGCACAGCTATGTTTGGGTTTAACCTCTCAAGAGCTTTTGACGAGCCCAGCAGGTTGTGAAAAGTCAGAAGCTCTTCTGAGTTAAGATCTTTTAACAGTTTGCCTTGGTCGAGGCAGTGACGTACAAGCTGCCCTACAATATGGTGGGCTTCCCTGAAGGGCACACCGTTTGCTGCCAAATAATCAGCAAGCTCAGTAGCCGTGGAAAAATCATTCTGCAAAGCAGACTCAATATTTTCTTTTAGCACTTCCATACTTCTGAAAAGATCCTGGTATATGGATAAGATATTCTTTACCGTATCAACAGTATCAAATAATGGCTCTTTGTCTTCCTGCATATCTTTGTTATAAGTTAGGGGAAGGCCTTTAAAAACCGTAAACAGTGCGATCAGATTGCCGTATACTCGACCTGTTTTGCCGCGCACCAGTTCAGGCACATCGGGATTTTTTTTCTGGGGCATCATGCTACTTCCTGTAGTAAAGGAATCGCTAAGATCGAGAAAAGAAAATTCCTGCGAAGACCAAAGCACCAGTTCTTCGCTAAGACGGCTTAGGTGCATCATTAAGAAGGACGAGCAGCTTAAAAACTCAAGAACAAAATCACGGTCGCTAACCGCATCCATACTGTTTTCATATAAGTGTTCAAAACCAAGATCACGGGCCACTTCTTCCCTGTCTATGGGAAACCCCGTCCCACTCATAGCACCTGCTCCAAGCGGCATAAGGTCAGCTCTTTTGTAAGAATCCAGGAAACGTTCCCTGTCCCTCTGCAGCATCCAGAAATAGGCCATGAAATGGTGTGAAATAAGGACTGGCTGCGCTCTTTGCAGGTGAGTATAACCTGGAATAACAACATCGAAATTTCTTTGGGCAAATTCTAGGATAACCTCCTGCAGCCCCCGGATTAATGCCTCTACCTCCCGGATCTCCTTTTTGACGAAAAGGTGCATATCCAAGGCTACCTGGTCGTTGCGGCTGCGTGCAGTATGCAGTTTGCCTCCAACAGGCCCAATCTTGTCTGTAAGCCTTTTTTCGATATTCATATGAATATCTTCCAGGGAGATATGATACGTAAATTGACCTCCTAAAATTTCTTCTTCAATCTCAAGAAGTCCTTTTAAAATTAATTCTCCCTCATGGTCAGCAATTATTCCTGTTGTAACCAACATACGACAGTGAGCCATGCTGCCCTTTAGATCCTCCACAGCCAGGCGGCGGTCAAAAGGCAGGGACGCGGAAAAGGCTTCGACTTGTTTATCCAGTCCTTCCTTAAACCTTCCGCCCCACGGTTTCTCCTGATAATCTTTATCTTTCCCCTTCACTGTTAACCTTCCACCTCATTTTTCCATGTGTCTCTCAGCATACCTTCAACCTGCAGGGGAAGACCGAATAGATTTATAAAGCCCCCGGCATCTTTCTGATCATATAGTTCATCTTCCTCGAAAGTGGCCAGACCGGGATGATAAAGCGAGTAAGGTGAGCGTTTGCTTAAAACATCAATATTCCCCTTGTATAACTTCAGCTTTACATCACCCGTAACTTTTTCCTGGGTACTCTTTATAAAAGCATCCAACGACTTGCGCAGAGGAGAATACCAGAGACCGTAGTATATAATCTCTCCATATTTAATTCCTACTGCCTCTTTAAAATGCATCGTCTCCCTGTCAATTGTAAGCTGCTCCAATTCCCGATGGGCAAAGTAAAGGAGCGTTCCGCCAGGGGTCTCATAGACACCTCTGGACTTCATACCAACAAGACGATTTTCAACAATGTCGACCCTTCCAACAGCATTCTCTCCGGCAATCTTATTAAGGGACTCTAAGAGCGCCACCGGGTCCATGGGCGTGCCGTTTAATGCTGAGGGAACGCCTTTCTCAAAAGAAATCTCCACTTCCGCAGGTTTATCAGGAGCCTGTTCAGGAGAACAAGTCAGCAAAAACATTTCCTCCAGGGGCGCCTTTGCAGGATCTTCCAGAATGCCTCCTTCATAACTTATATGCCAGAGATTCCGGTCCATGCTGTAGGGCTTCTCTGCTGTGACGGGAACAGGTATATTGTACCTTTTGGCGTACTCTAAGGCGTCCATTCTTGAACGAATATCCCAGATTCTCCAGGGAGCAATTATTTTTAACTGAGGGGCAAGAGCCTTCGCAGTCAATTCAAAACGTACCTGATCATTACCCTTTCCCGTGGATCCGTGTGCCACAGCCACTGCATTCTCCCTAAGAGCCACCTGCACCATTGCACGGGCAATCAATGGCCGGGCAATGGCAGTGCCCATGAGGTAAGTTTTCTCATAATAAGCCCCGGACTGGAGCATGGGATAGATAAAATCCTCTACAAACTCCTTACGGAGATCCTGGATATACACTTTTGAAGCCCCCGTAGCCAGTGCTTTTTCCTCAAGTCCGTCCAGCTCACCGGGACCCTGCCCAACATCAGCGGCAAATGCAATTACATCATATCCATATTCTTCTTTAAGCCATCTTACGATTATGGAGGTGTCCAGTCCTCCGGAATATGCAAGAACTACCTTTGGCATTTTAATCACCCTTTCCTAATATGCTCAGGCCATGAGCATGGCCATGAGAGACTTTTGTGCGTGAAGGCGGTTTTCGGCCTGGTCGAGGACGACGGACTGCTCACTTTTCAGGACCTCTTCCGTAATTTCTTCGCCCCTATAGGCGGGAAGGCAGTGCATTACAAGGGCACCGGGTCTGGCCAGTTTAACCAGTTCACTGTTGATCTGGTATGGTGAGAATATTTTTTTGCGAGCAATTTTTTCTTCTTCCTGACCCATACTTGCCCATACATCCGTGTAAATAACATCTGCCTCATGAACGGCCTCTCTGGGGTCCTGCGTTACCGTCACCTTTGAACCGCTTATGGAAGCGTTTTCCCGGGCCTTTTTAACAATTTCTTCAAGGGGCTGATAACCCTCAGGCGCACCCACTGATAGATTCACTCCCATCCTGGAACATCCCAGCAGCAGTGAATGGGCAACATTGTTTCCATCACCCAGATAAGCAGCATTAACACCATCCAAATGACCGATTTTTTCTTTGATTGTGAGTAAGTCAGCAAGGGCCTGACAGGGGTGCAGGAGATCTGTTAGACCATTTATGACGGGGATAGTCGCATGGGCAGCAAGCTCCTCCACCTCACCATGGTCAAACGTGCGGATCATAATGCCATCCAGATAGCGGGACAGTACAGCAGCTGTGTCTTTGATAGGCTCACCTCTTCCCATCTGCAGGTCCTGACTGCTAAGGAAAAGGCCATACCCTCCCAACTGCCAGATGCCTACTTCAAAAGAAACACGGGTCCTTGTGGAAGGTTTCTGAAAAATCATTCCCAGCGTCTTTCCAGCCAGGACAGGATGGGGAATACCTTTTTTTAGCTTCCCTTTCAATTCCTGAGCAAAATCCAACAATGCATCAATCTCTGAAGCGGTAAAATCCTGGAGGGATAAAAAGTGTCTTCCAAGCAGACTATTCACATCCAAACACCTCCATAAAAACAGTATCTAGAATATCCACAGCCCTATCAATCTCATCCTTGCTTACATTTAAGGGAGGCAGAAAACGCAAAGTTTTTTCTCCAATACAGTTAAGGAGTAACCCTTTTTGCTGGCAGAACTGCTGAATTTTCCGCGCATCCTTTTTAAGTTCCATACCGATGATGAGACCTTTTCCCCGGATCTCACCAACATGGTTTGTATAACTGTCCTGTAGAATGTTTAGTTTCTCCCGGAAGTAGATACCTCTCTCCCCGGCATTCTGCAAAAACCCATCCCGGGTAATTTCCTGCAGCACAACAACGGCTGCTGCGCAGGCAACGGGATTACCGCCAAAGGTTGAAGCATGATCCCCGGGCGAAAAACCTGCCGACACTTTTTCTGAACAGAGCATTGCTCCAATTGGAAAGCCTCCGCCCAGAGCTTTTGCCAGGGTAAAGATATCAGGTTTAATCCCATAATGCTCGTAAGCAAAAAGTTTAGCTGTCCTCCCCATGCCGGATTGGACTTCATCAAAAATTAGCAGGAGGTTTTGCTCGTCACATAACCTTCGTAATCCCACCAGGAAATCTTCGTCAGCGACAATGACCCCTCCTTCTCCCTGAACAGGCTCGACCATGATTGCACAGGTGGAGCTGTTAATCTGGGATCTGAAGGATTCCAGATCATTAAAGCGTCCGTAACGAAAACCGGAGGGCAGAGGTTCAAAGCCCTTTTGGAACTTTTCCTGTCCCGTAGCTGTAAGCGTTGCCAGGGTCCGACCGTGAAAAGAATTCAAGGCTGTAACGATCTCAAATTTTTCGGGGTTTACATGTAGTTTAGTATATTTGCGAGCAAGCTTGATAGCAGCTTCGTTGGCCTCTGCACCGCTATTGCAGAAGAAAACTTTATCTGCCGCTGAATTCTCCACCAGAGATTTTGCCAATTTTACCTGAGGTTCTGTATAGTAAAGGTTAGAGGTATGTATCACTTTGTTCATTTGTTCCCAGGCAGCATTCACAACCCCAGGGTAAGCATGGCCTAAGGCATTTACGGCCAATCCGCCAACAAAATCAAGATATTCATTCCCGTTCTCATCCCAGATAATTGTCCCTTTGCCCTTTACTACAAGGAGAGTTTCCGGCTGGCGGTTGTAAGTATTGATAATATACTCTTTCTCTTCTTCTTTGAGCAAGTGATCGCCCCCCCCTCAAATGCTTATTTTCATACCCATTCAATCCAGGTAATCATAGTTTTGTTTCGGAAATCTATATCCAAAATCCTTCGTTCTCTCCATTTTATCTCATTCTGACTCCTGACTCCTGACTCCTGACTCCTGACTCCTTAGCAATTACTAGATGACCATTGTCCCTATTCCCGTATCAGTAAAGATTTCCAGAAGCATTGAGTGACTTGTACGGCCGTCAATGATATGAGTGGCTGCAACATTGTTATTCAGCGCCCTTACACAGGCCTCAACCTTGGGTATCATCCCTGTTGATATTTCCCCGGAAATAATCATTTCGCGCACCTTATGGCGATTCAGAGAAGAGATAAGGGTTCCCGGATCCTTTGGGTCGGAAAAGATGCCTTCCACATCGGTGAGAACAATTAACTTTTCCGCCTTCAAGGCAGCTGCCAGTTCCCCGGCAACATGATCGGCATTGATATTTAATCCTTCTCCCTCCATGCTTACACCCACAGAGGAGATAACAGGTATGTAGCCGTGCTCGCTGAGGGTGTTGATAACACCCGGGCTGATCTCAACAACGTCACCCACATATCCCAGATCAACCGTTTCTTCTACTCCATCCTTGACGACCTGTATGGGCGGCCTTTTCTTTGCCAGAAAAAGATTGCTGTCTTTGCCGCTTAAGCCTACCGCTTTACCGCCGTGGCGGTTAATCAGGCTGACGATCTCTTTATTAACTTTGCCCACAAGGACCATTTCCACAAGCTCCATCGTCTCCTTATCCGTAATACGCAGACCATCGACAAAACTCGCTTTCTTGCCTAATTTATCCATTAACGTCGTTATTTCCGTACCTCCGCCATGGACAACAATAGGGTTAATTCCGATAAATTTTAATAGAATGATATCGAGAGCTACTGATTTTTTCAGCTCTTCACTTACCATCGCGTGACCCCCGTATTTGATTACAAAGGTTTTTCCGGCAAAAGTACGTATATAGGGCAGTGCTTCTATTAACACTCCCGCTTTGGCAATAAGAGCATCTATGGACTTTTCCAAAATGATCGCATCCTTTCAGCTCCTGTAATCAGCGTTAATCCTGATATAATCGTAACTAAGATCACACCCGTAGGAAATCACTTCCTCCAGGCCCATATTCAGGTCCACCAGCACCGGTATTTCTGTCTGCATCAAAATGGCTTTCGCTTCGGACTCATCAAAAACAAGTCCTTTTCCCCGGGCAGTAACCTGCATCTTTCCAAGATAAATATCTACCTGATCAGGGATGAAATGAACATCCGCATTGCCCATGGCTGTGATAATCCGGCCCCAGTTCGCATCCTCACCAAAAAACGCAGTTTTAACAAGAGGAGAATTCAAAATACTGCGGGCAAGCTTTTTCCCTGTTTCATAATCAGGTGAACCCTTGACCGTGACTTTTATGACCTTGGTGGCCCCTTCTCCATCAACCACAATCTTATAGGCAAGATCCTGGCAAACATGAAGGAGCGATTCGTTAAAAACATGCCAGAGGTCACCGTCTTCTTCCACCTCTATCTCTGATGTCCCATTAGAGATAACCAGAACCATATCATTTGTAGACGTGTCTCCGTCAACGGTAATAACGTTAAAAGAACGTTCCACAGCCTCTTGTAAAGATTTCTGCAGTGCTTCTTTTTTTATCTTTACATCCGTTGCCACAAAAGCAAGCATCGTGGCCATATCCGGACAGATCATTCCCGAACCTTTGGCCATTCCACCTATCGTAAAAAAACCTTGTTCCCCATCCAACTGTACGCGGCAGGCACTTTCTTTGATAACCGTGTCGGTTGTCATGATAGCCCGGGCTGCATCTTCCCCGCCTTTCGGGGAAAGCTTTTCTACGGCCTTATCGATCCCCAGAGACAATCTTTCCATGGGAAGGTAATGCCCAATAACACCTGTTGATGCTACAAGGACATCTTCTCTCCTAAGACCAAGCTTTCCTGCCACAATCTCAGCAGTGCTGAGAGCATCCTTAATCCCCTGGTCGCCAGTACAGGCATTGGCATTGCCGCTGTTAATTACAATAGCACTGACGGTCGGATTAGATATATGCCTCTCCGTGACGATTAAGGGAGCAGCCTTAAACTTATTTCTAGTGAATACTCCCGCAGCTGCAGCAGGTTCTCTGCTGTAGATAAGGGCCAAGTCGCTGTCCCCATTCTTTTTTATACCGCACTTCACACCAGCGGCATCTATACCCGATACAGCGGTAATACCTCCCGTTATCTTTTCCATGTTCACAGAATTCATTCTTTCAGCCTACCTCCAAAGGGCAGCTAAGGCCTCAGGGGCACCATATTCAACCCCTTACTTTCCTTAAAACCCAACATAATATTCATATTTTGTACTGCCTGCCCAGCCGCGCCTTTAACCAGATTATCAATAGCAGAAAGGATAATTAACCTGTTTTTACGTGAGTCCCATTTCACAGCCAGATCACAGTAGTTACTGGCATAAACATTCCTCGTCTCAGGCAACGATGGGGAAGGCAATAACCTCACAAACTGTTCATTCCTATAGAATTCTTCATATATATCCCGTATTTCCTTTTCATCCATTTTAACTGTCAGTTTTACGTAAATTGTACTTAGAATACCTCTGATAATTGGTAAGAGGTGCGGGACAAAAGTAAATTCCACTTCCTGTCCGGCCAGCTTTCCAAGTTCCTGTTCCATTTCGGGAGTGTGCTGATGATCAGCAGCCCGATAGGCTCGAAAATTTTCCGTGCACTCTGGATAATGAAGCGTTTGGGAAGGCACCCTGCCGGCTCCTGACGTCCCTGATTTAGCATCGACTACGAGTGTTTCCCAGTCCAACACGCCCCTGGCAGCCAGCGGTGCCAAACCCAGCAGCACCGAGGTAGGATAACATCCAGGATTGGCAACTAAGGACGCCCCTCTAATCTCTTCCCTGTATAGTTCGGGAAGGCCGTAAACTGCTGTGGCCAGATAATGAGGCGCGAGATGTTTTCTTTTATACCACTCTGAGTAGAGTGCTGCATCCTTCAGGCGAAAATCTGCACTTAGATCTATAACCTTTAGTCCGGCTTCTCTTAAGATAGAAACCTTTTCCATGGACTCGCCGTGAGGCAAAGCAGAAAAAACAAGGTCTGTTTTCTCTACAGCTTCTTCTACGGAAAAAGGACGGCATACAGTCTCCATAATTTTGAGATAATGGGGATGAATCTCATCTAAAGGTTTTCCGGCAAAAGAATGTGAAGTGAGATACGTAAGTTCAACGTCATCATGGGAAAAGAGAAGCCGCATAAGTTCATTTCCCGTATAACCTGTCACACCAATTATCCCAACCCGCATACTAATCCCCCCTTAAATAAAGAAAGCCCCTCTTCCCAAAAGGACGAGAGGCAATTCTCGCGTTACCACCTTTTTTGACCCTTGAGGGGTCCTCCTCACACTGCAATCGTTCCTTAGCAGCATAGTTTTATCGGAGTTTCCCGGAAAAGCCTACGCACCGAGGAAGCCTTTTCCAAATTTCGAACTTCCTGAGCTTCAGCTTTTCGCCTCCGGGGTGCGCTTCAGGATAGATCCAGCGCCGGGTTCACACTCCCCCCGGCTCACTTTGGCTCTCACTGCCCTTACTCTCCCCTTCTTCGGCAC
>JAUSPO010000168.1 GCA_030656575.1 Bacillota bacterium
CGGGGCCTTTCTCCCGGATATTGATGGGTTGTTACCAGTGGCACTTTATCTTCCATCTTGCGATATTTTTTCTCTTGTGTTAAGTTATTCACAGCAGTCTCATTTCCGTTGCCGTTTTATTCTCAGTTTGCTTGCCGGAAAATCTCACTATGCGCTGCCGTTTACATCTATGTTCTCCTTTAGATCTTTAATTTTAATTTTTAGCATTTCATTAAGTTTTGCATCATTTTCTGTCGCCAAGTAAATGCCCCCCTATATGTAAAAAAACTGAAAGATAGACCTTCAGTTCGAGAATTTCCCTTTTATTATAGCAGAAATATTTGCATGGTTAGCCATGATATTCCAAAACCCTAGCAACATTTTAATTACTGAGATATTCTGTAGGTAATGAAAACCATTATTTGGAGCAATTCTTTTCTAAAATTGTTATATCATAAGCTTATTAAAGTTTCCTTCTTCGGCTAAAGCTCTGACTTTGCTCCAAATCAAGTCTTTCATCTCGGTTTTCCTCGATAGTGCAATTGCTAATTCTTGGACAGTCATCAACACAATACTTACTTTTCTCCCACTTGCAAACGTACTCAATGCTTCAACACTATAACCCGAATAGCTGATGTATAAACCTCTCGTAAAGCTTGATTTTGATGATACTTTTTCATTGAAAATAACCAAGTTGCTTTTATCAAGCGGTTTATTTGTCCATTTTGCTTCGAGTAAATATACTTCGTTATGTAAGATAAAGCTACCGTCAATTTGTTCTCCGACTAATTTAAAGCTTCCTCGAGGCTCTAACCTGCTAATCTCAAAAAAGCTTTTTAAGTATTTTTCAAAAGCAAAGCCTCTTGATTGTGGTGCCGGAGCAAGAAATAAGGATATCTATCTTCGATAGGGATAGCAATTGACCAGAGGATGCCAAGGACATATAAATCCATCATATTTTCATGGCTTTCGATAGATATTAAGACCGATTTTTATATCCTCTTTTTCGGGGATAGACACATTACCTTCAGTTGAGCTAATAATAATGCTCTTACCGGAAGATGATTTGCCAAATTCCTTTGAAATATCAACCGTTATCGTCAATATATTACCGTTCAATTTCATTTCACAATTCTTCATGGAAATCCCCCTCTTAATTTTGGTTAGTCATTAGAAATATTACAAATTTCGCTCAACAGTTCATAATCATTTTCAGTAAATAGATAATCAATTCCCTTGCCCTCATCTTTGAACGATACCCGACAATGTCCGATCAAGCTGTTTTCTTCCTTATTGAACGTCATTTCCCTATCACCGAAATATTGGGTATCGAATCGAGCAGAGTAAAAATTCTGCTTGTTCAGATGAATGGTACGAATGAAATTGAGAATATCGATAGAAATCACTTCATCTACCGTCAAATTATCGAATCCCTTTTTCATCATTTTTTTGAGTTCAAGTTCATTATATTTCATTCCCGCATCCCCTAAAGCGAATCCTTTATCTTATTGTTCAATATCTCTGTAAACTTTCTTTTCATGAAATCATTCTCATAGACCGTACTGCAAATATTAAGCCATTCCCCTTTAGTAACTCCCAACTGATCTTCTAACATAGATATATCAGTTTCTTCCGAGTTTTCATACGAATCAACCATGAATTTACCAAGTTCAAGTGGTGATTTGAAAACGTCGATGTATGAAAATAGTTCGAGGCCTTTGTTCCATTGATCATTGTAGTCAACCAAGAACCTCTTGAGTTCATCAAAACAATTTTCGCCGTCACAATTCCAAAGCTCTCTGATCTGGCTACTAAATTCTCTCATCTCGGGAATCAAATCTTTCCGATTGCACTTTTCGGAATCAGTCATTATATCCAGCATTTCATCGAGATTACCTTGAACAAGGAATTCTGTCTCTTTAGATAGGAAAGCAAAAAATGCCATTGAAACAAAAACATAATTCAGAAAGCCAAACAGGGCATCATTATTGGGAAAGTGTAGCCATCTTTCGTAACTCTGACCATGGCAGTTAACAATAACTCCATGAAAGAAAACCGATTCCTCGGTTATAGGATCAGCAGCAAATGGGTTATCACTTTTGTCTTTCTTTACGATGTTCTCCCAGTAGTAATCACTATCATACTTACTCTTCAGAATATCACCCCCGATTATTCCCATTGGCAAACTTACAGGTTTAGACCACTCAGCAAATCCTTTAACTTCTTTAGCTCATCTTTGGTAAGGTTACACCCTTGCCCATCTTAGCATGATCAGGAGACCATTCCCGAATGTCATACTTTGGGTCTTTATCATTCCAACTAACAAGGTTTAGTTCTTTCGACCAGCCTTTTGCTGATTCTGATAGGACACCGATTGTTTCCTTGATTTCAAATTTAATGTCTGCCATGTTTAGCCCTCCATAATTCTAATTTTCTATAGTATTAATCCACATCCTCATTATCAGTCCACATCTCACACTGAGAAATAACAACATTAACGGCTTCTTCTTGACCTTCTGGAGGGTACTTGTACTTTTTAAGTAACCGCTTCACCATTGACCTCATATTAGCCCTTGCTTGCTCTTTTTTCTGCCAGTCAACAGTTCTGCTCTTTGAGAGCATTTGTGTTAGTTCCTTTGTTATTTGTACCAAAGCTTCGTTTGAAAAAAAGTCCTTGATTGCTGATGGTTTTAACAGTGCATCGTAGAACGCCTTTTCCTCCACAGACAGTCCCAATTCATCGCCTGATTTATGGTCTTTTGCTATCTCTGCAGCCATTTTTAACAGTTCGTCTATAACTTCTGCATTTGTAAGTTGACCGTTTCGATATGAATTCATTAGCCGCCCCATTTTTTCAGAGAACAGCTCTGATTTGACTAGATTTGTTCGCTTATAAACGGATATTTGTTCTTGAATTAGTTTTTTAAGCAGTTCAGCTGCAAGGTTTTTTTGTTGCATCTTAGCGATGTCTTCCAAAAACGCTGCATCAAAAATCGAAAATTCAGTTTTAATATCGGAAAACAAGTTAATAACCCCATCACTCTTGATGCTCTGCTTTAATAATTCATTAATCCGATCGTTGATTTCTTTAAGAGACAGTTTCTTACCTGTAACAATCCTAGTAATAGCTGTTCGCACTGCTTCAAAAAATGCTGCTTCAAATCTCTGTGTTTTATCAAGCAAGCTTCGACATAGCGATGCAGATTGTTTGAGATACAGAGCTTCTTTAATAAACAAACTTTTCTTTTGTTCATCTGCAATTATGAAGTTAATTCCTCCTACAATTGCTTTTGCTCTGTCTAAGTCGCTTCCATTTTCAAATTTTGAAATATCAAAAGAATGGAATAGATCCTTACAGACTATAAGTTTCTCAATAAACTTTGGTAATGCCGCCTTTGATATATCAGTATCACCATAATTTTTTCTATCACGTAAAGTAAATTCTTTCATTGCTTGTTTGAGTGCCGATGCTATGCCCACATAGTCGACAACCAAGCCACCCTCTTTATCACCAAATACACGATTAACCCTGGCGATTGCCTGCATCAGATTATGTCCTGCCATGGGTTTATATATATACATTGTGGCAAGAGAAGGAACATCAAATCCTGTTAGCCACATATCAACAACGATTGCAATTTTCATTTCATCATTGTCATTCTTGAACTTTCGTGCAAGCTCTGACCGATAGCCCTTTCCGCCCACAATATCTTTCCATTCTTCGGGATCGTTGTTGTCGCTGGTCATAACAACTTTTACCTTTTCTGACCACTCCGGGCGAAGCCGCAAAATCTCAGCATATATCTTCATAGCAATAGGGCGAGAATATGCAACAATCATTGCTTTGCCAGTCAGCAAGTACTGCCTGTCCTCATAGTGAGTTACAATATCATTGCAAAGCGATTTTATCGTCGCTTCTGCCCCCAAAATTGAGTCCATTGTCGAAAGCTCTTTTTTACTCTTTTCAACGACATATTCCTCTGCCTGCTCTGCAACACGCTCATACTCTTCATCAACACTTTTTAGAACCTCTTCATTAAGTCCAAGATTTATAACTCTACTTTCATAATAAACTGGACGGGTTGCTCCATCCTCGACTGATTGTGTCATATCGTAAACATCTATGTATTCACCAAAAACCTCTCTTGTTGAGCGGTCTTTAACTGATATTGGTGTACCTGTAAAGCCTATGAATGTTGCCTTTGGTAAACTTTCTCTCACAAGGCGTGCAAAACCGAGGCTGACTTTTCCAGTTTTTGCATCTATCTTTTCATCTAAAGCATACTGGCTTCTGTGTGCTTCGTCTGCCATCAAGATTATATTTCTACGGTTTGATAGTGGCTCAGCTGATTCCTCAAACTTCTGCATTGTGGTAAATATAATTCCATTAGCTACTCTTCCTGCAAGAAGTTTTTTAAGGTCAGCTCTGTTTTCTGCCTGCTCAGGCACTTGCCTCAAATAATCTTTACACTTTGCAAATTGTCCATACAATTGGTCGTCCAAATCATTTCTATCGGTTAAAACTACAACCGTCGGACTATTAAGAGCTGCTTGTAAAAGTTTCGTATAAAAAACCATTGAAAGAGATTTTCCGCTACCTTGTGTGTGCCAGAATATACCGCCCTTACCATCAGTTTCTGTAGCAGTTTTGGTACGTTCTATTGCCTTTTTTACAGCGAAATATTGATGATACCCAGCAAGAATTTTATTATCATCAGAAAAAAGAATGAAATTTTTTATAATATCAAGCAAGCGTTTTTTTACAAACATCCCCTCAAACAAAACATCAAACATTGCATACTTTGTTTCTTCATAATCACCACTAGTGGTTTTCCATTCCATAAAACGATCTTCAGCAGAGGTAATAGTTCCAACCTTTGAAGTTGCAAGATCGCTCATTACACAAAAAATATTATATGCAAAAATACATGGAATGTCCTTCATATAGTTCCGTAATTGACGATATGCCGCCGATACATCTGTTTGCTCACGAGAGCAGGATTTAAGCTCAATCACAACAAGAGGGAGCCCATTAATAAAAACCACAACATCAGGTCGTTTTTCTTCATTTTCTACTACTGTCCATTGGTTTATAACACAGTAACTGTTGCGGTCAGTATTGTCATAGTCGATGAGTTTCACTCTGTCATACTTTGTTTCACCCTTATAAACCGTACTAACCTCAATGCCATTTTGCAAATAGTCCATGAACACGCTATTCTTCTGCAAAAGTTGTACACTTTCAAAGTTTTTAAGCTTATATATTGCTTCGATAATAGCATCCTGCGAGAGCATAGGGTTTATATCACTTAATGAGGATAGAAGCAATTCTTCATATAACGGTGAGCGGTAATCACGCAATATATTAGGTCCATATAAATAATCATAGCCCAAATTATCACGCATTAATTCAATAATAGCATTCTCAAAGTCTTGTTCTGTAAATGGCATACAGCTAAACCTCCTCAACTGGAACTCTGATTTCACCTGACATTAGTTTAGGCATAAGCGTATCACGAATGTTAGTAATTATTTCCGTTTCTTTCGTTAGTTTATTTATATACGTATTAATAGATTCAGCAGTATTTTTATATTTATAAAATAGGTTTTCGTCTGGGAGATAAATGTGTTTTTTTATCAGAACAGACTTATCTATACCTTGTCCCTCTCTTGATGCTGGTTTAATTATATCCATGAAATAATTAATCCTAAAAGTCATAAACTCTTCTAGATACAGAGGGTCAATTCTTTGATTATCAATCGAAAAAACATTATAGGCAGAACTCACGCCACCAATAGTATCTCTCATTAATCCCCAATTTAGAATTTCCCGACTCATTCCAAATACTAAATCATGCTTTTTTATAACTTTGTTTTTACTTTTAGACACCGAAAGCTGCTTTTTAAATTTTTCATCTCTCGGAAAAACGCCTAAGTTTGTTACTGAATATTCAGGAAAATCTAAATCAGAAGTTTTTTCATTTCTTATTTTTAAAAAATTAGAGAATTGAATTAACTCCCACCCTATTGGTATCATTCCAAGTTCACTGTCTACCATTTCACCACCACTAGATTTATAGGGGCATCCATCTTCATTTGGAAAATCAAAATCAATAAACCAATGCTTGTATAATACTTTCACAATTTCATGAAGATTTTTAATTATTCGTTTATTAGCCTCTATTTTATCATCAAGAGATGAAATAGTATTAGCTATAGCCTTCTGTTCCAAAATTGGAGGCAGCAAAATTTCAGTATTCAATAAAAACTCCGGTGATATTCTTTGATGGCTATTTGACGTCCCTGTTGTTGCAGTCAACATCATGTTTGTAAATTCATCACTGCTTAAAATATAATATAGGAACAACTGCTCACATTGCTTTCGTGGTCTTATTGGTAAAAATTCGGTTGAGCAAACACTATTTGGTGATAATTTAAAGTTAATATTCCAAATTCGTTTAAATCTAACATTTAATTTGTTGTATAAAATCGTGCCTTCTGACATAATTGTTTTATTGCTTTTAATCTCACTGCCATACTGTTCTTCAGGAGATTTATCATTATCATATGATGGTAAACTAAAATGATAAAATAAAATCTTTTCATTTTTTATTGGGTTGATAGTACCCTTTTCTATTGTACAAACTTCTCCCAGTTTTATCTTTTGCCAATCACTTAACTTCATATCCTATTGCCCCCAGACGCTCTTTCATATTAGATTCAAACTCTTTTGACTGTGAGAGCATCTGTGATAGCTCATTCGTAAGTCTTTCAATCTTTTCATCAAAGAGCTCCCCATTATCTTCTTGTTCCTCAATGCCGACATATCTACCTGGAGATAAAATACAATCCCGTTTTAAAATTTCACTCGTATCAACTACCGCACAATAGCCTTTTACCTCCTCAAAGTTCCCTTTTTCAAACGCAGTAAAAGTATTAGAAATTTTTTCTATATCATTGTCCGTAAGTTCTCGTAGTGTACGTGCAACCATAGAACCATGATTTCTAGCATCAATAAAAAGTGTTTTACCTTTTTGCTTTTTATTTTTATTTAAAAACCATAATGATACCTGTATTCCTGTTGTATAAAATAGTTGTGATGGTAATGCAACAATACCCTCCACGAGATCAGCATTTATGATGTTTTTTCTAATTTCTCCCTCGCCTCCATTTTGGCTTGAAAGTGAGCCATTAGCAAGCACAAGTGCAATTTTCCCATTTGGTGATAAGTGATGAATCATATGCTGCATCCAAGCGAAGTTTGCATTTCCTGCTGGTGGAAGACCATATTTCCACCGAACATCATCCTTTAATTTATCCAATCCCCAATCAGAAAGGTTAAATGGAGGATTTGCGAGTATGTAATCAGCACGAAGTGTAGTATGGCAATCATCAAGGAATGTATCAGCATTATATCTACCCAAGTCTGCCTCTATACCCCGAATAGCAAGGTTCATCATGCACATCTTCCATGTAGTGGCATTACTGTCCTGACCATATATAGAAATATTGTTTATGTTTCCTTGATGATTTTCTATAAACTTCGCTGATTGTACAAACATACCACCTGATCCACAACAAGGGTCATAAACTCTGCCATTATAAGGTTTTAATACCGCAACTAGTGTTTTAACAACACAGGCAGGAGTATAGAATTCACCTGCTAATTTACCCTCTTGCTCTGCAAATTTAGAAAGACAATATTCGTAAGCTCTACCTAATACATCTTTAGTATCACCATGCTCAATCATTGAAATATTTGTAAACAAATCAACCACATCACCAAGACGACGCTTATCAAGCTCTGGACGAGAAAAATTTTTAGGCAGTACTCCTTTAAGTCTTTTATTCTCTCGCTCTATCAATTGCATGGCTTCGTCAATCATCTTGCCAATATCTGGGGTGTGTGCTTCAGCTGCAATCGCTGACCATCTTGCAGTAGGTGGTACATAGAATACACCTTTTGCAGCATACTCGTCCATATCCTCTTCAAAGCCCTCTCCCTCAGTCACAAGTTCGTTATACCTTGCCTCAAATTTATCTGATATGTATTTTAAGAATATAAGCCCTAGAACCACCTGTTTATATTCAGATGCATCCATATTGCCTCTCAGGATACATGCTGCATCCCATATCTGCTTTTCAAAGCCTACATTTGCTGTGTTAACCTCTGCCATAAAATTATCCTCCAACTCAATTCTATATTTTAAACCACTTATTAATCTGTTTAACTGCATCCACAATGTCGCTTTCACTTTTTGTACTTGTAAAAGGAACACAAAGAAATTCAGCTATCTCTTCTGCATAGGAAAGTTCTTCATTTTGAAACTTCTCAAATGTTACCTCTCTATGCTTAATGCCATCTCGTGTATTAAGCCTTTCCACAACTTTGGAGACATCGTCATATATAACCATAATTGCATTTATATGTAACTGCTTGAATGTATCCAGTGGCACACGTTCCACCTCACCCGCTGAATTCAATAAGCAAAAATGTCCATCAAGTAGATATTCCTTATCTGATATTTTTCCAACTGCATCCAATAAGTAGTTTTGGTTGCCGCCAATATCTGCAATTAGCTTATCAGACTTAAACTGCTCATGCTTTATTTCTGTAATGAGCTTACTTGCAGAATACGCCTTTAATCCTGTTTGTTCAGTTATCTGCTCGCAGAAATACGATTTACCTACTCCATGAATGCCACCAATAAATATCAAATTCTCACCCTCCAAAATGATTATTATCTCATTATATAACATCGCTTGTCCCAAAAAACGGACTGTTAATTATTCTGCAGCTCCACCGTTATTAACCCACTCATCAATTTCACTAATCTTGAACTTCCATAGCTTGCCGATTTTTATTGCAGGCATATTCTTATTCAAAATCCATTTCAAAACAGTGTCTCTCTTAATGCCTAAATGCTCACATATCTCATTCATGGAATACCAACGTTCAATATCGTTATCCGACAAATTAATTACCCCCATTCAGACACAGTTATTTCCATCGTACCTATTAAATAATAACAGAACATCCTAAACAATTCAATTGTTTTAACGATTTATGATTGTTTTTATTGTTTTATAAATAATTGTGGTTGCATCATCCTAATAACAAAGTATACAAAAACCCATAAATCCAGTAGATATGTTTCCCTGTACGACGACACCCTCAAAACTGTAACTTTCGCCGCATAAATCACGTAGATATGTTTCCGCATACGACACCAAGCCACAAAACCTCAATTGCACCCCGTAGACCTGTTTCCACGTACGTACAAAACATCCCTAAACGAGAAATTACCACCGTTCAAACTACTTTTTCAAGCAACTCCCAACGGTGGCAAAACTCTCAAAAGTGCCTATATATCAAGGTTTTCAGTCTTTATTTAGAAGTTACACGTGACATCAACACTACACACTCCACGTGGCTTGTATGCGGGAACATATCAACGGGCTGGACTTCCGAAGCTGAATAGCCCTTCTCCTTGAGATAGCGGAGATCCCGGGCCAGAGTGGAAGGATTGCAGGAGACATAGATGAAACGATTGGGGTTTGCAGCGGCGATGGTGGAAAGGAGTTTTTCAGTGCAGCCTTTGCGGGGCGGGTCCACGATTACTACATCTGAAGAATACCCCTGCTCTAAAAGCCCGGGAAAGATATCTTCGGCCGGACCGGTAAAGAATTCGGCATTGGTAATCCCGTTGAGCTGGGCATTTTTACGGGCGTCCTCCACTGCGGGGGAGTAAGATTCAATCCCCACAACCTTACCAGCCTTACGGCTCAGGTATAGTGCAATGGTTCCAGTTCCGCAGTAGAGATCAAAAACCGTCTCTGATCCTGTCAGGACGGCATATTTTTCTACCTGCCGGAAAAGTACCTCCGCCTGGGCGGAATTAACCTGAAAAAACGAACCCGGGGATACCAGATAGGAAATCTCACCCAGCTTCTCAACTAGGTAGGATTTTCCCCACAACATAATGTTCTCCTCGCCAAGAACTACGTTACCCCTGCGGTTATTGATATTCTGCACAATCCCCACCAGACCGGGAATCCTGGGCGTAATAGCCTCCACAAAGGATTTTGCCTGAGGGAATTCCCGACCATTGGTCACCAGGATAACGAGAACTTGATCTCCGGAATGGGAAGCCCTGATCACCAGGTGGCGAAGCAGGCCGTGATGCGTTTTTTCGTCGTAAATGGACATCCCCAGTTCCTGAATGAGTTCCCGGGCTATCCCAAAGGCTTCGTCGATAAGAGGATGCTGAATTGAACAGTTTTCCAAATCTATGATTTCATGGGTCCCCCTGCGGAAAAAGCCGGCCTTAAGAGCTTTTTCCTCTATTCCTAAGGGGAACTGGGCTTTGTTGCGGTAAGACCAGGGCTCTGACATCCCAAGCACGGGGAGGACTTCCAGATCAAGACCGCCCAACCTCCGCAGGGCATCCTGGACGATCTGCCTTTTCCGGCGGAGCTGCTCCCCGTAATCCAGATGCTGAAGCTGGCAGCCTCCGCAGTCTTCAAAATGCCTGCACAGGGAAGCAATGCGATGGGATGAGGGATTCAAAACGGCCTCCAAAAGCGCCCTGGCATAGCTTTTCTTTACGGAAATGACTTTGGCTTTAACCCGGTCTCCGGGGAGCGCCAGGGGCACAAAAACAGTAAATGCATCGACCCGCCCAACCCCTTCACCGTTGTGGTTGAGGTCCGTTATATCCATTTCTATTGTCTGCCCGGTTGAAACCGGCGGTTTTTCTTTTGGCATATTCTATTCTCGTTTTTCCTTTTTATCAGCAATGCGCGCCTTCAAATCTGAGAACACTTCTTCGAGTGAATAGCGTTTATCAGTAGATTTTGCTTCCAATTCTGCTTCTTTTAACTTAAAGTAGATTTCATTTCCAAATAGCTTGCGTTCATAGGCTTCAATGCTCATAACAACCATATCACCATGCCCATTTTTTGTTAAAAAAACTGGTTCTGATGTTTCATGCACGATCTTTGAGATTTCCGAAAATTTATTACGCAAATCTGAAACCGGTCTAATGTGTGGCATAAAAATAATCACCTCTATATTATTATCTTAGCATAATATTATCATAATTGTGCTAAGCAGTCAATTTTAATGAGTTACGGTATGCCCTAAGCAAAAATTCGGATATGGTTAATAATTGACAAATCTAATTTAAAGATTTATAATTTAATTAAGTAAATACTTCATCAAATCTGAGGTGATTAGTATTGCCAGAATTAATAGGAATCTTAAAAGCACTATCTGATCAAACCCGATTTAATCTTGTAAACCTTCTTGTAAACCATGATTATTGCGTTGGCGCATTAGCCAACCGGTTGGATATTTCTGAATCTGCCGTATCTCAACATCTTAAAGTCCTGCGAAACGCTGGAATCGTAAAGGGAGAAAAACGGGGATATTTCACGCATTACTGGGTAGACCGTGAGTCTTTGAAGGACGCTGCCAAAGAAATCATCGAATTGTCATCTGCAATCCCTGTTGTTAACAAATGTAATAATCATACAATCATACATCCTAAACACATTCATGTTGCAGAAAGGAGGGAAACAAAAATGTCTAAAGGTAATTGCGAACACCCTGATCTAAAAATAAAGGATTGCAAATGCAGCGAGAAGCAAATTAAAGAATGTTATGGTGACGAAACAAATCATTCCTGCGATTGTGAAGAAAAAAAGTAAGGTTCAGCAAGCCGGACATCAGGTAATCAGGTGGAGAGCCTGTTTCCCTGATTGTAAAGTCCCGCCTACACTAAATGCTTTGAGGTGGGGGTCTTATACAATAACACAATCTCATGATGTTCCTATGCGGCTTATTCATACCAATACAAAGCCTGCCTGCATTGGTAAGACCTATTTCATATATCCTACCGCTAACCTATGGCGCTGATATATTGAAGAGATCAATTAATGGGACGGGTTTTATTGATCCCTGGATAAGCTTTTTTATTCTGTTGGTCTTCAGCCTGGGTTTATTTCTTGTGAGTACACATAACATAAATAAGAAATGGATTTACTAGTATGAAGTGAAAATCCCGGCACCTTGGGCGTCGGGATTTTTGTTTAAGGTAAGGGGACACACCTCATTTTTCAAGTGGTAAGGGGACACACCTCATTCAGAGGAATGTCCCCAATGGAATGTCCCCAATGGAATGTCCCCAATGGAATGCCCTCATGCAGAGCTTTTTATGCGAAGGGGGTTTTTCCTGGTTTGGAGCGCCTGTTTTTTTCTTTGAGGAGATGAAAGATTGACTTTGTATCCCGATCAACGTTCCCAAAGAATACAAAGATCAGGATTTCTTCGGAAAAACCCACGATGTAGGAAATAATTGCAGCGCGAACAAAGTAAGTGGTATCCATGAAAAAGGATAAAATGACCACCAGGTAAACCAGGACTCCGTTTAACCTGAGCAAACTGGTGTGCATCATTACGGGCTTATGGAAGAGATAGGCGGAAATGAGAAACGACAGGCCCAAAAGAGCGAAAAATGCGATCAGGTAGTTCATATTGGCCAGGATGATCTCAGGAAATAAGAAATATAGGAAGTAAGCTGATGAGATGTAAAAAAAGAGGTCCGCCACTGAGTCCAGCGTTTTTCCTAAGGCTGTTACCATGTTGAGTTTACGGGCCAGAAGACCGTCCCAAAAGTCTGTAGACCCCACTAATATATAAACAATCAGGAATAATAAAGGGGGACCGGTATGTAACAGCCAAAAAAGCAGAGGCATAAAGATAATCCTGGAGAGAGAAAGCATATTAGGCAAATTTATTTTAAACAATGTGATCATCCCTACCTTTTTTCAATTTTAAAGGATAAAACCTACTACTTTTTTATTAATAGTATGACTTTTTGAACCTCCTGCTTATTTTTTAACGAAGATTGGAGTATTAATTGGTTAAGGGCCATAAAAGCGGCACAATCAGCCCAATAATTACAAGGACGATCAGGCATAATCCAATTCCGAACCTCAGGTAATCCCTTGAGCTGTAATTTCCAGGTTTCTGCACCAGCAGGGGAGCAGTGTGCCCAATGGGCATAAGAAAAGCAGCTGAAACCCCCACAATAACAGTAACGGCAAATGCCTTGGGATTAGCCCCCAGTGTTCGTGCAACGCTTAATGCAATGGGGGTCATGACTACAGCCGCAGCAACGTTATGAAGGGGTTGAGTTAATAGCATAGAAATTAAAGCCACACCCAGAAGAGCGCCCATTGGTCCCAGGTTCCCTGAGATGCTCACCAGCATATCTGCCAGTAGGGCCCTGCTCCCGTTTTTTCCAAGGCCAGTCCAAGGGGATAAAGGCCTCCAATTAAGACAATAGTCCGCCATTCTATACTCTCGTAAGCCTGCTTTAAGTTAAAAATTCCCAGAAAAAACATGCCCACAACCCCTAACAAAGCAGCAACTGCAATGGATAACCACCCAAGTGCTGAGGTGATAACCACAACTAAAAGTATAAGCACAGCGGCAGGCCCCAAACGTCTGAGTTCCTGGGGGGCTTCCTCATTGCGGGGAGCGTGCAGCCATACAAAACTCGGTTTAGGTTCAAATCCCTGCGTCTTTTTTCGATCTCCAAAAAGCAGGAGTGCATCCCCTTCCCGGAGGGGCTGACTTCCCACATCGGTACGGACGGGCTGGCCTTTCCTCCAAAGGGCAATCCCGCTTAAACCTGTCTTTTCCCGAAAGCTGATCTCGGAAAGGGTTTTCCCGATGATTGTAGAACGGGGAGGAATAACTACCTCTACCAGTTCAGCAGTACTTAATGGAAAATCTTCCTGTTCATTGGGATGACCTGCCAGGATAAGACCTTCCTGGTCCACTAGATCCTTTATCCTTTCTTCCCCTCCCAGAACCAACAGTACGTCCCCCGCCTGGATGATCAGCTTATCTTTCTCAGCCTGCGGTTGTTCCCCTGCCCTAACAATGGCAATCACACTTAATCCGTAACGCTCCCCTAAACCTGTTTCCCGCAAGCACTTACCTGCAGCGGAACAATTCTCCTTTACCCAAAGTTCCCATAGCCGATCGTAGAGACCATATGTCTTCACCAAATCCTCTGATGCCGACTTTTCATCCCCCTGTTTAACATCTTTGCCTGGAAGAAGGAGCTTACCGAAAAAGAAGTTATATAATACAGCTGCAGTAAGGAGAAGAAAACCAAGTGGCATAAATTCAAAGAAAGTAAAACCTTCCCCCACTGAATCAATAATCAAGCTGTTCACGATAAGATTATGGGATGCGCCGATTAGCGTAAGGTTCGCTCCCAATAAACAGCTCACTGCCATGGGCAAAAGCAGCCTCGAACGGGGAATATTATTTTGGAGTGCCATGCGCATTACTGTGGGGATAAAGAAGAAAACCGTTGGCACAATAAGTATAAACCCGGCTAAAATACCGGGAAGAGCCGTGCTGGCCAGTATTAACCGAAAATTACTCTCTTTAGTGAGATATTTTAAATAATTTGCCACACGGTCCACAACTCCTGTACGTACCATCCCGGAACTAATCACAAAAAGAGCCGCAACTGTAATAACAGCCTTACTGCTGAATCCGGCAAATAACTCCTCAGGACTTACAAGGCCAAAAACAGCCAATGACACAAGCACCAGGATGGGGACTATATCCCGCCGCACCCATCCGGTCGCAAAAAAAAGGACCACCGCGATCAGTATCATAAAAACCAGAATCATATCCAGATTCAACGGACTCTTTTCCCCCAAGTTTTCCTTAATTATATCACCGGCAGAGAAAGAAATACAACTGCTTCCATAGAGGTTAAGTTTTCTAGTTTTGCAAATAATAGAATCATAAACCTTGTCAATGCCAGAAAGGAGATTTAAAACCCAATGACCCGTAAGCATCTTTTGTTAATAACTGCCGTTTTTATCCTCTTTATTTTTATAATCTTTAGCCTTGCAGCAGAGACGAAAAAAGCGAGACAGGAGGCCATCGATGCGCGGGAAATGGCGTTAGAGTCTAAAGAATACCAGGTTCAGATCATGAATATTACCAAGTATGCCCCTTTAAGCCCCTTGGCGACGGAAGGCTCGGATTATTCAGGAGATCCATCACTTACAGCAAGCGGTGATAAAGTCGTGCCCGGGGAAACAGCAACGACAGGCCCCAATATTCCTTTTGGCACCAGGATTTACGTGGAAGGATTGGGCTGGCGCACCGTTAATGATCGGGGCAGGTTAGTGGGCCCCAATGACATAGATCTAGCCGTATCCACAAAAAAAGAATCAATAGAATTTGGAAAACAAAAGCGCCTCGTCATAATTAAGCTTCAATAGTTTTTATACCAGATTTGATCCCAACTATAGCGTTTTTCCATAATCAACTTGAACAATTTTTAATGGGCCTGACGCTATGATTAAAATAACAAGGACTTGTTTATTAATAAGTTCTCTGCTGGATAAAACAAATAAACGTTTCATTTTAGAGGCTGATTTAAAATAAATTAGAAAGCCCTGTTCTTTTTTTTCTTACAGGGCTTTCTTGATTGTAGCGGAGAAGGTAAAGCCGTTGTTTTCAGGGTCACCTCATGGCCCGCATGGCATTTAAGACTGCCAGCAGGGTCACGCCCACATCGGCGAAGACCGCTTCCCACATAGATGCCATTCCTGCAGCTCCAAGCAGGAGAATGAGGGCTTTTATACCCAGGGCAAAAACCACATTTTGTATGACGATGCTCCTTGTTTTTCGCGCGATAGTAATTGCTTCGGCCAGCTTTGAAGGTTCGGCGGTCATGAGCACCACGTCCGCAGCTTCCACGGCGGCATCAGAACCGATACCTCCCATGGCCACCCCGATATCCGCCCGGGCCAGGGCCGGGGCATCATTGATCCCATCACCCACAAAAGCGATCCTTTTTTTTGCCCCGCCGCCCTCTTGCTGCAGCTTTTCAATCATCTCCACTTTCTGGTGAGGAAGAAGCTCTGAGAAGACGAGATCAAGACCTAGCCTCCTGCCTATTTCCTCTGCCACAGGTTTTCTGTCTCCTGTAAGCATTACAATTTTGCGAACGCCGAGATTTTTCAGGCGCCGTACAGCATCAGCCGAATCTTCTCTGATTTCGTCCGATACCATGATCCTGCCGGCATATCTTCCACCTACGGCTAAATGTACCTGCGTTCCCGGGTCACCCTGATCAAGAAAAGGGATTCCATGCCTTTCCATCAGCTTCCCGTTTCCCATGAGCACTTCCCCTTCGGAAGTTATCAATCTAACTCCATGACCGGGTATTTCTTCGAAGCTATGAATCGTGCTTTCTTCTGCCCCAGCCCCCCAGGCCCGGAGAATGGAGACGGCGACAGGATGGGACGAGCAGCTTGCAGCCGCAGCCCCATAGCGCAACAACTCTCTTTCGTTAAAACCATCTGATGGGTAGATTCCATTGACCTCAAAAGAACCCCGGGTAAGAGTCCCTGTTTTATCAAAGATAACCGTATCAATACGGCTGAGAGCCTCCAGGAAAGTGCCACCTTTTACCAGGATCCCCTTTCGTGATGCACCCCCGATTCCCCCAAAAAAGCCGAGGGGGATGGAGATGACCAGGGCGCATGGACAGGAAATAACAAGAAACACCAACGCCCTGTAAGTCCAGGTTGAAAAAGTTTCTCCCGGAAAAAGAAGCGGGGGCAAAAAAGCCAGCAGAATGGCCGCTGCAACCACGACTGGAGTATAATACCTGGCAAAGCGGGTAATAAACCGTTCAGTTTGCGCCTTGCGGCCGGCAGCTTCTTCTACAAGAGAGAGAATGCGGCTGACGGTGGAATCTTTATATATCTTTGTTACCTGGATTTTCAAAAGTCCTGTATTGTTAACGGAGCCGGAGAGAACCTCGTCTCCTGCACTTATCTCACGGGGAAAGGACTCGCCGGTCAGGGCTGAGACGTCCAAACTGGACGATCCATCCAGTACCATTCCGTCCAGGGGTATCCTTTCTCCCGGAAAGACCATAATTATATCGCCTTCTTTAACCAAATCAGGGAACACTTTTTGTATGCCGCCGTCCTCATCCTTGAGGTGAGCATAATCGGGACGAATATCCATCAACTGCTGGATGGACTTACGCGAGCGGTTTACAGCATGCCCCTGGAGCATTTCACCCACCTGATAGAAAACCATAACTGCTACACCCTCGGGATATTCACCAATGGCAAAAGCCCCCAGAGTCGCAATAGACATGAGGAAATTTTCGTCAAAAACACTGCCCCTGATTATATTTCGCCCTGCCTTGAGAAGAACCCCGCTTCCCCAGAGCAGATAGGCTGCAGCAAAAATTATTAACTCCAGAAGACCATGAAGGGGTAAAAAGATTCCCGCGGCGAAAAAGAGGGCGCCAACAGAAAAAAAGAGAAGCTTAGCAGAATTAGTGGGCATCCTGACTGCAAATTCACCATTTATTTTTTTGTCTGCCGGATTCGCAGGGGAGAATGTAAAATCGGCCGCACAGCTGCAGGCGGCGCATTCGGCAGAACAACTTTGATCACTCTTATGTTTAGACATGGATTTTTCTCCTTCCAGCCTTTCACATGTTTTCATTAATATGAATTAATCCCTGATTAAAGATTAGTTCAATGTGTTTGTCATCCAAAGAATAGTAGACAACCTTGCCTTCTCTGCGGCGCTTAACCAGGCGGGATTGCTTTAAAACACGGAGTTGATGGGAGATAGCCGACTGGGACATATTCAAAAGATAGGCAATATCGCAAACACACATTTCTGCCTCAAACAAGGCCCAAATAATTCTTATCCTCGTGGAGTTTCCAAAAACTTTGAATAGGTCGGCAAGATCATACAGTTTCTCCTCAGGCGGCATTAGCTGCCTGACCTTGTTCACCACTTCCTCATGGATGATGCTGCAGTCACATTTCATCTCTTCTCTTTTGTCATGCATAGACAGCCACCTCAATCCATATGAACATATGAGCATGCATTCATATATATCTATAATATATGCTATCTGAGAAAAATGTCAATAGAATTTTTTATGGAGTTTTTTATGGAGTTTAATCATAAACTTGCGAAAGCCAATTTACATTTTAATTACAAAAAAGCCCCCTTTTTAGGGAGCTCCAACGATCTTTATAATTATTTCTTTTTATTTTATAGTGTTTTACCCACTCCTGACCTGCCTTCGCTGTTCAGGATATGGGCACCCCATAAATCGGGGTAGTTTTTGTCCAACCCTTCGCTTTTCCATACAAAAGAAACTTATTAAAAATATTGACTTCCTCTCTGAACAGTTCTAAGAAAAGAACACGCAGGCTGTCATTTTTTATTGTTTCAATCACTGCCCAGCCTCCACTATCTTTACCACTTCGTTATTTGCTGTCGGATGAAACTTCACAAGTATTTCTCCAACAAGTCCTACCTTTGGTTTTATCTCGTTAGTTAACTCTAATTCATCAAACTCTTTTACTATACCCCTAATATTTTTCTTAAAAGTTTTCTTATTGGAATCCATTAAAGAGAGTTTGCATATCTTCACACTTTTTTCATATAGCTCATTGGCAGAGCCTTTAAACTTTTCATATGGTCTGACTCTATATAAAACGTTCATAAGCAGGTCACCATAAATCAAAGCCATCATAGTTCTATCGAACAATTTAAAAGTATATTTTAAGCCCGGGTTTTTCTCCATACCAATAGCATTAATTGATATGACAGGAATATTCTCAAAACCTGAATCCATTAAGGCTTTTCTTAGTAAAGCAATATAATTGGTGGTCCTGCATCCCCCGCCAGTTTGTGAGATCATGACTGAGGTATTTTGCAAATCGTATTTTCCTGATTTTAAAGCTGCAATAAGCTGGCCTATTACAATTATTGCAGGATAACAAGCATCATTGTTGACATATTTTAAGCCTTCATCTATAGCTTTATTGTCTATTGATGGGAGCACCTCCAGGTTGTAACCTGAAAGCCTAAAGGCCTCTTCTAAAAATTGAAAATGTATCGGGGACATTTCAGGTGACAGGATAGTATGGTTTTTTCTCATCTCCACAGTAAACTTAATTTTCTTATATTTACGATCTATTTTCTGAAGACTGAATCCATTATTCTCTCTTTCCATCATGGCAGCCTTTAGGGAACGAAGTCTTATTCTTGCTGCCCCTAGATTATTTCCTTCATCTATTTTAAGGGTCGTGTAGATTTTTGAGTTTTCATTCAGGATTTCCTGCACCTGATCAGTCGTTATAGCATCTAAACCACAGCCAAAGGAATTTAATTGGACTAGTTCCAAGTCTTTTCGTTTTGATACAAAGCTAGCCGCAGCATAGAGCCGTGAATGATATGCCCACTGATCCACTACTCTAAGAGGCCTATCAATTTCTCCAGGATGGGCTACAGAATCTTCGGTTAATACTGCCATACCGAGTGAATTTATCATATCTGGGATACCATGATTTATGACAGGATCTAAATGGTAAGGCCTTCCTGCAAGTACTATCCCCTTCATTCCTTTTTCACCAACAAGTTTCAGCGTATCCTCTCCAGCCTTTTGGATATCTTTTTTAAATTCTGCCTGCTCAAGGTAAGCTTTCTCTACGCTTGCCTTGATTTCATGCATACCGATATTAAATCTTCTCAATTCCTCATCTAGTCTTCGTATTAATCTTTTTTGATGATCATAGGGCAGGAACGGTTTCATAAACAAAATATTGTTTTCCCTTAGAAGATCAATGTTATTTTTGATAACTTCCGGGTATGAGATCACTACGGGACAGTTATAATGGTTGTCTGCCTCTTGCTGCTCTTTTTTCTCGTAGGTAATACATGGATAAAAGATGAATTTTATTCCTTTCTCTACAAGATTCATGATATGGCCATGAGCCAGCTTCCCCGGGTAACATACAGACTCTGATGGAATCGTTTCAATTCCTTTTTCATAGATACTCGTTGAGGATCTGTCAGATAACTGCACTCTAAAGCCCAGTTCTGTAAAGAAGGTAAACCAAAATGGATAATTTTCATAGATATTTAAAACTCTGGGGATACCTACAATACCTCTTTTTGCTTCCGGGATCGATAGAGGTTTATACTTAAAAAGCATTCTATATTTATACTGATATAGATTTGGCAGGAGGTTATCTTTTTCAGTTTTACCTGCTCCCTTTTCACATCTATTGCCCGAAATAAATTTCTCGCCGTTTTTGAAATTATTTATAGTCAGCAAACATTTATTTGAGCAAAGTTTGCATCTTGAAATAGTAGTTTTTGTTTCGAATTTATCTAACTTAATTCTATTTAGCAAAGTTGAACTATGATCTTTTACATACCTTTCTCTGGCAATCAATGCAGCTCCAAAAGCACCCATTATCCCCGCAATATCTGGTCTTACAGCTTCTCTTTCAGATAATATTTCAAAGCATCTAAGAACTGCATCATTATAAAAGGTGCCACCCTGCAGGACTATTTTTTCTCCTAACTCTTTGGGGTTTTTCACTTTAATTACTTTAAATAAAGCATTTTTTATGACTGAATAGGATAATCCCGCAGAAATATCACCTATTGTAACTCCCTCTTTTTGGGATTGCTTAACCCTGGAGTTCATAAAAACAGTACATCTTGAACCAAGGTCTACTGGTTTTTTTGCAGCTAAAGCTTCCGATGCAAAGTCTTCAATACTTAAGCCTAATGAATTTGCAAATGTATCTAAAAATGAACCGCATCCAGAAGAACAAGCTTCATTTAAGAGTATATTTTCTATAATTCCATCCTTAATTTTGAGGCATTTCATATCCTGGCCGCCAATATCTAAGATGAAATCTACCCCTGGGCGAAAGAATTTTGCCGCTTGATAGTGAGCTATGGTTTCTATTTCACCTATGTCAACAGTGAGCGCTGATTTAATCAAGCCTTCTCCATAACCAGTTACTGCTGAATTTACTACTCTGGCCTTTTCCGGCAAACGATTGTATAGTTCTTTAAGCGCAGCGATAGTAGAATTGAGGGGACTTCCTTCATTGCTTCCGTAATAGGTATACAGGAGTGACCCTTCACCGTCTAGAAGTGCTATTTTTGTAGTTGTTGATCCAGCATCTATACCCAAAAAACATTCGCCTTTAAATGAAGACAGATCTTTTCTGATGATTGAATTTTGACTGTGCCTTGTTTTAAACTCTTCATATTCCCCGTCATCTCTAAAAAGTGGTGCTAGTCTAGACGCTCCATCCAAAGAACTGCTTCCATATTTTTCGTTTCTACTTATTAAAGATTTCAGCATGGTAGGCTCTTCATTTTCAGAAGCTAATGCTGCGCCAATTGCAACATAAAGTTGTGAGTTTTCTGGAAAAATTATTTGATCTGCTTTTAATTTTAAAGTTTCCATAAATCTTATTCTGAGCTCAGAGAGAAAGTAAAGCGGTCCACCTAAAAATGCCACATTCCCCCGGATAGGTCTGCCACACGCTAACCCACTTATAGTCTGAATGACGACAGATTGCAGTATAGATGCAGCAATATTTTCTTTTGCAGCACCTTCGTTCAGTAAAGGCTGCACATCAGTTTTTGCAAACACTCCACATCTTGCAGCGATTGGATACAGCGTCTTATAGTTCCTGGCCAGTTCATTAAGTCCAGAAGCATCTACTTTTAACAGTGAAGCCATCTGGTCAATAAATGAACCTGTTCCTCCTGCACAAATGCCGTTCATTCGCTGTTCTATTCCGTCTTTAAAGTAAGTGATCTTTGCGTCTTCTCATCCTAGTTCAATGGCTACATCAGTTTCAGGATGATAGGTTTTGATTGCTTTTGTAGCTGCAATTACTTCTTGTGTAAAAGAAATGCCCATACTATTAGCAAATCTCATCCCGCCTGAGCCAGTAATCATGATCCTTAACTCTTTATTCTTTAGAATTTTATAAGCATCATAAAGTAGATACTGAAGCTTCTGTTTGATATCAGCGTAATGCCTTTCATATTTACTATAGATCAACTCTTTTTTACTATTTAAAATAACCACTTTGATTGTTGTGGAGCCAATATCAATACCTAAGTGACAGAAATCTTTCATAGCTCGGACAGCATATACGCTGTGCCCACCTCCCGCTGGCATCTAAGCAATTAATATACCATATGTAAATAATATACAATGTGTTGACAATCTTGTATATAGTTATTGCAATTAATATTAAATGAGTATTCAATGAAAAAAAATTACAAGAAGGCCGTAAAAAAACTTCAATTGAATTTTTTTATGCAAAAAAGCACCCATTTTGAAGGGGTGCCAAAGGATCACGGGGAGGGATCCGGGAACGGTACTATTGATCAAGCCACTCTTGACATGCTAATATTTATATTGTGGGTTCAATAGGATCGTCCCCGTGATCCGGTCTGGTCTAAATAATATCGGCATGATACTCTTGCAAAGATTTTAAATTTGCGCTCTGTGAATTATTTTCTATATAGGCTGCGATACCTTTGGCACTTGCTAAGGCTGCAGCCATGGTCGTTATATATGACACCTTTTTTCTGATTGCCGTCGTGCGGATATAAGAGTCATCATATTGGCTCCGTTTGCCGGAAGGTGTATTGATTACAAGATTGATTTCATTGTTCATAATACCGTCGGCTATATTGGGACGGCCTTCGTATAATTTTTTAATCTCTTCAGAGTTGATCCCGTTTTCTTTAAGGAATTGATGGGTTCCTGCTGTTGCTTTAATATTAAAGCCCAGTTTGATAAACTCCCTGGCCGTTTCCAGTGCCGCCGGTTTATCCTGATCGACCACACTGATAAGAACAGTTCCGGATGTGGGTAACGGGGATTGGGTAGCTTCCTGAGCCTTATAATATGCCAGCCCGAATGAATCAGCCATCCCCAATACCTCTCCGGTTGAACGCATTTCCGGACCTAACAGGGGATCAACTTCCGGAAACATATTAAACGGGAAGACCGCTTCTTTTACCCCAAAATGAGGAATTTTCCCGGAAACAAGATTCTTTACAGGGGACTCTTTTCCGGTTATGTCTGCTAACATGATCTCAGTGGCGATGCGGGCCATGGAGATATTGCATACTTTTGATACAAGGGGAACAGTTCGTGAGGCCCTTGGATTTGCTTCCAGAACATAAACCTTATCATCGGCGATGGCGTACTGTATATTCATTAGACCTACCACATTCATTTCCCGGGCAATCTTCTTCGTATACTCCACAATAGTATCCATATGTTTGGCTGGTATACTAATGGGTGGAATTACACAGGCTGAGTCTCCGGAATGAATACCTGCCAATTCAATATGCTCCATCACCGTGGGCACATAAGCGTCAGTTCCATCGGCTATGGCGTCAGCTTCTGCTTCAATGGCATTACTTAGAAATTTATCGATCAGAATCGGTCTTTCCGGGGTAACCCAGACTGCTGCAGCCAGGTAATGGCGGAGCATTTCCTCATCGTAAACAACTTCCATCCCGCGGCCGCCCAAAACATAGGAGGGCCGAACCATTAAAGGATAACCGATTCGATTGGCAATAGCCAGGGCTTCCCCTATATTTACCGCCATCCCGGATTCCGGCATGGGAATGCCAAGTTTCTCCATGATTTGACCGAACCGGTCGCGGTCTTCGGCCAAATCTATCGTTTCAGGAGAAGTGCCGAAAATTTTCACTCCTGCCTTCTCCAGTTCTCCAGCGATATTTAAGGGGGTTTGCCCGCCAAACTGCACGATTACTCCTTCGGGCTTTTCCTTTTCGTAGATGCTTAGCACATCTTCTACTGTGAGCGGTTCAAAGTAGAGCTTGTCGGAAGTGTCATAGTCGGTGGATACTGTTTCAGGATTGCAGTTGACGATAACCGTTTCAAAACCCATATCGCGCAGAGCAAAGGCTGCATGTACACAGCAATAGTCAAACTCAATTCCCTGACCGATCCGGTTCGGACCTCCGCCTAAGATCATCACCTTTTGCCGGTCACTGGACACTGTCCGGTCAGGGGCATTGTAGGTGGAGTAATAGTAGGCTGCCTCTTCAACCCCGCTGACAGGTATAGAATCCCATGCTTCGACCAACCCCAAGGCAATTCTACGTTGGCGAATCTCTGTTTCCGGCAGATTCAAGAGCATGGCCAGATAACGATCCGCAAAACCATCTTTTTTAGCCTGAACCAGCAGTTCATCCGGCAGATGCCCATCCTTATACTTTAGAATCTCCTCTTCCAGCATAACCAATTCTTTCATTTGCTCTATAAACCATAGTTTGATATGGGTCAGCCGATGAAGCGTTTCCAGATCTGCACCTTTACGTAATGCCTCATACATGATAAATTGGCGCTCACTGGACGGCTCCGCTAAAAGCGACAGCAGTTCTTCCAAAGAACACCGGTTAAAGTCCTTGGCAAAGCCCAGCCCGTAACGACCGATTTCCAGGGAACGAATTGCTTTATGGAAGGCTTCCTTATAGTTTTTACCGATGCTCATTGCTTCACCGACGGCCCGCATTTGTGTCCCCAGTTTGTCCAGGGAACCGGGAAATTTTTCAAAGGCCCAACGGGCAAATTTCACGACAACATAATCGCCGGAAGGGGTGTATTTATCCAGGGTGCCTTCCCGCCAGTAGGGTAATTCATCAAGGGTTAAGCCAGCTGCTAACATTGCTGATATTAAGGCGATGGGAAAGCCTGTGGCTTTTGAGGCTAATGCAGAGGAACGGGAAGTTCGGGGATTTATTTCAATGATCACAACCCGGCCGGTTTTTGGATCATGGGCAAATTGAACATTGGTTCCGCCAATTACTTCTATTGCTTCCACGATGGCATAGGAGTATTTTTGTAAACGTTCCTGAAGTTCCGGGCTGATCGTTAGCATGGGCGCCGTACAAATAGAATCACCGGTATGCACACCCATAGCATCAATGTTTTCAATAAAGCATACTGTGAGCATCTGATTTTTGGCATCCCGAACAATCTCCAGTTCCAGTTCTTCCCAACCAAGAACTGATTCCTCTATAAGGACTTGTCCAACCATACTGGCGTCTATCCCTCGACTGGTAATAGTTCGCAGCTCTTCAACATTATAAACGAGCCCCCCACCAGTGCCTCCCATGGTGTAAGCAGGACGGATAACGACGGGATATCCAAGTTCTTGTGCGATCTCTTCTGCTCTATCCACACTGTAGGCTGCTTTACTGCGGGGCATTTCGATACCCAACCGGTTCATCGTTTCTTTAAAAGCGATTCGGTCTTCACCTCGTTCAATGGCATCAATTTGAATACCAATTACTTGAACCTCATATTTGCTTAAGATGCCGGCTTTTTCCAGTTCGGAACTCAAGTTGAGAGCTGACTGCCCTCCTAAATTCGGCAGTACAGCATCAGGCTTTTCCTTAGCTATGATAGCAGTCAGGCTTTTTACATTCAGAGGTTCAATATAAGTTACATCAGCGATTTCCGAATCAGTCATAATAGTAGCCGGATTGGAATTGACCAAAATAACCTTGTAACCTAATTTCCGCAGAGCCTTACAAGCCTGCGTTCCCGAATAATCAAATTCACATGCTTGACCAATGACGATTGGGCCTGAACCAATAATTAGAATTCTGTTGATGTCGTCTCGCTTTGGCATAAATGTTCCTCCCGCTGATATAGAATATCCCGCATTAAATAAATAAGAGTCTCATAAGAAATTATAGCAGAAAAACCTTAATTTGTATGTCACTTTTCAAGATACAGCAGCAAATGATAGCCGGGATTAAAAATAGTTTTCCCCAACTTATCATTTTTTTGTCTATACCAAGCCAGCTAATTCTGTCTGCCTTAGCGTTGCCCTCCCAATTACTTGGAAAAGCTTCAGGAATAATGTATAATTAATGGTAAAGATGCTCAATAGACACGCAGTTAAATTTTTCAAGGGAGTGATTCGATATGAAAACTTATGACAATTTGATGGCTGCTTTTGCTGGAGAATCACAGGCAAACCGCAAGTACCTTGCTTTTGCGCAAAAGGCGGAAAAAGAAGGATTTAAAAACATTGCCCGGATATTCCTGGCCATTGCGGAAGCGGAAACCCTGCATGCTCTAAAACACCTGGATGTCGCCGGAAAAGTGGGAAGCACCCTGGAAAACCTATCTTCTGCTGTTGAAGGGGAAACCCACGAGTACACTGAAATGTATCCTGGTTTTATAGAAACTGCCAGGGAAGAAAATGAAAAGAAGGCACTTAAATCATTTGAACAGGCGAACGAGGCTGAAAAGGTGCACGGGGGGACTTTTAAAGTGTTAAAAGCACTTGTTGAGGAAGGGAAAGACATGGAAGAAAAAGATATTTTCCTCTGTCCCGTTTGTGGATGGGTAGGAACAGATCCTGCTCCCGAGCGCTGCCCTATCTGCGGCGTACCTGCTAAGAATTTTAAAAAGTACTAACCTTCTGTCCTTACGGACAAACAAGCCAGTATCAAGACAGATTATAAGGGGGGATAGCTCATTCCAAGAATAATTATAATGACGCCCTTTCAAGAGCTTAAGAACGAAAATTTCTGTAAAGATACATTTTTCTTTTCCTGTTACTCCTTCTCTTTCTAAAACCTATAATTATACATATTAAACCTAATCCGGAGAAAAAATAGTTCTTAGTACTCTTTGAATCCATATTAAAATCTTCAATATCCTCTGTACTTGTTTCCGCTTCGAGGAATATATACCCCAAACTAGTATACATAAAATTATTCGGCTGTTTTAAGTTTAGCAATAATTTTACCTTTACAGCTTCATTACTGTCACTCTCAAGAACTTCATAGTTTGCTTCCAGATCGTCAACAGATAAGCTTTTATGTAAAAGTATTGCTATATTTTCATCAGGTTTAAGATTTAGATCTTCTATATTATTAAAGTTTGCAGGTTTTTTTGTTTCCAGATCTGCAACGTTAAATAATACATCCAAAAAATCATGGAATCCATGATCTAAAAGTTTTATTGTATCTTCATAATTGCTATTTAAGCTTTGATTATCCATTACTACTGCAATAAGTTCTCTATTTCCCCGTTTTGCGGCAGTTACGAGCGTATGGTTGGCTTGTGAAGTCCATCCACTCTTACTGGCAATGATCCCGTCATATTGATATTTTCCTTGTAACAGAGAATTTCTACAATGAAAATACCTCGTTTCCGACTGTTTGTTTGTAAATGGCATTTCATAACGTATTTTGCTAAATATTTCCCGGAACTTAGGGTTTTTTATTGCTTCCATTATTATTTTCGCCATATCGTATGCAGTTGTATAGTGATTAGAATCTGGTAATCCGTGCGAATTAACAAAATTCGTATTCATAGCGCCAGATTCTATTGCTCTTTTATTCATAAGCTGAGCAAAGCTTTCAAGGTCTCCTGAAATATACTCAGCTATACCATTTGCCGCATCATTTGCGGAACTTATTGAAACGGCGTATAGCGCCTGTTCAAGTGTCAACTCTTCTTCAACATCAAGGGCAATATGTGAAGTGTTCCTTCCAATAGAAAAAACGGCTTCTTTACTCATAGTTAAGATATCCGATAAATTTCCTTTTTCGAGTGCGAGCATCCCTGTCATTATTTTTGTAATTGATGCAGGGTATTTTTTTTCATTCATATTTTTCTCGAATAGAACTTGTCCAGTTTTAGCATCCATCAAGACAGCAGTTTCAGCAGTCAACTCTGGATATGTGTATGATTCTGCTGATACCGTTGTATTTATAGATAGGTAGATCATTAATACAAATAAAATAAAAATGCTTTTATATTTTATTTCCCCCATGGAACCATCTCCTGATATCTGCATCGTTTGTATTACCACATTTTCTGCAATCAATATATTATCTAATGGTAAAAGGTTCGCTTGTCCTATTATATCAATCATTTCATGTATCCATCAATCGAAATAAGAACATTTTTTTGAAATAGAAATATAATTTGCGGTGAGTAAGGCCAATAGAGAAGCTCCGGGGCAGGTTTCCGGAGCTTCTCTATTGGCGGAGATAGAAAGGACTCTTTGAACGAACAGGGATTAGCATGGTTGTTATATCGTCATTTGTCTGTACGTCTCTAAAAGCCCCTATTCTTAAACGGCAGAACAGCTCACTTAAATAAACTATTTTTTTCTTTCCCCGCTAACGGCCTACTTTCTTTTTCTACTCTTTAGGATCATCAAAAGTACGCCAGCAAGCAGTACAACTGCAGCTGCTCCGGCAATGAAGGGCAGATTACCCAAACCCCCGCTATCCTGAACTACACCTGCACTAGCCTCAGTTTCAGCTGCAGCCATTGCTTCGCTTTCAACAAGCTCAGCCCAGGCTTCCTTTTCTGCTTCCAGATCAAAAGTTTCTTTTTCCATCATCCCACTGCCGGTGGCGCTGGCCTTTTCTCCGCTGCTCACGATGACACTTTTGCCAAAGTTGTCTCGAAACTCCACGCTGCCTTCAATAACTTTGACCGAAGAGGTTGTGCCGGTTTCCTCACAGATAAGTATTGTACCCTTGATACCACTTACCGCTTGATTCATGGTCACTTCCATTGTGCCATCCTTGATCATTTTTTTGACATTAACCCATATGTTTCCAGCGACGAGTTCAAGTTTGCTTTCCTTCTCTGGTGGTGTCGCAAGCACAATTTCCGTGTCAGCCTTCATCACAAATGTTTTTAAATCCTTGAATGAGATAATTGCACCACTTCTCGGCCCCGTTCTAATATGATCTTCCGTATATAAAACCATTTTTAACTGAGCAAAATCCCAGGCATCCTCATCAAAATCCGGTCGCACTTCAACCTGGCCGGAAAGTCCGGCGAATCTTGCACCAGAGTCAATGCGATCCTGAACCTCAGCACCCCACATGTAAAATGGATCCCCCGGAATCGCCTGCGGCTGGTCACAGAAATAGTAAAGCGCCATGTCCTGCACGCTGCCGCCAGGATGATCAAAAATGATCTCTTTCCCATTTACAATTCTGCCCAGGTGACATGGGGGTGACATGGGGACGGGGTACTTGACAACATATAATAACACAATTTTTTTTTACTCGTCCAAAAATTGGGAAGAGTTCAATTACCCTGATGCTCTTGTTTTCAGCAACGAGGAAGACTACAAAAACTACAGTTATAATTGCAGCAATAATGTAGAGTAAAAAACGTTTATTATTTGTTAAAACTTTGCGTCAAAACGTTGTTAAAACTATTTATAGACTAGAAATCCTCATAAAAAAAGCTCCGGGGAAAATTCATCGGAGCTTTGATTCTGGCGGAGAGAGTGGGATTCGAACCCACGAAACGGCTCAACACCGTTTACTCGATTTCGAGTCGAGCGCCTTCAACCGAACTCAGCCATCTCTCCATATTGTTTTTTACACCGAAATTTATTATACAACAGCCACCCTGGTTTGTAAAGTGGCTTAAAAAGCCAATTCGGCGCAATCAGCGCGTCCCTGTGCCACTAAACATTTCAATACGATACTAAAGAATTACAACCCACCCATCGCTTCTGCTTAATCGTTCACATATTATAATTAAATATGGGAGATTCCCTCGGATATCTAGTGAAGAAGGAATTAAAGAGTGATACACTTTGCGGCAGAGCGAATGTTTTCCACAGTGTCATACATGTTGGTCACTTTACCTACTTTCAATTTATCCTTCAGCTCGTAATAGTCCAGGCAGGTTCCGCAGGAGAAAACTTCTACACCTGCTTCTATCAATTGGTTTAGCTCATCCAAGATGGGGCTTCCTTCCGTAGTTAAGAACACACCGCTGTTAAGAAATAGCAACTTAGAAGGTAAAAAGCTGGTTTCTGTGAGAGAATAAATGAAACTGCGCATCAATAGTTTTCCCAGTTCCTCGCTGCCTTGGCCCAGGGTTGAGGAAGTAATGAGAAAAACCGTTCTCCCTGCTGATTGATCGCCTGCACAGCAACAGGATTCTTTTTCAAGCGGTTGGCTTATCTCTTTGTAATTGTCCGTTTGCATAGGCTTTTCAATAATAATAAAAATACCATCATCCTTTTCTTCCGCAGTTACCCGGCACCCCGCTGTCCTGGCAAAGCGGGCAACATTCTCCCCTGCAGCTACATTATCAACTATGGCTGTAAGTGTAAATTCCTGATGGCCTCCCTGAAACAGTTCATCCAGGGCTTTTTTTGTATTGATCACCGGCTTGGGGCAGGATAACCCCCTGTTATCAATTATTTTATGCATCAACTGCATGTTCCCCCTTAATATCCCACGAATAGGCTCAACACCGTCTACTCGATTTCGAATCGAGCGCCTTCAAACGAACTCAACCATCTATAATTATTGTTTTTTAACGGTACAAATTTAAGACAGTAACCATGATTGCAAAATGGCTTGAAAGCAAACTAAATGCGCTATGTAACAATCAAAGCGTCCCCGTGTTACGTATGCCGCCGCGGTCTCGGCGCTCTTTAAAGAAATCCTGGAGCAATGCGGCGCATCTTTCACTGAGAATCCCTTCGTTTACTTCAAGACGATGGTTTAACCTTGGATCGGAAGTAATATTATAAAGGGATGCCGCTGCTCCTGCTTTGGGATCCCGCGCCCCGTAAACCAAACGGGACACACGGGCCTGAACGAGAGCTCCCGCACACATGGGGCAGGGCTCAAGTGTAACATAAAGCGCGGTTCCCAGAAGACGCCATCCCCCAAGCGACTGTCCTGCTTTGCGCAGTACCAGGATTTCGGCGTGGGCAGTTGCATCCTTTAACTCTTCCCGGCGGTTATGATCCTGAGCAAGGATTTCTCCATCCCTGACCAGGAGAGCACCGATAGGAACTTCTCCCCGGGTGTAAGCCTCTTCAGCCAACTGCAGGGCTATCTCCATATATTGTTCGTCGTTAAGCGCCACAAATAACCGCTCCTCAAATACTCACTCAACCGTTATATTAAATCAGAAAAACCGCCTTATAAGGACACTCTTTCAAACAGGCGCCGCAGCCGTTGCAGCCATTATCAACATAAGGGGATTCCTTTTCCTCCTGCTGCAAAGACTTTTTAGGGCAGCTGACTGTCAGGGGACAGGGATCGCATTTCCGGCAGAGCTCAGGATCAACAAAGGTTCTTTTAGTTCCAAGCACTGCTGTCATCCTCTCTTCTATACTATACTATTTATCCCTTTTTAACTTTTTTATTTCATCCCTTAGATGCTCCACTTCATCAAGGAGTTCCAGAATAATCCCCGCCCCAGCCAGGTTTATTCCTAACGTCTTGCGCAGGCGCAGGGCTTTATAAATACGCTGGACATGATCTGAGGGTATCCCCTTTTCGCTCATTGTAATAATACCCATCTCTGCCATCTTCTGAAGAAGTTCAATGGTTACATTGAGCTGGTTTGGCTTTACCCAGCCATAATCCTCAACTACAAGGGCATCAAAACAGAATATTTCTACCTGGTGCTTTTTCATTAGCCTGCCAAACCCCCGTTTTTGCATTATTTATCAAAGGCAATCCCGTCGGTCTTAAACGCAAAGCATGGGGACGGTTCCATCGTCTTCCCACTAGCTATGGTAAGGCGACACACCCCATTTTTCAAGTGGTATGGGGACACACCCCTGCGGGGAATGTCCCCTATGAATGTCCCCAAGTCTTCGCTACGCTACGGTGACGCTCGAACCGTCCCCAAGCTTCACTTATCTTTTCTCTGAGTAGTTACCTATATTTTAATCTCTGCTATTCTCCGGTATAGTTCTTCTTCCTCAGGCTTAATATCCCAGGGAATATCAAGAATTATGTTTATATAAAGATCTCCAAAGCTCCCGTCCTTTTTAGGCATACCCTTGCCCTTCAGGCGAAGCCTGTGCCTCGTATGGGTGCGGGCTGGGACTGTAACACGCACAGAGCCTTCCAGGGTTAGAACCGGAACCTTGTCTCCCAGTGCTGCCTGCCAGGGATGGATGACCACCTCTTTTTCCAAGTCATCCCCATTGAGCGTAAATTCTTTATGGGGCAAAACTTTTATCTTTAGATAGAGATCCCCCCGCTCTCCACCGGGTTCTCCTTCCCCACCCTGGCCCTTTAAACGTATCTTCCTGCCATCTCTTGCATCCCGGGGAACTTTCAGTTTAATATTCTTGACAGTTGAGTTCTGCCCGCTGCCCCCACAGACCTGACAAAAACTATTGCCCAACTGTCCTGTTCCCCCGCACTGCAAACATAAGTCCTGAAGGGAAAACTGGAGCTGTTTTTCTTTGCCAAAATAAATCTCATCCAGGGAAACATCCAATTCCGCCTCAACATCCATACCGCGCCGCGGACGGCGAGCCCTGCGTGTTCTTTCTTCACCTTTAAAACCTCTTCCGCCGAAGAAAGCTTCAAAAAAATCGCTAAAACTGCCGCCCCCCTGTTCACCGCCGAAATTAAAGCTGTAATCGTCACCCTGTCCTTCACCAGCAGGCCTTCTTCTCTGCTGCTGATGCTGCTGGTAGGCTGCAAATTCATCACCCTGCTGCCAGTTGGCACCTAAACGATCATATTTTTCTCTTTTTTCCGAGTCTTTAAGGACTTCGTAAGCTTCATTAATTAATTTAAATTTCTGCTCGGCCGCTTCTTTTTTCTCCTTGGGCTGGAGATCGGGATGAGACTCCCGGGCCATCTTACGGTAAGCTTTTTTGATATCCTTTTCGGTGGCATTTCGTTCAAGGCCCAAAGTTTTATAGTAATCCTGAAATTTTACAGCCATCTTATCTTCCCTCGCCTTTCCCAAACCGTTTAGCGCCAGCGTCTATGTCAGTAATGGTTTTTATAAAATTATAACAAAGAGTTCCCGTCAAGACAATGTTTATCATTTGGAATAAGTGTGTTTCTGAATAAGTCTTCGTAGTAGTATTTCTACAATATCATAGATATACATAGTAAGGGAGGGATTTCTATGGTAAGCAATATCTCAATTTTGTTTATGGTCATCTCTTTATTAATTATTTTCCTATTGCCAGTTGGTCTAATCATTTATTTTTATAAAAAAGAGAAAATATCTCTTCTGGCAGTACTGGTTGGCGCTTTGGTTTTTTTTATTTTTCAAGTGGCCACAAGACTACCCCTGCTTAATTACCTGGCAGGTTTGGAATGGTTTCAGGGTATTGCCATCAATATGGTATTTATCGCCGTATTTGTAAGCCTCTCTGCAGGCATTTTTGAGGAAGTGGGAAGGTTTGTAGGCTTTAAATATTGCCTAGGAAATATTTTGGAGAGAAAGAACGGTATTGCTTATGGCATTGGACATGGTGGAATTGAAGCAATACTTCTTGTAGGGTTTACGTATATAAATAATATTGCTTTCAGCATAATGATGATTAATTCTGGAACATTTGATAAAATCATTGTTCAGTTGGGTCCTGTTACTGCAGAGATAATTAGAGATGCTCTGGTAAAAACACCACCTGTTATGTTCTTAATCGGAGGGATGGAAAGATTCTTTTCCATAATAATTCAAATAGCCCTTTCTCTCATCGTTCTATATGCTGTAAGGTTCAAAAAAACATCTTTTTTGCTCTATGCCATTCTTATTCACACGTTAATTAATATACCCGCAGTGATGATTACCCAACACGGACTCAGTATCTGGATCAGCCAGCTTTACATCTTCATTATTGCCACTGCAGGCTTTCTGTTCATTAAAAATTCAAAGTCTCTTTTTGGAGAAAAGTGAACTCATTTCATTAAGCTGAAACTCTAATAAATCAGGACAAAGACCTGATTTATTATGTTCCTGTTTCACCACGAATGATGGACTAATAGCTATATCTTGAGGTTTTCTTCCCTGTGATATATAACGTTATAACAAGGGCTGCCTGAATTATAAAGTCAAAACTAACATTTGCGATGCCGGCCTCTCCTTTAAAGACACTGAATATAGTGGCAATCATCATTGCATATGCGCTTATTACAAGGACTTTAAGCATTTCCTTATTTCCCGTCTTAACTGCAGAAAATGCTCCGTAGCCAATGGCTTTGGCTCATCCCCCGTGGCTCATGAGGTTTTGGGTTCTTCTTCCCGGTGTCACTTTGCAGGAAGGTTACATATCTTAGTATCACAGGTATATCTATTTCCCGTGATATTAAGGTGAAAGAGGTACTTATTTTTGTTCAGTATTATTATTCCAACCTTCAACCAGCTTATGTTCACCAGATTGTGTCTCGAGTTCCTGAAGACGTTCACAACTGAACCGTATGAAATAATTATTGTTGACAATGGTTCTTCCGACGGCACGGTTAATTTTCTTCAGAACACTGACAAAAAGATCCGCTTCATTTCCCTAAAGTCAAATCTTGGTTATGCAGCGGCCTGTAATAAAGGAATAGACGCAGCGAAGGGTGATTACTTCGTCCTGCTCAATAATGATGTGCTGGTTACTCCCCAATGGCTCTCCAATATTAAGAAGGCACTTGATTCCCGCAGCGACGCAGGAATGGTTCTCCCTGTCACCAACCTCACCTACGGACCCCAGATCATCCAGGTATCATATCCAAATCTTAAAGCAATGGTAAGTTTTTCCCGCGGTTATAATGTATCCAATCCGGCAAGATGGCGGGAGGCCTCGCGCCTGCCGGATTACTGCCTGGTGATTCGCCGGGAGGTTGTTGAACGCATAGGCCTGCTGGACGAACAATTCAGCCCGGGGTATTTCGAAGACGATGACTACTCTTATCGGGCGAGGCAGGCCGGCTTTACGCTCATATTTACGGAGGATACTTTTGTACATCATTTCAGCGGCGTTACAACTGGAAAAGTGGACAGCAATAAAACAATGGGTGACATAAACCGTGGGCGCTTCAAGGCCAAATGGGGCTTCGACCCCATCAAACATTTTCAGTTGCCGCTTAGGATCGTGAATCCGCTTCCAAGCGGCCTTATCTTAAATTGGGAAAACCATCTTTTTCTTTTAGATGGATCCATGCTTCGTTTTGTTCCTTCTTCCACATGGGCATCTCAAGGAAGTCGTTATCTGGAAAAAATACCGTTTGTAACCGATAATATTAGAAAGTTATACCCGGTTGGTCCACCGCTGCCTGCCGGTTTTTTCCCAGGTGGAACTCTGCTAACCAGCCAAGGAAATGAAGTTTTTGTGGCAGATAAAAACCAAAGACGAAGGGTAAGCTGCCCTGAAATGAAACACCGCCTTCTGAGCCAGCGTACGCCTCTCTTTCTGGAACTGGGACAGCTCAACAATCTGCCTGAGGGACCCCCTTTGGAAATATCTCCGCAAAACGGGTTTCCAAATGGGTTTGTGTTTACAAACGGTAAAAGGTTTTTCATATCCTCTGACAACATGCTGCGGCAAATCAACCCTGAAACCGCACTAAAATATTCTTACAGCCTGGATAACCCTATCCCCCTGGAACAAAAGATTCTAAATATAAGTGCCCAGGGACCACCTGTATATCCTTTCCCGGGAACCCATCTGGATAATAAACGCTTGCTCAGCCTGGTATCCACGGCACAGGAGAATAACAGACAGATGTTAAGAAACGAGACGAACAACCCTTCCTATCTGAACGTCAGACAGATCCTCAAGAAAAGTAATTTCTCAGCCGAAGAAATTTTCCAGTAAGGAGAAGAGAATTATGAATAAAAAGATCCTGGTTCTTGGAGCAGGATTAACGGGACTTACGGCCGCTTATTACCTTAACCGCTTCGGTATTCCCGTAACAGTGTTGGAAAGGTCGGACTGTCCCGGCGGAACCCTGGGAATCGGTAAATGGGAAGGCTTTACATTTGACGCGGGCATCCACGTGCTGCACGGCCGTGACCCAAAAGTACTCTCCTTCCTGGAGGACGAACTGGGCATCCCGTTGGATGAGACTTACCGCAGGGCATTTTTCGTACACGAAGGAAAAGTTTTTCCTTATCCTTTTCAGCTTAATACCTACTGCCTTCCCCTCCTTGAAAGGCTGCAAATTTTCTTTCAAATGCTCACACCCCGGTGGGGAAGCCCTTCAAACTATGGAGAGTTTCTAAATCAAAACTTCGGGTCAGTCTTATGCAACCGTTTTATTTATCCATATGCTGAAAAATTTTGGACGATCAACCCTGGGGAGCTGACCACAGAATGGGTAGCATCCCGGATCCCAAGACCGTCACTGTCGGAGAGAGTGCAGGGACTTTTTGGGGAAGTAAAGGGAGATTTCGGCCCTAACGCTTTTTTTCGCTACCCTCAACGTGGTGGAATTTCTTCCCTGGCTGAGACTCTGGCCAGGCGTTTACAAAAACAGATTATATACAGCGCCGAAGTCAGCCGTATAGAACCTGAATCTCACTCTGTAACCTGTGCTGATGGCAGGACTTATGATTATAATATCTGCTTATCAACTCTGCCGCTGCCGCTCACTGTCCGACTGCTGCACCCCATAGATGCTGAGATTAATCAGAAAGCTTCCCGGTTACAGTATACTTCTATCATATCTCTTTCCGTCGGTATAGGGGGAGAGATACCCCATGATTATCATTGGGTATATTTTCCGTCTTTATCAGAGCCAATGGCAAGGGTTCATTTCCCAGGCAATATCTCACCATATACCGTCCCTGCCGGGTGTTATTCCCTCCAGATTGAAGTGGCGCTCCGCGGGCCGGTGATTTCTCCTGAAGTGGCGCCTGGATTCTGGGAGGGCTGCCTGGATCGGCTCCGGAAACTGGAATTGATGGGTGAGAAGAAAAATGTGCTTTTTGTTAAAGAACACCTGATCGAGCCTGCATACGTGATTTACGATCATTACCGCATGCTGCACCTGCCAAAAATTTTAGAGTGGATTATGGAGAAGAGTATTATCCCGGTAGGCCGCTTTGGTGAGTGGAATTATCACTGGATGCATGACAGTATTTTAAGCGGCAAAATGGCAGCGATCGGCGCGCTTACTCGTCTTTGGCCGGAATTAAAAGATCTTAATCCGACCAGAGATATTTTTTCAGCTAAAGTTTAATTTAAGGAGGTAAAGAAATGAGAGTTCTGGTGACCGGTGCCGGGGGAATGCTCGGACGTTCTTTTGCATTGTATCTCTCTCGTCATGAAAGCTGGGTAAATTTTCTCTCTCACCGTTCAAAGATGGATGTAACCGATTCTACCGCTATCCAGAATGGCTTTAATCACTCACAGCCTGACGTTGTAATACACTTGGCTGCCCTGACGGACGTGGACCTGTGTCAGAAAGAGCCAGATGCCGCATATCTGACAAACTACCTGGGAACGTGGTTTGTTGCCCAGGCCTGTGCGCAGAGAAATATTACCATGGTCTACCTGAGCACAGATATGGTTTTTGACGGATCCAAAGAATCATCCTACATAGAGACCGACATTCCGTCCCCCCTGAATATATACGGAAAAACTAAACTGGCGGGAGAATGCCTGGTCAGAAACCTCGTTTCCCACCATTACATCATCCGTACCGGTTGGATGTTTGGGGGCATCCAGGAAGACCACAAGTTTGTAGGTAAAATAATCGAACAGATCCTGACCGGAAAAGAGTTAAAAGTAGTGACAGACAGGATTGGTTCACCTATTTATACAGAAGACCTGGCCAATAAAATCATAAATATGCTCACTGAAAACCTGCCCTGGGGAACATACCATCTTGCAAACCGGGGCAGCTGCACCCGTTATGAGTTTGCCCGTCAGATTATGGATTACTCTGAACTTCCCAATATTTCCATAGTCCCGATCCTTTCTTCCGATTTCCCGGTAGACACTCCCCGTCCGGCTATGACTGCCCTGCGTAATTATTCCCTGGAGTTAATGGGGAAAGACGACATGCGAACCTGGCAGGAAGCTCTCAATGAATACGTGGCGAAAATGGTAAAAGAGCGTAAGAGGAAGACGGAACCGTTAAGAATTGCCCGATAAAAAATAACCGCCAATTAGTCAGCTTTCTTTAGACCGCATTTTTGGCGGTTTTTTACTTTTAAAACTGTAGAATGTTTCTCAGAGTGAATCGGTTTACTTAGTTTATTTTACGGTTAACACATTAGTATCTGCTTCATTAACAACAGCGCTACTGACACTTCCAAGGAATAGCTTTTTCAAACCACCCTGCCCTCTACTGCCAATAACTATCATATCAAACCCTCCCTCTGAAGCAACCCTTGTAATTACTTCAGAAGGATGCCCTTCCTCAAAAATCGTGCGCGCTTTTATGTTATTCTTTTCAAATATCTTTAAGGCTTCTGATACAATCTTTTTTCTTTCCTCTTTGTGCTGCTCCTCCATCTTTCTAAAGAGTTTTATATCTTCTTTTGTTACAGTGCCTCTACCATACCCCCCCCTCGAAGATAAGCATAATCCGGGGTGCTATTATAAACATGTATTATGGCAACCTCATCAACTTTACAACCACTAGCGATTTTAGAAGCTTCTTCTAAAGCTTTTTGACTATGCTCCGACCCATCCGTACAAACTAAAATTTTCATTTGAATCACTCCTCGCAATTTTTCAAAAGGCAAAGAATCTTTTTATACTCTAATATACCATAACATGATAATATATTGAAAGATAACATAGCAGAGAAGGTAGGAGCATTGGCTGCCTGCCTAAAAAAATAAGCCTCTTAAAAAAAGGCTTATCACGGGATTTTACTTTAGCCGGGAGCGGACACTCCCGGTTCTTATTTTGCCCTGGCACTAAAAGAATTGCATGCTATTGCAGTACCGGACTTTTTAAAACCCTCTGAATGTGGTGCGCCCGGCAGGATTCGAACCTGCGACCTCCTGATTCGTAGTCAGTTACTCTATCCAGGCTGAGCTACGAGCGCATATTTGGCGGAGAGAGTGGGATTCGAACCCACGAAGCGAGCTTTAACCCGCTTAATCGCTTAGCAGGCGACCGCCTTCGACCGGCTCGGCCATCTCTCCGCATGTAAGCTTTGACGCTCTTTCTGGCGGAGGGGGTGGGATTCGAACCCACGGCTCTTTCGAGTCACCAGTTTTCAAGACTGGCTCCTTAAACCGCTCGGACACCCCTCCTAAGGTTAAAAAAAGTATAACATAGAAGCACCTTTTTGTCAACGAACCGAACCCTTTTGAAAAGTCACTCTGAGAGCAGATTTTTGGGAAAGAAGCCATTTCCCGGCTGCATGACGGGGTTCTTTGCCTTCCAGTTCAACGGATACGTTGAGCACTCATAGCAACTTCACCCAGCAAGAGGATTGCTTTTTGCAGTGTTTCATCCATTAATGGACTGGATCAGGGAACTCTGATCACGCCTTCTGATGAAGAAGGAAAGTAAGGGCGCAGCGCCTCGGGAATGATTACACTTCCATCAGCCTGCTGGTAGTTTTCAAGGATAGCGGCAAGGGTCCGCCCCACAGCTACTCCAGAACCGTTAAGGGTATGGACAAACTCGGCTTTGACCCCAGGCGCAGGACGAAAGCGAATGCCGGCGCGACGGGACTGAAAATCCCGGAAGTTACTGCAGGAAGAAACCTCCCTGTAAGCACCATATGATGGAAACCAGATTTCCAGATCATATTTTTTGGCAGCGGCAAAACCTAAATCTCCTGTACACATAAGCATAACCCGGTAAGGTATTCCCAGGAGCTGTAAAACCCTTTCAGCGTTCCCTACGAGCTTTTCAAGTTCTTCATTGGAGTCCTCCGGTGCTGTGAATTTCACCAGTTCAACTTTGTTAAACTGGTGCTGCCTGATCAATCCCCTCGTATCCCTTCCATGGGCACCTGCCTCGGCACGAAAGCAGGCACTGTAGCCCACGTAGTAGAGAGGCAGCTGTTTCCCATCGAGAATCTCATCCCGGTGCATATTGGTCACCGGCACCTCTGCCGTGGGGATCAGCCAGTAGTCTGTCCCTTCAACATGAAAAGCATCTTCAGCAAACTTTGGAAGCTGCCCGGTTCCAAGCATACTCTCACTGTTCACCATAAAGGGAGGAAAAATCTCCTTGTAGCCGTGTTCAGAAGTGTGCAGATCGAGCATAAAATTAATTAATGCTCTTTCCAGACGGGCACCAAGACCCTGATAAAGGACAAACCGGGAACCTGTAATTTTTCTGGCACGGGGAAAATCCAGGATCCCCAGAAGCTCTCCGATATCCCAGTGAGCCCTTGGTGTAAAATCAAACTCCGGAACATTACCATAGCGTCGGACTTCCAAATTGTCCTCTTCAGCCGAACCAAAAGGAACCTGCGGATCTGGAAGATTGGGGATATGTAAAAGAATCTTTTCCAAATTTGTCTCTATTTCCTTATTCTTTTCGTCAATGTTTTTAATACGTTCATTTACAAGCTGCATTTTTTCAACAAGTGTATCAGCGTCCTGCCCATCTTTTTTCAGGCGGCCCACTTCTTTGGAGACTGTATTGCGCTGGTGTTTAAGGGCTTCCACTTCCTGGAGCAGATCACGGCGCGTTTTATCGAGACGTGAAAATTCTTCCAGGTCAGCTTTTTCCCCTTTGGCGTTAATGGCATCCTGCACTACTTCAATGTTTTCCCTTACAAAACGTAAATCCAACATCTGCTGTCTCTCCCCTTTTCTAAATACTTACATCTCCTCAGGAGCTTCAATTCCCAGAAGGTCAAGACCGTTCTTAATGACGATACGTACACCCTCAATAAGCAGGAACCGGTTCTTCCTGAGGCTTTCAGGAGCGTTAAGAACAGGACAGTTGTGATAAAATTTATTAAAATCCCTGGCAAGGTCCACCAGGTACCGCGCCATGTGAGAAGGACGATAATCTGCTGCAGAACGCCTAATTTGCTCTTTAAAGCGGGCCATAGTTATAAGAAGCTGCTCCTCTTCAGGATCACTGAGGAATCCTGTTTCCGATAAGAGCAGGGAATCGTCCGTCTCCGGAGCCACAGCATTTCCGTCCTGTCCAGCTTTTCTTAAGATACTGCAGATCCGCGCATGGGCATACTGCACATAGGGAGCTGTTTCACCGGAAAAATCCAGCACTTTATCCCAGTCAAATTCTATATCCTTAATGCGGTCGTTAATTAAATCCCCAAAGATAACCGCGCCCAGACCCACCATACGTGCCGCTTCCTCTTTATCATGCAAATCAGGGTTTTTCTCCTGGATAATTCGATGGGCCATCTCGATAGCTCTGTTCAAGACATCCTCCAGAAAAATAACATTGCCCTCCCGGGTCGACATTCGCCCGTCCTTAAAGTGAATTAAACCGAAAGGAACATGGACACAGTGCTTAGACCAGGTATAGCCCAACAGTTCAATGATCTTAAAAAGCTGTTTGAAATGGAGAGTCTGCTCAGCGCCTACTACATAGACCAGCTTCTGGAAATGATATTGTTCATGCCTGTAAATAGCAGCAGCCAGGTCCCTGGTGATATAAAGGGCGGCGCCGTCTTTTTTACGCAGCAGGCAGGGGGGCATTCCATGAGGCTCCAGATCCGCCAACAGCGCACCATCACTCTCCCTGGCCAGTCCTTTTCCCACGGCCAGGTTTATTGTATCTTCAAGGAGGTGATTGTAAAAGCTTTCTCCCTGGAAAGAATCAAATTTTATTCCCAGGAAATTATAGATCCGCTTAAATTCCTCAAGGCTTAAACCACGAAATCGTTCCCAGATCTCCATAGCTTCCTTGTCGTTCATTTCCAGTTTTCTGAACCATTGACGCGCCTCTTCATCAAGATCAGGTTCCTTCTCTGCTTCCCGGTGAAAAAGGACATAGAGCTGATAAAGGTAATGGACGGGGTCTTTTTCCAGCTTCGAGCTCTCCCCCCAGCGCCGGTAAGCCACAATTAACTTACCGAACTGCGTGCCCCAGTCTCCCAGGTGATTAATGCCCATGACATGATAACCGAGGGCTATGTAGAGGCGGCAGAGGGCGTTCCCAATCACCGTTGAGCGCAAGTGCCCCACACCAAAGGGTTTGGCAATATTTGGAGCGGAATAGTCTACGACTATCGTCTCGTCGTGGCGTTTTTCTTCCTTTCCATAGGCAGTTCCCATTCTTACAATTTCCGGGATAAGCTGTTTAAAAAGATGGAGCCGATCTACATAAAAATTCAGGTAAGGACCTTCGCTGATAGCCTTTCCCAGGTAACGGTCAGGCTCTATTTTAGCGGCAAGCTCAGATGCTATGGCCTGGGGCGCTTTCCTTAGCTGCCTGGCAAGCAGGTAACAGGGGAAGGAATATTCACCCATCCCCGGCTCAGGGGGGATCTCCAGATAAGAGGCCGCCTCAGCTGCATCAAGTCCCGTTAATGTTGAAAGTATGTTTGATATCTGTTCTCTGAAAGCAAGCAAAATTAATCACGATCCTTTGCTAAAATTCCCGTATAAATCTTTTTCCTTATTCTACCTTAAGTATAAGAGGAAAACAATGCGATACAGCAAAAAAGCTTCTATCTTTCTTACGTAGTTATAGCCATTCGGTAATACAAATATGCCCAACGAAGCAAATTACTCTGGGTTTATATAGAATGGACGCTTTACTATACGGTTTAGAGGAGGATATTCAGAAGGTGGTTCCCAGGCCACTCCGTCCACTAAAAACACAAGCTGGTCAGGTTCAAGATTATTCGTCAGCGTCAAAAGCAGCGCATCCAAAAAGAGAGCCGCCAGTGCTTTTTCCTGGGGATTGGCGTCAGGGGGAAACAATTTTTTAAATGATGGGCCCCAGTCTAAGATGATTTCTTCTCGCAAAACTGTAATTTTATTAAGTTCCAACAGCTCAGGTAATAAGCTGCTGCTTTCCTCCAGAAGAATTCTGACCAGATCATGAGGAGTATTAAATTTTCCTCCAAGCTGGACCGCTTCCCGGGGAAGCAGGTAATAACGTTCTCCGGAGCGATAAGGCAGGTAGAGCAGCATTCTATTATTTTCCCCGGGATGGCGCGGTGGAAAAACCTGGTCAATGATCAGCCCTTCAGCACCAAAGCTTTCGGAATACTGCCCATCTACCAAAAAGCGGATACCTTCCACTGCATTAAATTGGGAGACAGTAAAAATCAGGGAATCTATAATGCCAACAATCTGGCTCGAACCCCCAAGACGGTTGAGTGCTCCAGGGAGGTTAATTTCAGTGAGACCGTCTTTTTGAACTACGTTAATACCCGTATCTTTGGGAATAGTCCGCGAAAGGCCGCTAAAGCGGCGGGGGCCTTTCACCAGCTCATTGACAGCAACCTGTAGAACCCTCAAAGTCCTTTTCACATTACGGTTTACGGGAATAAGATGCACAGCCTCTTCATCGTAAAAATACAGGGTAAGGTAGAATTCGTCTCCTGGCCGTTCAAAGGCAACAGGCCGATATATTTCCCCACCCTGTTCAAAGTCTGCCTTCTCCGTTTCCTCATAGTAGATACCCGGACCGGGAATATCCAGAATAAAGATATTGCCATAGCTTCCAGCCAGGGTGAGGATTGTGCCATCGTTCGCCAAAGCCATTTTTTCTATACGGCTGGCCATCTCTATTTTTTGCAATGTGTTGCCATTGTTGTCCAGCACCAAGACCATGCTAAAATCATCGCTGTATTCCCGCCAGGAAGAAGCTACGATTCTCTCACCATTAAAAGATGTCCGGATCAAAGAACCGTCAGGAATCCTCTTTTTCCAAAGAACGTGGCCGTCTTTATGAAAAGCAAAAAGGTTGCTGCTCCCGCCGGAGAAAGCACTGTAGGCCAGTACCTGCTCTCCTCCTTCGGTGATGTCCAGCCAGCTTATTTCTATATTGATGGAATGACTGGATAAAAGGACGGGGGGAGCCGTTTCCCTCAGACTGTAAAAATTGATCATCTCCCCCGTATAGGTAACAACAAAATTTCCGCAGCCCGACACAGAAGACAGCAGAGCCTTTTCCTCCCATAACAGATCTCCCATGGAGAGAATAACAAGGGTGTTTATTTGATCCCCTTTTTCAAGATAATAAAGCTCCCCTCCGGGTAAAATTTTTAGATCCAAAATCATACCGGTTTTCAATTCCCCGAGCGGAGTGCCCCATTTATCCAAATAATAAAGCATATAACCGTCTTCTTCTTCAATAGAAACCGCTAAGTAATTACCCTCCGGATCAAGAGCGAGTTGTCTAGGCCTGCCCTCAAAAAGATTTTCCCATAAAACATGCCCGTCATTTCTCAAAAAATATAATTTACCAAGGTCTGTGCCCACTGCCACATAGCACCCGTCAGAAGTCAAATCGGCAGCTACAGGGCTGCCTTCAGGGAAAAATTCCCACCTCAGGCGCCCCTGATCATCTAACATATTAATTGAGCGAGCATCCAGGCTGAAGATAATCTCACTTCCAGAGCTGGAAATGGCAAGAGCATGCACGGTCATTTCCGGGTTCACAACAGAAAAGCGCCCCCTGAGATACAAGTCACCTGATCTTTCCAGCCCCCATATTACAGGCTCAACAGGAGCATCCTGGGAAAAGGGGATCCTCGGAGCACAGGCAGAGCTTTGAAGCAGCGCCGTTAATAGTAGAATAATAAGAGCCTGTTTCAGATAAGGGTATATTTTCCCTGGCAATAAAATTACCTTAACATTATTTTTTCTGATAGTCATATGACATCTTCCTCATAATCAGCTTGTATTGTTACATCTACCGGAAGAGTAAAGAAAAAGGTGCTGCCTTTGTCTTCCTGGCTTTCCTCAACTCCAATTTGACCACCATAATGATCGATTATCTCCTTGCAAATAGCCAACCCCAGGCCTGTACCTCCCAGGTAACGGGACCTGGACTTGTCAACCCTGAAAAAACGTTCAAAAAGATGAGGAATTGCTTCTTCAGGTATACCGCAGCCTGTATCCTGAACGGTGACTATTACCTCACCTGCCCTGTTCTCAGCTGCAATTTTAAGCCAACCGCCGGAGGGAGTATACTTAATAGCGTTATCCAAAAGATTGAAGAGCACTCTTTTGAGGGCTTCCGGAGAAATAAAAAAAAGAGGAAGTCCTTCTGAGATTTCTTTGAAGAGCGTTAACCCTTTGCGCTTAACGCGAGGGCTGGTAACCTCCAATACTTCTTCCAGCAGCTCTCCTAAAGAAAAAATCTCACTTTTTTCGCCTACTTCCTGTCTTCTTGTCAGCTCCAGAAGGTCTTCTACCAGGTAGATTAAGCGTTCGGTTTCCTTGTTGATATCCTGCAAAAATTCCTTCTGCTCTTCCGGTTTCATTTCATAATCTTCCAGGGACTGGAGGCAGATGTGTATGGAAGCAAGAGGCGTCCTCAGCTCGTGGGAAACATCGCCCACAAAACGTGTGAGGTGCTGGTTCGTCTCCTTAACCCTTGCGGCCATGATGTTAAACTGCTGCGCCAGCCGCCCGATTTCATCATCTGTGGTAATAGGAATATTCTGGTCCAGTTTCCCTTCAGCCATCTGCTGGGCTACGCCAGTTAACTCTTTAATAGGTTTCGTGAGGCGATGGGCAAAAAGTATTACGAGCCCCCCTGCAAAAAGCATGGCAGTAAGCGTGGAGACGACCATAAAACGGCGGATGGCCGTGAGGTTTTCATAAACAGGTGCCAGGGAAGCGGAAAGAAAGACTGCCCCAAAAGAAGTATCGTGTTCTTCCACAGGAACAGTTACCTGGAGAACCCATTGATCTGAAAGCTTGCTGTATTGAATACTGCGGCCCATTCTTCCTTCCAGGGCATCCTGAACTTCTGACCGCTCCAACCTTGAGCCCAAAAGCCCTCCGATGCGTACTGAATCTCCCAAAACTAATTTTTGGGGGCTGACGACAATGACCCGTGCATTGATCTGACGGCTAAAACTCTCAGCCACACTGCTTAGGAGAACGGGGTCCGAATCTTCCCTTAGGTAGGTCAGGAATGATTCTGCCGCCAACCTGCCTGTGCGCTGTAAATTTTCTTCCTCTGACGAGAGGTAATAATTTTCGAGAACATTTAAGAGGACAAGCCCGGTTGCCAGCATCACCGCTGCGATAAGCAAAAGATATGTTATTGTCATTCTGAGACGAATACTATTGAACATACTATTTTAGGTTATCCCTCCCTGAATTTATAACCTGTCCCCCAGACTGTAAGGATTAAGCCGGGATCTGCCGGAAATTCCTCAATTTTTTCCCTTAAATGCCTGACGTGGACATCCACCGTACGGGCATCACCAGAGTGCTTTTCTCCCCATATCTCCTCAAGGAGCTGGTCTCGGGAATAGACTCTTCCGGAATTTGAAGCTAAAAAGCTCAGGAGGGCATATTCCTTTGAAGTAAGAAATACTTCACGATCTTTAACTGTAACTTTATGTTTGATAAGATCTATCTGCAGATCCCCCACCTTGATGCTGTTTTTTTCTAAGGCAGGCTGATGAACAGTGCGGCGTAAAATAGCCTTAATGCGCGCCACAAGTTCCCGCGTGTTAAAGGGCTTTGTCATATAGTCGTCTGCGCCAAGCTCGAGTCCGAGAATTTTGTCTATATCCTCGTCCCGGGCCGTAAGCATAATAATCGGGACCTCAGAGTCCCGTCGTATACTGCGGCAAACCTCATAACCATCAATTTTAGGAAGCATGAGATCAAGAATGACAAGGTCCGGTTCTTCTCTGTCCACGGACTTTAGAGCCTCTTCTCCGTCAAAGGCCACCTCTACATTAAATCCTTCTTTTTCCAGGCTAAACTTAAGCGCCTTGGCAAGGGTTATTTCATCCTCGACAAGGAGGATTTTTTCATTCATGACAATCCGCATCTCCTGAATCAGTATATATTTTTGTTACATTTTTCCGTACATTTTCATTGCCTGCTGAATATCTTCCCAGACGGGCAAATTTTTATGGGGATCACGTAAAAGGGCGGCAGGATGAAAGGTGGGCATCAACATGCGACTGCCGATTTTATGCCATTTTCCCCGCTCTTTCGTAATTAAAATTTTGGGGCCGAGAAAGACCTTTGTGGCTACTGCCCCAAGGGTGACCATAATAGCCGGATCGATAAGCTCAATCTGCTTTTCCAGGAGAGGATAGCAGAATTCAATTTCTTCCTGCAAAGGGTTGCGGTTACCGATAGGACGGCATTTAACAATATTGGCTATATAGACCACTTCCCTATTCCAACCGGCAGCACCCAAAATACGGTCAAGAAGCTTTCCCGCTTTACCAACAAAAGGACGGCCCAGTTTATCTTCTTCAGCTCCCGGTCCTTCACCAATAAAGATAATCTTTGCATGAGGGTTTCCCTCGCCAAAAACAACACCATGGGCCCCTTCACGCAATGGACAGCGCCTGCAGTTGAGGCAGACATCCCGCCATTGTTCGAGCTTGCTTATATTCTCAGCCTGCGCAAGAAAAAGATCATCCATATTTATCCACCCTAAGCGTATATATTCTTCACTACACTGTCTTTATCCTCTCCTAAAATGAAAAAGAAAAGGGAACACCCTTTCCTCTTTCTGTTAAATTTTTTTCCAGGGTTACTAGACTGCCTTTTGCAGGGCCATACCGAGGAAATAGTTGTGAAAGCGTAAATCATCAGTAAGTTCCGGGTGAAAAGAAGCTGCCAGAAGGTTATTTTCCCGAACAGCCACTATCTGTCCCTGAAATTGCGCCAGAACTCCGGCCCCTTCCTGCACAGAGGTAATGATCGGTGCCCTGATAAAAACCCCGCAGTAAGGCTCTTCACCAAGAACAGGAATCTGCAAATCTGCCTCAAAGCTTTCCTTCTGCCTGCCAAAAGCATTGCGCCTTACCTTAATTGACATCAGAGCTAAAATGGGATCCTGCCCCTCCAGTTCCCTGGCCAGCAGTATCAGTCCTGCGCATGTACCAAAAATGGGCTTACCTGCCGCAGCCATAGCAGATATACGATCCTGATAGCCGTACAACCCGCTTAACCGCCCTATCGTAGTGCTTTCACCGCCGGGGATAATGAGACCATCAAGATCATCCAGCAGAGCAGCTTTTCTGACAGCAACATAACCGGCGCCACATTTCTTCAGGGATTCAATATGCTCGGAGACAGCTCCCTGTATACCAAGAACTCCTATCCTAAGGTCCCTAAACAGATTAAACACCTCTAGTCTGCATGCGCTCCGCCTGGGTCAGCAGAGAAATATCCAGACCGTGCATTGCATCGCCTAAGCCCTTGGAAACAGCAGCCAGAAGCTCGGGGTCATCATAATGCAAAGTTGCCTCTACGATTGCCACTGCCATTTTCTGAGGATCATCTGATTTAAAAATACCGGAACCCACAAAAACGCCGTCAGCCCCCAGCTGCATCATAAGCGCAGCGTCTGCGGGAGTTGCGATTCCACCGGCAGCGAAATTCACAACGGGCAGTTTCCCAAGCTTTTTTACCTGGAGGATCAGTTCATAAGGAGCGCCTATTTCTTTGGCAAGGGTCATCAGTTCCTCATCTGGAGCATTCTGTACCTGACGGATTTGATCCATGACCTGACGCATGTGCCTGACCGCTTCCACCACATTGCCGGTTCCTGGTTCACCTTTAGTACGAATCATGGCTGCCCCTTCCCCGATACGGCGCAGGGCTTCACCAAGATCCCTGCAGCCGCAGACAAAAGGCACAGTAAATGAATGCTTATTCACATGGTATCGTTCGTCTGCAGGAGTAAGAACTTCACTCTCATCAATATAATCAACTCCCAGGGCTTCCAGTATCTGGGCTTCTACGAAATGCCCGATACGGCATTTAGCCATGACAGGAATAGTGACCACTTCCATGATCTTCTGAATGATTTCAGGATCAGCCATGCGCGCTACGCCCCCCGTAGCTCTTATATCCGCCGGAACCCTTTCAAGGGCCATAACTGCTACGGCACCTGAAGACTCCGCAATTTTCGCCTGCTCGGGATTGACTACATCCATAATAACCCCGCCCTTTTGCATTTCAGCCATCCCTTTTTTAACTCTGAATGTACCTATCTCCATCATGAACCATCCTCCTGTTTTTGCCAAAATCCCTGCTTCTTCTTTTTTAACTGCTCATATTGTACTACATATATTTTAAATTAACAAGCTGTGGGTAAAAGTCCCTGGGGGTTTACAAAAAAATGGTTCTTTGGTACTAGAAAAAAGAATGGACCACTATGAGTTAAATTTAAGCCTGCTTTTTTCCTCATGCTTTTCCAGGGCTACCTCTATCAGCCTGTCAATGAGCTTTCCATAAGGGATACCGCTTTTCTCCCAGAGTTTGGGATACATACTGATACTCGTAAAACCGGGAATAGTGTTAATTTCGTTGACAAAGATCTTCTCTTCTTTCTCATCATAGAAAAAGTCAACCCTTCCAAGGCCACTGCATTCCACGGCTTGAAAAGCAAGGACAGCATATTGCTTAATTTTCTCTTCTGCTTCCTGATCCAGAGGAGCGGGAATAATAAGGCGGGAACTTTCGTCTAAGTACTTAGCATTGTAATCATAAAAGTCGGCGCCGGGAATAATTTCCCCCGGGACAGAAGAAATGGGCTCATTATGCCCCAGGACGCTGCATTCGATCTCACGTCCTTTAATGAAAGCTTCTACGATTACTTTGTGGTCATAATTAAAAGCATCTTCAATTCCCTGAAGAAGTGACCCATGATCAGAAGCTTTGCTTATACCCACGCTTGAGCCTAAATTTGCCGGCTTAATAAAGCAGGGATAGCCCAGTTTTTCCTCGATCATTTTTATAATCGGTTTCCGGTCCCTGGACCACTGAAAAGACTTAAAGGAGATAAATTCACCTACAGGCAGTCCATGATAACTAAAAAGCACCTTCATGAAAACCTTATCCATTCCCACAGCGGAAGAAAGAACGCCAGCCCCCACATACGGCAAATTCGCCAGCTCCAGCAGGCCCTGTATTGTGCCGTCCTCACCATATGTGCCATGAAGGACAGGAAAAACCGCATCAAGAGGTATAAACTCCCTGTTTTGTCCCTCTTTGCTTAAAAATATTAATCCAGGCGAAATTGGGTCCGTGACTAAGGATGTGAAACAGCAGTCTCCCGGTATCTCCTTCTTCTTAAGGCAGCGCAGCGGATCTCCACCTGCCAGCCATTGGCCTTCTTCTGTGATCCCTACGGGAATAATCTCGTATCTATTCTTATCCATAGCTGCCATTACAGATGCAGCCGAGAGCAATGAAACAGTATGTTCACCGGAACGCCCTCCAAAAAGAATACCTACCCTTAATTTTTTCGCCAAGACCTTCAACCCCTTTTTGACCATCTAAATGGCATTTAAGTCTACTTTACAATATGCAGAAGAAATCTTGTCCGATGCTAAATATAAGGGAAGCCCCCCAAATATGGGGAGCTTCCTGTATTCGGCGAACCTTAGTTTCCTTCTTTTTTTGCTTTGGCGGCGGCAATAATTTTTTCAGCCTCCTGGAAAGGAACTTCTTCATAATGGGAAAACTTCATCTTGAAGAAACCCCTGCCCTGTGTCATGGAACGCAAATCTATAGCATAGTCGAACATTTCAGAGAGAGGAACCTGAGCCTTAATAACCTGCAGCCCTTCGCCTGGCACCATGCCCTGGATACGGCCTCTCCTGCTGTTAAGGGCACCCATGATATCGCCCATAAAATTATCAGGCACTGTTACCTCCACACCCATAATTGGTTCCAAAAGGACGGGATCAGCATTGTCTATAGCTGAGCGTAAGGCCATGGAAGCAGCAATCTTGAAAGCCATCTCAGACGAGTCTACGTTATGATAGGAACCGTCATAGAGAGCAACCTTCATGTCCACCATGGGATATTTAGCCAGGTTTCCTTCATCCATAGCTTCAACTACGCCTTTTTCCACCGCAGGGATATACTGACGGGGGACAACACCCCCCACAACCTTATCTTCAAAGACAAAACCCTCTCCCCGGGGCATAGGATTTATCTCCAGGAAAACATGGCCGTACTGGCCCCGACCACCGCTTTGTTTCTTATACTTTCCTTCCTTTTTGGCAGCACCCCGGATCGTTTCCCGATATGGCACTTTGGGAGTCGTAAGGTTTACTTCAACATTAAACTTTTTAGCGAGTCTTTCAACAATAACATCGAGGTGGGTATCTCCCATCCCAGAGATGATAGTCTGCTTCGTTTCCGTATTTCTCTCCACACGGAAAGTAGGATCTTCTTCCAGGAAGCGTGTGAGGCCTGCGCCTACTTTTTCCTCATCACCCTTATTTTTTGGTTCTACAGCAAAGGAAATGACGGGTTCTGGAAAATTAATGGGCTGGAAGAGAACAGGACTGCTTTTTTCGCCGAAGGTATCACCTGTGGCAGTTGCTGAAAGCTTGGCCACAGCCCCGATATCACCGGCAACAACCTGGTCCGTTTGGATCTGGTTTTTCCCCCGCATGAAAAATATACTGCCGATACGTTCCGCTTTCTCTTTGTTAAAGTTATATACCTGAGAGTCCGCTTTGAGCACACCGGAATAAACCCGGAAATAGGTTACCCTGCCCACATAAGGGTCTGCCAGGGTTTTAAAAACCATGGCGGAGAGAGGTCCGCTCGCATCGGCCTTTTTGATAACCTCGTCTTCCTTGCCGGGAAGGGTGCCTTTTACAGGGGGTTTGTCTAAAGGTGAAGGGAGCGCGGTCTGCATTAAATCGAGAAGGGGCTGCATTCCGTAATTCATTGTCCCTGCTCCGCAAAGAACCGGGACTATCCTGCCCTCGAGGGTACCCTTTCGTAATGCCCCACCAATTTCTTCTTCACTTAAGGCATCCCCTTCAAGGTATTTTTCCATAAGTGCATCGTCGGATTCAGCTGCCGCTTCAACAACTTTCTCCCGTAATTCTTCTGCTTTCTCAAGCAGGTCTGCAGGGATATCTTCTTCCTTGACCGCAAGCCCTGTGGCATCAGTATAAACAAGAGCTTTCATTTTTACCAGATCCACTACCCCTTTAAAAGAAGCCTCATGCCCAAGGGGAAACTGCAGGGGGAAAACCTTCACGCCGAAAAATTTGCGCAGCTGCCCTAAAACATTATCAAAGTTGGCATTTTCCCTGTCAATTTTATTTATAAAAACCAGACGGGGCAGGTTGTGGTTATCAGCGTAAGCCCACACTTTTTCTGTGCCCACCTCAACCCCCGATACGGCGCAGACTACTACGACAGCGCTATCAGCCACACGCAGTGCTCCCTGCACCTCTCCAATAAAATCAAAATATCCGGGTGTATCAAGAAGGTTTATCTTAACCCCTTTCCACTCTAAAGGAGCAAGAGAGGTACTGATTGTAACCTGCCTCTTGATTTCATCCGGATCAAAATCTGTGGTTGTATTCCCAGAATCCACTCTGCCAAGGCGGTTAATAGCCCCTGAAGTGTAAAGCATTGCTTCCGACAGGGATGTTTTCCCTGCCCCTCCGTGAGAAATGAGAGCAACATTGCGGATTTGTTCAGTACTATAGTTTTTCATGTTTGCCTGCCCCTGGTGCGGAACATCTTTTCCGAACCAGGTTAACACCTCCTTCTTCCACATCAGTTTCTTATGCTGAGCTTTAACCTGAGTTGTTATTTTTTTTCTTCTTTATTCTCGTTTTTTCTCAAAATCCCTGTTATCATCACAGTTGGGACACTTGCGGGGTTTACATCGGCCATCCCTTTCAAAGCCACAAACCGGACAGCGCCATGTAGGCACGGTGTTCACCTCCCGTTAATTACAATTATCTTCGTAACTACTCAGATAAAAGACAAGTAAAGCTTGGGGACGGTTCGAGCGTCACCGTAGCGTAGCTAAGACTTGGGGACATTCCCCGCAGGGGTGTGTCGCCTTACCATAGCTAGTGGGAAGACGATGGAACCGTCCCCATGCTTTGCGTCCCGAGCGACTAAGTAACCTAATGGCTGAGTAGTTACTTATCTTCTATAATAAGGTTTATTATCCATTAAAACTCAGGTAGTCAGAATTCAGAATGCCAAGAGAATTTGCTTCCATTGAATTTACTAACATCTTGTAAGCAGAAGTTTTGTTTTGAAATATCACCGTATCAAAAATCTTTCTTTCTCGCCAGTTTATCTCATTCTAACTACTGACTTCTGATTCCTGACTACTGGGTAGTCTCTTATTCTGACTCCTGACTCCTGACTTCTGACTCCTGACTTCTGACTCCTGACTTCTGATTTGCCACCTTTTCCTTAACGTAATTAATAAGGCCGCCTTTGGACATAATCTCCCGCATAAAAGGAGGAAAGGCAACGGCGGTAAATCTGCGACCGCTTATAATTTCATGTATTTCTCCCTTTTCCAGGTCAACTTCCACCTGCTGACCTTCTTTTAAAAATGCTGCCGCCTCTGGTGATTCGAGGATGGGCAGCCCTATGTTTATGGCATTACGATAAAAAATACGGGCAAAACTTTCGGCAATCACACAGCTAATACCTGCTTCCTTGATGGCAATGGGCGCATGTTCCCGGGAACTGCCGCAGCCAAAATTTTTCCCCGCAACAATTATGTCTCCGGGTGCCGCTTTTTCCACAAAAGTGCAATCTGCATCCTCCATGCAGTGAGCAGCAAGCTCCTTAGGATCAGAGGTATTGAGATACCGGGCTGGAATGATGGCATCTGTATCAATATCATCTCCAAAAGACCAGACCCTGCCTTTTAATACACGCATCTCACTTCACCTCCCCTAATTCCTCAGGATGGGCAATAGCCCCTACCACTGCTGAAGCTGCTGCTACAGCAGGTCCGGCAAGATATACCCTGCTTTTGGGGTGTCCCATCCGCCCCACAAAATTACGGTTAGTGGTAGCCACAGCCACTTCCCCTTCAGCAAGGATACCCATATGTCCTCCTAAGCATGGACCACATGTTGGCGTGCTTACAGCGGCCTCTGCTTCAGTGAAAATCTCCAGCAGCCCCTCGCGTAAGGCCTGCAGGTAGATAGCCTGAGTAGCCGGAATGACAATGAGGCGCACCCGGGGGTGAACCTTCCTGCCTTTTAAGAGAGCGGCTGCCTGGCGCAGATCTTCTATTCTTCCATTTGTGCAGGATCCTATCACAACCTGATCTACAGGCGTACCGGCTGCACTTGAAACAGGCTGTGCATTAGCCGGGCTGAAAGGAAGAGCCACCTGCGGCTCAAGATTCTCCACATCCCAATTATATTCCTGAAACACATATGCATCTTCGTCACCGGTTATAGGCGTAAAGTTTCTTTTGGCTCTGCCCTTCACATAATCAAGGGTAATATTATCCGGGGATATTAGCCCTGCTTTTGCTCCTGCCTCTATGGCCATGTTTGAGATCGTAAAGCGGGCATCCATATTCAACTTACTGATCACCGGGCCGGCAAATTCAAGGGCTGCGTATCGTGCTCCGTCAACACCGAGCTGCCCGATAGCAAATAAAATCAGGTCTTTGCCGCCTACCCATGGAGGCAAATTTCCATGAAAGATAAGCCTGATCGTAGGAGGCACTTTAAACCAGAGTTCCCCTGTAGCCATCACAGCTGCAAGATCAGTGCTTCCAACTCCGGTGCCAAATGCGCCAAGTGCTCCATAAGTGCAGGTATGGGAATCGGCTCCTATAACCACGTCCCCCGGTAAAACCAGGCCCAATTCAGGGAGCAGGGCATGTTCGACACCCATACGGCCTATCTCATAATAGTGAACAATTCCCTGTTCATGGGCGAAGTCGCGCATAATCCTGACCTGCTCAGCTGACTGCATGTCTTTGTTCGGCGTAAAATGATCCGGGATAAGAGCAATCCTTTCTTTGTCAAAGACATTCTCAACCCCTGTTTTTCTAAATTCATTGATAGCCACAGGCGAAGTAATATCATTTCCCAGGGCCATATCTATTTTCGCAATAATTAATTCCCCGGGAAATACTTCTTTTTTTCCTGCAGCTTTAGCCAATATTTTTTCTGATATTGTATGACCCACTGTTTCTCCCCCTTTTAAAACTCTGCAATCTTCATTCTACTATAAAAATTAAATCTTGTATACATTAGTAAAGAGCCGCCCCAGAAGGGCGGTGAATATGTAGATGGAGCGGTGCAGACATGGGGACGGTTCCTTTGTCTGCCCATTTGAGGGGTTCCTATGCGCGAGACATGGGGACGGTTCTATGCGCGAGACATGGGGACGGTTCCATCGTCTGCCCACTAGCTATGGTAAGGCGACACACCCTATTTTTCAAGTGGTATGGCGACACACCCCTGCGGGGAATGTCCCCTATGAATGTCCCCAAGTCTTCGCTTACGCTACGGGGACAATCGAACCGTCCCCATGTCCACGGCGAATTCATGAAGACAATAAATGGAAATTAAAGAAATAATGCTGGACAAAATCAAAGCAGTTTGGTAAAATATTGCTCAGAACTGTGTCTGGGGGGGTACATAATGAGCAATGAAAGATACCAAGGAAAGTTTTT